>NZ_KV792634.1:64469-78758 GCF_001808265.1 Klebsiella sp. HMSC16A12
CCCGGTGGCGCTGCGCTTACCGGGGCTACGGGTGATCTAGCGTCTGCGAAGCAGCTTCACTGATCAAAAAATACCATCCCCTTATACGGCTGTTCGCGGCAGGCGGCCAGACGCTGGGCGAGACTGCCGACGTGCAGCTCCAGCTTATGGCCATCGGGATCGAGGAAATAGTGCGAGGCACCTTCGCTACGGTTCAGCTTCCAGATCGCCACGCCGGCAGCCTCAAGGCGGGCGGCGAAGCTAGCAAAATCGGCTTCGCTAATACTAAACGCATAATGGGTGTAGTCGCTCTCTTCCGGCGGAGTAACGCGCCGCTGCGGATCCAGCGACAGGCACAGCCACAAATCGCCGCAGGAGAGATAGGCCCCACTGTCCCAGCGGGCGTGCAGCGTCATGCCCAGCAGCTGCTGATAAAACGCCACGCTCGGCGCCAGCTGGCTGACTGCCAGGGTCAGGTGATTCAGTCCACTCAGCATGTCTGTTCCTCCAGTGAATTCACAATGAACTGACGCAGCCATTGATGCGCCGGGTCGCGGTGCCAGCGCTCGTGCCACAGCATCAGCATCTCAAAGCCGGCGACCGCCAGCGGCGGCTCGACGACCACCAGCCCGCTCTGCCCGCGCACCAGCCGCTCCGGCAGGACCGCCACCAGATCGCTATTGCGCAGGGTCTCCAGCATAAACAGGAAATGTGGCACGGAAAGGACAACCCGCCGCATCAATCCGAGGTTCGCCAGCGCGATATCGGTCGCCGCGCTGAAGCCGCCCCCGTCCGGGGAGACGATCACGTGCTCCAGCTGACAGAACGTTTCCAGGCTAAGCCCAGGCCGCAGCGCCGAATGTTCCGCCCGGCCAGCCAGCACGTAGCGTTCGCGAAACAGCAGGCGCTGATGCAGCCCCGGCGGCGCGCCCTCGCGGGTATGAAAGAAAAGATCTACTGTATCGCTGGCCGCCTGCTGCTCCAGCCGCGCCGGCTGCAGTTCGAATACCGCCAGCCGACTGCCGGGAGAGGCCTGGCGTAACCCAGCCAGCATCGGCAGGAGGATCGCCGAGGCCATATAGTCCGTCGCCGCCACCCGCCAGGTCTCCGCCGCCGTGGCCGGATCAAAAGGGCTGACCGGCGCCACCGCCTGCTCCAGCGCGGCTAACGCAGCGCGCAACGGCTGACGAAGCTCATCGGCGCGGGCGGTGGGCTGCATGCCGCGCGGGCCCGGCATCAGCAGCGGATCGGCGAAAATCTCCCGCAGCCTGGCGAGCTGAATACTCACCGAGGGCTGCGACAGATTCAGCCGCTGCGCCGCCCGGGTAACGTTGTTTTCGCTAAGCAGCACATCCAGGGTGCGCAACAGATTGAGATCCAGACGCTGTAAATTAATCACGACTATACCGGGAATTTAAGTAATTAATTTCTACTATAGCGTCAGCTTTCCTACTCTGCAGCTCTCCATACGCCAGAGGTGATATTATGAAAGTACTGCTGATTTACGCCCATCCGGAACCGCGCTCGCTCAATGGCGCGCTGAAAAATTTCGCCATTCGCCATCTGCAGCAGGCCGGGCATGAAGTGCAGGTTTCTGATCTCTATGCCATGCGCTGGAAGGCCGGGTATGACGCCGACGACAGCGGCGCGCCGCCGGTCGGCGAGTTCTGGCGGCCGACCCTCGATTCCAAACAGGCCTTTGCCCAGGGCACCCAAAGTGCGGATATCGTAGCCGAGCAGGAAAAGCTGCTGTGGGCCGATACAGTGATTTTCCAGTTCCCGCTATGGTGGTTCTCGATGCCCGCCATCATGAAGGGCTGGATCGACCGGGTGTACGCCTGGGGCTTTGCCTATGGCGTCGGCGAGCACAGCGACCGCCACTGGGGCGATCGCTACGGGGAAGGCACTTTCGTCGGCAAACGGGCGATGCTGATCGTCACCGCCGGCGGCTGGGCAGAACACTATTCACCGCGCGGGATCAATGGCCCCATCGACGACATCCTGTTCCCCATTCAGCACGGTATGCTGTTCTATCCCGGCTTTGAGGTGCTTCCCCCGCTAGTGTTCTACCGCACGGATAAAACCGATGCCGGGCAGTTCGCCGATCAGTGCGCCGCCCTGGCCGAGCGGCTGGACACGCTGTGGCAAACCGAGCCCATTCCATTCCGCCGGCAGAATCATGGCGATTATCTGATCCCGTCGCTGACGCTGCGCCCGGAGCTGGCGCCGGGGCAAAGCGGCCTGGCGGTGCATTTGCGTAGCGAATAACTGGCTATCCCGTCTTCGCCCCCGAGGACGGGTCATTTACCCGGCTCTCTCCAGTCCCAGCATGCCTCGCGCCTGGATAAAGCACAGCAGCAATACGCCCCACAGCGCCATCGTCAAATAGGGGCTGATACCGAGGATATTGAACCCACTCTCAATAATCTGCAGCAGGAACAGCGCGAGCACCATCCCAACGATGCGCCCACTACCGCCATCCGGATTCACGCCGCCAAGCACCGCCGCGAGGATCGACACCAGCAAATACGATTCCCCATAAGATGCTTTGGCTGAGTTCAGCTTCGACATCATCAGAAACGCAGCCACCGCGCAGAGCAGGGCCGAGATGACATATACCCACATCAACACCCGCCGGGTATTGATCCCGGAATAATGGGTCGCCCGTTCGTTGGATCCGATCAACATGATCGCCCGACCCAGCGGGCTTTTCTCCAGCAGCACCCACAGCCCGGCCGCCACCACCGCAAAAAGCCACATTGGCAGCGGAATACCGAACCACTGGGCGTGATTCAGCCACAGCACCCACTGCGGATAGTTAGCGATGGCGCTGCCGCCGGTGATCAGAATATTTATCCCTTTGAGCAGGGTCATCATGCCAAGGGTAGCCAGGATCGGCGAAACGCGGATCCCGGCGATCAATATCCCGTTGCACAGGCCAATGATCATCGCCGCCCCTCCGCCGGCCAGCAGCGTCGCCAGCGCGGTAGCGCCCCCAGGCGGATAGCTCGTCGCCACCCAGGCCATCACCAGCGAGCAGGCGTTAGCCGTCGCGATAATTGACAAATTAATGCCGCCGCAAAGCATAGTCATGGCCATCGCCAGCGCCAGGATCCCCAGCACCGGCATTTGCGAGGCAATCGACTGGAAATTGCTGACAGACCAGAAGATGTTTGGCATGGCGATGCTAAAGGCGATAACCATCAGCAGCAGCAGGCCGATCAGGTAAAACTCAACGTTGTTGCGCCACGATTTTTTCATAACAAGCTCCGGTTCTGATGCTGGCTCCATGCCGTTACGCTGATGCTGACGACGATGATCGCCCCAGTGATCAGGGTCTGCCAGTAGGAGGAGACCCCTAGCAGGTTCAGGCCGTTCTGCATCACCGCCAGTAAAATCACCCCCAGCAGCGTACCGGTGAGAGTTCCGCGCCCGCCAATCAGGCTGGTGCCGCCCAGCACCACCGCCGCCAGCACCGTCAGCTCATAGCCCAGCAGTGAATCCGGCGCAACGGTCATCACTGTCCACGCCTGCACGACACCTGCGGCCCCCGACATTAGCCCCATATAGCCATAAACGAACAGCTGCAGGCGGAGCACGCTGAAGCCGACGCGGCTGGCGGATTCCCGGTTGCCGCCCATGGCATAGATCTTGCGGCCAACGGTGGTGAAATTCATGATAAACGCGGTCAACAGCACCACGACGATCATCGTCAGCAGCGGCAGCCCCAGGCCGTAATCGTAACCATCGGCATCGGTATATTTGAACAGCATAACCCCCTTTTCAAACCACGGAGGGAAGTCGTAGAGCCAGACACCTTTGCTTAACCACAGCAGCAAACCGTAGAAAATGTTGAGCGTAGAAATGGTGATAATGATCGAGGGCACCCGCAGACGATTAACCAACAGCGCGTTCACCAGCCCCAGCAGCACGCCGATGCCGCCGGCAAGCACAAAAGCCACCGCGAAGTTGCCGCCTACTTTTTGCAGCATCACCACCATGCCGTACTGGGCGATAATGGTCATAGCCGGGAAGGAGATATCAATCCCGCCGGCGATCAGCACCACGAACAGACCACAGGCGAGAATGGTCAGCATCGCATAGTTATTAGCGAGGTCGTAAATATTGCCGAAAGTGAAAAATTCCTCACTGCGCCAGCCCAGCAGCAGGCACAGCGCAATAATGAACATGCCTAACCAGAATTCATGTCGTTTCAACAGATTAGCCATTGACCACCTCCGCTATCTGCTGCTGGGTACTGCTGTCCGGCAGGAAGCTATGGGTCAACTCGCCCTGCTTCATCACCAGGATGCGATGACTCTGGTACCACGCCTCTTCAATCTCGTCGCAAATCATCAGCACGGCGATACCATGGGCAGCCAAATCGCTGATGATATGATAGATCCCGGCTTTGTTTGCGATATCCACCCCCACGGTTGGGCTATCGAGGATCAGCAGCTTAGGAGAGATCGCCAGCCATTTGGCGATAGAAACGCGCTGGGCATTACCACCGGAGAGGGTATTCACCGGCAGATGCGTATCCGGCGCCTTAATGGTCAACGCGTTGACCATTCTTGCGACCAGCTGCTGAGCTTTACTATCACTCAATAGTCCGCAAGCGCCTTTCACTTTATGAAACACGGTGCTGATAATGTTGTTTTCAATCGACTGACTCATCACCAGGCCGCGCGACATACGGTCCTCGGAGACATAGCCGATACCGTGGCGGATAGCGTCCTGATTGCTACGCAACCGCACCGGGTGGCCATTTATCAGGATCTCGCCGCTGTCAGGGCGGGTCATGCCGAAAAGGCTCAGGCACAGCTCTGTTCGCCCGGCGCCCAACAGGCCGACTATCGACACTACTTCTCCGGCTTCGACCTTCAGGGAGACGTTATGATATTCCCCCTTGCGGCTGAGATTGCGCACCTCCAGCACCGGCGTACTGCCCTGCCCCTGCCACAGATCGCGCACCTGATAGTCAAACTCCTGGCCCGTCATCAGAAAACCGAGCCGGCGGGTGGTTACCTCTGCCGCCGGCAAGGTGCCGACCAGATTGCCATCCTTCAGCACGCTGATGCGGTCCGATACGGCCATGACCTCTTCCAGACGGTGGCTTACGAAGACGATGCAGATCCCCCTCTCACGCAGCTGGCGCACCACATGCAATAGTCCCTCCACTTCCTGATGGGTCAATGAGGCCGTGGGTTCATCCATAATGATAAGCCGGGCATCCTGCGCCAGCGCGCGGCAGATAGCCACCAGCTGACAGCGAGCGATGGAGAGCGATTCCACGGCGGCATCCAGCGGCAGCGAGACGTTAATACTGCGCATCGCCTGCTCCGCACTGCGTCGCAGTTCGCTGCGCCTCACCAGCACGCCGCGATGATAGTGGTTTATAGCAATGTTCTCCCACACGCTGAGATTGGGAAACAGTGACAGATCCTGATAAATCACCTGGATCCCATGGGCGACAGAGGCCGCTGGCGTCAGTTTGGGCCACGTCTTGCCGCCCAGCGTCATCGCTGCGCCCTCATCCGGGCGATAGACGCCAGAGATAATTTTGATCAACGTCGACTTCCCGCAACCGTTCTGCCCGGCCAGGCAGTGCACTTCTCCGGGCATAAAGTCGATGCTGATATCATTGAGCGCGCGGTTGGCGTGGAAGGTTTTGCTGACGTGTCGAAGGGAAAGGAAAGGTTCCATAGCATCCCCTGGCTGGTTAAGCCGGGGCGGCAGGCGCCCCGGAAGGTGGATTAGTAGAGCGAATCAATATTGTCTTTATTTACCAGCAGCACTTTATGGAAGCGGATAATATGCTTGTCGCTATCGACCTCCGCTTTACCGAGCTCTTTCAGTTCAAATCCCGGCTCAATGGTTTTGCCGTTCAGCAGGGTGCTGGCGACGGCCGCGAGGGCATAGCCGGCTGTCGCCGGATCGTAGGTGATCCCTTCGGTAATATCGCCGCTCTTAATAAGAGAAGCCGCCTGCGAGGGGATCATCATCCCGTAGACCGCGACTTTATTTTTCGCACGCTTCTCTTTCACCGCGCGCCCCGCGCCAATCGGGCCATTCGAACCAAAAGAGACCACCGCTTTCAGATCCGGGTAAGTTTTCATCAGATCGAGCGTGGTACGGCGGGAATCATCAACACTTTCCGCCACCGGCATTCGGCGGGTGACTTCATGCATGTCCGGGTAATGTTCTTTTTGATATTTCACCAGCAGATCGGCCCACAGGTTGTGCTGCGGTACCGTAAGGCTACCGACATAGATAACGTAGCCGCCTTTGCCACCCATCCGCTTGGCCATATGCTCCACGTATTCAGCAGCGAACTTCTCGTTATCGATGATCTCCACATCCCAGTTGGCGCTCGGCTGCCCGGGCGATTCGTTGGTCAGTACCACGATGCCGGCGTCACGGGCTTTTTTGAATACCGGCTCCAGCACGTTGGCATCGTTAGGCACGATAGTGATGGCATCCACTTTACGTGCAATCAGGTCCTCAATAATTTTCACCTGCTGCGGCGCATCGGTGCTGGACGGCCCTACCTGGGAGGCGTTGAGGTTAAACTCTTTCCCGGCCTGGACTACCCCTTCACCCATCCGGTTAAACCATGGCATGCCGTCCACTTTTGAAATATTGACTACGGTTTTTTCCGCCGCATATACCGGCGTGGAAATAAGCGCAGCCCCCAACAGCAATGATGAAAAAATATTAACGACCAGACGTTTATGCATAATAATTAGCCTCAATACGTTGTAGTCAGACAGGGGTATGACGCAAAGCGGAAAAATAGATAGAAATTGTAATAATGTTAATAATTTAGAAGAGAATAAACACAAGCTGTAACAGCAGACAGGTAATATTCAGCTATAAATATGGATAATAATACTATAATCCTGTGGCGTGAGCTTTTTCACAAAAAAAATGCAACATAGTTTGTTGTTCCAGAATATTGATCGGGTCGCAGAGAAAATATATTTTTCCCGCTTCGTTATTTACCGAAAAACAATCACATAAATAACATCAGGAAAAGTATGTGATTTTTGATTGCGTCTCCAGCCCCTTCCGTGGCAGGATACTCCCTATGAACAGAAACGTTATCGTTACCTACCCCCGCCGTTGGTGGCTGCCTGCATAACAGGCGGCACGATACACGTTTCCATTTTCAAAGCCGCCGGAAGGCGGCTTTGGTGTTTTCAGGACGTCTTTCGGCTGAACAGTCTGATAAGGAGTCCCTGATGAACCATCCACAAACCATCCTCACCGGCGACCGCCCGACCGGCCAACTTCATCTTGGCCACTACGTCGGCTCGCTGCGCCAGCGCGTCGCGCTGCAGCATAACCACCAGCAATTTATCCTGATCGCCGACCTGCAAGGGCTCACGGACAACGGCAGCAATCCGCAAAAAATCAGCCACCATATCCTCGAAGTCATGGCCGATTATCTGGCCGTCGGCATCGACCCCAGGCTCACCACTATTTGCCTGCAGTCCGCCCTGCCGGCGCTGGCGGAGCTCAGCGCGCTGTATATGAATATCGTCACCGTCGCCCGCGTAGAACGTAATCCGACGGTCAAAAATGAGATTGCCCAGAAGGGATTCGCCCGCTCGCTACCGGTGGGTTTTCTTGCCTATCCGATTAGCCAGGCGGCCGATATCACCGCGTTCAAGGCCGAACTGGTGCCGGTGGGCGACGATCAGCTACCGATGATTGAGCAGACCAACGAGATCGTCCACAAGATGAATAGCCTCACCGGCGAGCCGGTGCTGCGCCACTGCAAGGCGCTACTCAGCGAAGTGAGTCGCCTGCCGGGCGTCGATGGCAACGCCAAAATGTCGAAATCGCTGGGCAATACGCTGACGTTATCGGCCACAGAGGAGGAGATCCACCACGCGGTCAGCGCGATGTATACCGACCCGACGCACCTGAGAGTCAGCGATCCGGGGCATGTCGAGGGCAACGTGGTGTTTACCTATCTCGACGCTTTCCACAGCGATAAGGCGCGGGTGGCAGAGATGAAAGCCCACTATCAGCGCGGCGGGCTGGGCGATCGCCAGTGTAAGAATGAGCTGGAGACCTGCTTGCAGACGCTACTGGCGCCGATCCGCGAACGCAGGGCCACTTTTATTCAGGATAAAGGGATGCTGCTGGAGCTGCTGCGCCAGGGCAGCGAACGCGCCCACCACCTCACACAGCAGACGCTGCATGAGGTGAAGCGTGGGCTGGGTCTGCCTGTGCTGTTCTGAGATGGTGAAATACTCCCTGTGCGGATAATTTTGTTAACACGCCGACAAGACCCTGTCTTTCGTATGGACAATATCGCCCCGGCTGTTACTATCGCGTTAACGGTAGCTCTCACTATGCGTGTTTCATTAAGGCCAGGATCGCTGATGATGACCACATAAGTAGCCCAGCGAGCGGCTGCGCATCGGCGCGGCAGAGCGCGGCGTCAGCGGCCCTCCCTCCACTTTTTCGTCCTTCGCAAGAAGGACGCTCCGCCCGCCGGAGGAAACACGCGCACCACTCAGCACAGGGAATCAAGCGAGTCGCGTATGGACAAAATAAAGAAACGTTGGGCAGGGTATTTTGTCGGCTTACTGGTGGTGCTCGCCGCCGCCGCATGGTGGCTGCTGCGCCCGCCGGGACTCCCGGCGGGGTTTGCCAGCAGCAACGGCCGAATCGAAGCCACCGAAGTTGATATTGCCAGTAAAATCGCCGGGCGTATCGACACCATTCTGGTCAAAGAGGGTCAGTTCGTGCACCAGGGAGAGGTGCTGGCGAGAATGGATACCCGGGTACTGAACGAGCAGCGTCTTGAAGCCGCCGCGCAAATCAAGGAGGCGGAAAGCGCGGTCCTGGCCGCCAGAGCCTTGCTCGATCAGCGACAAAGTGAAATGCGCGCCAGCGAAGCGGTAGTGAAGCAGCGTCAGGCGGAGCTGGATTCCACGGCGAAACGCCATGTTCGCTCCAACACCCTCTCCCAGCGTGGCGCCGTCTCCGCCCAGCAGCTGGATGACGATCGCGCGGCCGCAGAGAGCGCCCGCGCGGCGCTGGAATCGGCGAAAGCCCAGGTCTCCGCCGCCCGCGCCGCCATCGAAGCTGCCCGCACCAGCATTATTCAGGCGCAAACCCGCGTCGAAGCCGCCCAGGCGACCGAGCGGCGGATCCTCGCCGATATTGACGATAGCGAGCTGAAAGCCCCTCGCGACGGCCGCATTCAGTATCGCGTCGCTGAGCCAGGCGAAGTCCTGGCCGCCGGTGGCCGGGTACTGAACATGGTCGATCTCGCTGATGTCTATATGACCTTCTTTCTGCCCACCGAACAGGCAGGTCTGCTGGCGCTCGGCAGCGAAGCGCGCTTGGTCCTTGATGCCGCGCCGGATCTGGTGATCCCGGCCAATATCAGCTTTGTCGCCAGCGTCGCCCAGTTCACGCCGAAAACGGTCGAGACCAGCGACGAGCGCCTGAAGCTAATGTTCCGCGTCAAAGCGCGTATCCCGCCGGAGTTGCTGGCGCAGCACCTGGAGTATGTCAAAACCGGCCTGCCCGGTATGGCTTACGTACGACTGGATAAACAACAACCCTGGCCTGAAGCCCTGGCGGTGAGGTTGCCGCAATGAAACTAACCCCGCAGGATACCTCGCCCCCCGTCGCCCTGCTGGAACATGTTGGTCAGCAGTTTGGCGCCACCATCGCGCTGCGCGATATCAGTCTGGCGATCCCGGCACGGCGTATGGTTGGCCTGATTGGCCCGGACGGCGTCGGCAAATCGAGCCTGCTTTCGCTGATCGCCGGGGCGCGGACCATCGAGCAGGGGAACGTGATGGTGCTTGGCGGCGATATGCGCGATGTGCATCACCGCCGCGAGGTGTGCCCGAAAATCGCGTGGATGCCGCAGGGGCTGGGGAAAAACCTCTATCACACTCTCTCGGTGTATGAAAACGTCGACTTCTTCGCCCGCCTGTTCGGCCACGATAAAGCCGAGCGCGAACTGCGCATCAACGAGCTGCTGCAGAGTACCGGGCTGGCGCCGTTTCGCGATCGCCCCGCCGGTAAACTCTCCGGTGGGATGAAGCAAAAGCTCGGCCTGTGCTGCGCGCTGATCCACGATCCGCAGCTGCTGATCCTTGATGAACCGACCACCGGCGTCGATCCCCTCTCCCGGGCACAGTTCTGGGAGCTTATCGACAGTATTCGCCAGCGCCAGCCGGCGATGAGTGTGCTGGTGGCCACCGCCTACATGGAAGAGGCCGAGCGCTTTGACTGGCTGGTGGCGATGAACGCCGGCGAGGTGCTGGCGACCGGCAGCGCTGCAGAGCTCAAAGCCCAGACCGGCAGCCAGACCCTGGAGCAGGCGTTTATCGCCCTGCTGCCAGAAGCACAGCGTCAGGCGCATAGGGCGGTAGTTATCCCACCGCGCGACAGCCGTGAGGAAGAGATCGCCATCGAAGCGCGCGGCCTGACCATGCGCTTCGGCAACTTTGTTGCCGTCGACCATGTTAATTTCCGCATCGCCCGCGGTGAAATCTTCGGCTTCCTCGGCTCCAACGGCTGCGGCAAATCCACCACCATGAAGATGCTCACCGGCCTGCTGCCCGCCAGCGAAGGTGAAGCCTGGCTGTTCGGCCAGCCGGTCGACCCGAAGGATATCGCCACCCGCCAGCGGGTGGGCTATATGTCGCAGGCCTTCTCGCTCTATAGCGAACTGACCGTCCTGCAAAACCTCGAGCTGCACGCCCGCCTGTTCCATATTCCGGACGGCGAAATCCCCGGCCGGGTGGCGGAAATGTGCGAGCGCTTTATGCTGACCGAGGTTGAAGACGCGCTTCCCGCCGATCTGCCGCTGGGGATCCGTCAGCGCCTGTCGTTAGCGGTGGCGGTCATCCATCGCCCGGAGATGCTGATCCTCGACGAGCCGACCTCCGGCGTCGACCCGGTGGCGCGGGATATGTTCTGGCAGCTGATGGTAGACCTCGCGCGGCAGGATCAGGTGACCATTTTTATCTCCACCCACTTTATGAATGAGGCGGAACGCTGCGATCGTATCTCCCTGATGCACGCCGGCAAAGTGCTGGCCAGCGATACGCCGCAGGCGCTGGTCGAGCAGCGCGGTTCAAACAGCCTGGAAGAGGCGTTTATCGCCTGGCTTAAAGAGGCCCAGCCGTCCTCTCCAGTACCAGAAGAACCCACGTCTGCTGTGGCATCGTATTCCGGACACACGGCTCCACGGCAGGCCTTCAGTCTTCGCCGGCTGTTTAGCTATAGCCGCCGCGAGGCGCTGGAGCTGCGCCGCGATCCGGTACGATCGACGCTGGCGCTGCTGGGGACGGTGATCCTGATGTTTATCATGGGGTATGGGATCAGCATGGACGTTGAGGATCTGCGCTTTGCCGTCCTCGACCGCGATCAAACCCTCAGCAGCCAGGGCTGGTCGCAGAATCTCGCTGGCTCACGCTACTTTATCGAACAGGCGCCGCTGCACAGCTATGACGAACTGGACCGCCGGATGCGCGACGGCGAGCTGGCGGTGGCGATAGAGATCCCGCCGAACTTTGGTCGCGATATCGCCCGCGGCACGCCGGTGCAAATCGGCGTGTGGGTGGACGGCGCGATGCCCAACCGCGCGGAAACCGTGCGCGGCTACGTACAGGCGATGCATCTGGCCTGGCTGCAGGAGATGGCCGGCCGGCAGAGCAGCCCGCAGCGCGATACCTCGCTCATCTCCATCGAGACCCGCTATCGCTACAATCCAGACGTGAAGAGCCTGCCGGCCATCGTCCCGGCGGTGATCCCGCTGCTGCTGATGATGATCCCGGCGATGCTCAGCGCCCTGAGCGTAGTGCGTGAGAAAGAGCTCGGATCGATTATCAACTTGTACGTGACGCCAACCACCCGCAGCGAATTCCTGCTCGGCAAGCAGCTGCCTTACATCGTACTGGGGATGTTTAACTTCTTCCTGCTGTGCGCGCTGTCGGTCTTTGTCTTTGGCGTCGCGCATAAGGGGAGTTTCCTGACGCTGACCCTGGCGGCGCTGCTGTATGTCACCATCGCCACTGGTCTGGGGCTGCTGATCTCAACCTTTATGAAGAGCCAAATCGCCGCTATTTTCGGTACCGCGATTATTACGCTGATCCCGGCAACCCAGTTTTCCGGAATGATCGATCCGGTGGCCTCGCTGGAAGGTCCCGGGCGCTGGATTGGGCAAATCTACCCGACCAGCCACTTCCTGACTATCGCCCGCGGGACCTTTTCGAAAGCGCTGAATATTAGCGATTTGTGGGGCTCATTCATTCCGCTACTGATTGCGGTGCCGCTGGTGCTCGGGTTGAGCGTGCTGCTGCTGAAGAAACAGGAGGGATGATGCGCGGATTACGCAATATTTATAACCTTGGCGTCAAAGAACTGCGCAGCCTGCTCGGCGATAAAGCAATGCTGGCGCTGATCGTGTTTGCGTTTACCGTGTCGGTGTACTCCTCGGCCACGGTGATGCCCGGTTCGCTGCACTTGGCGCCGATCGCGGTTGCTGATATGGATAAATCACAGCTCTCCTCACGCATTATTAACGCTTTTTACCGTCCCTGGTTTCTTGAGCCGGAGCTGATCACCGCTGATGAGATGGACGCCGGGCTGGATGCCGGGCGCTACACGTTCGCCATCAACATCCCGCCTAACTTCCAGCGCGATGTACTGGCCGGTCGGCAGCCGGAAATCCAGGTCAACGTCGACGCCACGCGCATGAGTCAGGCCTTTACCGGCAACGGTTACATCCAGAATATTATCACCGGCGAAGTAAACAGTTTTATCGCCCGCTATCGGGATAACAGCGTGCTGCCGGTAGAGCTGGCGGTCAGGATGCGTTTTAATCCTAACCTTGAGCAGGAGCGCTTTGGCGCGGTGATGGCGATCATCAACAATATCACCATGCTGGCCATTGTCCTCACCGGTTCGGCGCTGATCCGCGAGCGGGAACATGGCACCATTGAGCATCTGCTGGTGATGCCGATCACGCCGTTTGAAATTATGCTGGCCAAGATCTGGTCGATGGGTCTGGTGGTGCTGGTGGTGTCCGGGCTGTCGCTGGTGCTGATGGTGCAGGGGATTTTACAGGTACCCATTGAAGGGTCGATTACCCTGTTTATGCTGGGGGTGGCGCTCAGCCTGTTCGCCACTACCTCGATCGGCATTTTTATGGGCACCCTCGCCCGCTCGATGCCGCAGCTGGGGCTGCTGATGATCCTGGTCTTACTGCCGCTGCAGATGCTCTCCGGCGGATCCACGCCGCGAGAAAGTATGCCGCAGCTGGTACAGGATATTATGTTGACCATGCCGACCACCCACTTCGTCAGCCTGGCGCAGGCGATATTGTATCGAGGCGCCAGCTTCGCCATCGTCTGGCCGCAGTTCTTAACCTTGCTGGCTATCGGCGGAGTGTTCTTTACTATCGCGTTGCTGCGTTTTCGTAAGACTATTGGTGAGATGGCATAAAGGCTTAAGAAGGGCCGTCGACTTACGGCGGCCGAATGGTTTATTTATGGCGATTCATAAAGCGACGTAAACCCCAGGTGAAGGCCATCGCCATACTGAAGAGAATGAACAGCAACACCACCCAGCTGATGGAGATGCGCAGCAGCGTGCCGGGGGTCATAAACGGCTGCAGATACACGGTGAAGGACTGGGCGGGTGATTTTCCCAGCAGTTCATAAACGTTATCGGTGAGCCACACGCCGACCCGGCAGAACAACCAGATAATCGCTGGCCAGCAGAGCAGCACCAGAAAGGTAAAGCGCTCCTGAATGTAAGTGAAGAGCTGGCGCAATGGCGACCAGTTAAGCAGGATTTTCATTTCTATTCTCATTTGCCAGCCGAGAACCTGCATATGTCTCGCAAGGTATTTCGGGCAGCATCCATACAGGCAATCATCCCTCTTTGTATATCAAATTTGCTGCCATATAAACCAGATCAAGTTAACAAAGTGTTAATGATAAAGCTCATTTAGACAAAAACAGGGAAGAAGCATACCGTTCGCCACAATACATCCGGAAGCGAAGTATCCAGTCACGGAAATATTTTTTCTGAAGCGTAAACGCGTTATTTTGTGGGAGGAAGAGGCCGCATCATTATTTTACCGGGGCACAATATAATGGCGCTGAAATAAAGAAATAATATTAATCGTAGCTGCTGATAATTATTTTCCGACTTGTATCATCCGGTAAATTCACTATCCGGTTGACCATGCCACAAGCATTCGTCACGCTATTTTGCGAAGCAATAAAGGCGGTGCTGCGCACCTTGTCCGGCCACAGG
>NZ_KV792635.1:0-1903 GCF_001808265.1 Klebsiella sp. HMSC16A12
CTGAGCATGGACGCTGTACAGAAAGCCAAATCCGGCCACCCGGGGGCCCCGATGGGTATGGCTGACATTGCCGAAGTGCTGTGGCGTGATTTCCTGAACCATAACCCGAACAATCCGGCCTGGGCTGACCGTGACCGTTTTGTGTTGTCAAATGGCCATGGTTCGATGCTGATTTACAGCCTGCTGCACCTCACTGGCTACGATCTGCCGATTGAAGAGCTGAAAAACTTCCGCCAGCTGCACTCCAAAACCCCGGGTCACCCGGAAGTCGGCTACACCGCAGGCGTGGAAACCACCACCGGTCCGCTGGGCCAGGGTATCGCTAACGCGGTCGGGATGGCTATCGCCGAGAAAACCCTGGCGGCGCAGTTCAACCGTCCGGGACACGATATCGTCGACCACTACACCTACGCCTTCATGGGCG
Source organism: Klebsiella sp. HMSC16A12 (assembly GCF_001808265.1). Lineage (NCBI taxonomy): Bacteria > Pseudomonadati > Pseudomonadota > Gammaproteobacteria > Enterobacterales > Enterobacteriaceae > Klebsiella > Klebsiella sp. HMSC16A12. The sequence goes on from NZ_KV792635.1 coordinate 425, forward strand.
ACGGCTGCATGATGGAAGGCATTTCTCACGAAGTGTGCTCCCTGGCCGGTACCCTGAAACTGGGTAAACTGGTGGCGTTCTATGATGACAACGGCATCTCCATCGACGGCCACGTTGAAGGCTGGTTCACCGACGACACCGCCAAACGCTTTGAAGCCTACGGCTGGCACGTGGTGCGCGGCGTGGACGGTCACGACGCTGACGCCATCAAACGCGCGGTAGAAGAAGCACGGGCGGTCACCGACAAACCGTCCCTGCTGATGTGCAAAACCATCATCGGTTTCGGTTCGCCGAACAAAGCCGGTACCCACGACTCCCACGGCGCGCCGCTGGGCGACGCCGAAATCGCCCTGACCCGCGAAGCGCTGGGCTGGAAACACGCGCCGTTTGACATCCCGTCTGACATCTATGCCCAGTGGGATGCCAAAGAAGCCGGCCAGGCGAAAGAAGCCGCATGGAACGAGAAGTTTGCGGCTTACGCCAAAGCCTTCCCGCAGGAAGCAGCCGAATTCACCCGCCGTATGAAAGGCGAGATGCCGTCTGACTTCGACGCGAAAGCTAACGAGTTCATCGCGAAGCTGCAGGCCAACCCGGCGAAAATCGCCAGCCGTAAAGCCTCGCAGAACGCCATCGAAGCCTTCGGCCCGCTGCTGCCGGAATTCCTCGGCGGCTCCGCAGATCTCGCGCCGTCCAACCTGACCCTGTGGTCTGGCTCTAAGCCGATCAACGAAGACGCTGCCGGGAACTACATCCACTACGGCGTGCGCGAGTTCGGTATGACCGCTATCGCCAACGGTATCGCGCTGCACGGCGGCTTCCTGCCGTACACCTCCACCTTCCTGATGTTCGTGGAATACGCGCGTAACGCGGTACGTATGGCCGCGCTGATGAAACAGCGTCAGGTGATGGTCTACACCCACGACTCGATCGGTCTGGGCGAAGACGGCCCGACTCACCAGCCGGTAGAGCAGGTGGCTTCCCTGCGCGTGACCCCGAACATGTCCACCTGGCGTCCGTGTGACCAGGTTGAATCCGCGATTGCGTGGAAATATGGCGTGGAGCGTCAGGACGGCCCGACCGCGCTGATCCTCTCCCGTCAGAACCTGGCGCAGCAGGAGCGTACCGCAGAGCAGCTGGCGAACGTGGCCCGCGGCGGTTATGTGCTGAAAGATTGCGCCGGCCAGCCGGAGCTGATCTTCATCGCCACCGGTTCAGAAGTGGAGCTGGCGGTTGCCGCATGGGACAAACTGACTGCCGAAGGCGTGAAGGCGCGCGTGGTTTCCATGCCGTCCACCGACGCGTTCGACAAGCAGGATGCGGCTTATCGCGAATCCGTACTGCCGAAAGCCGTGACCGCGCGCGTTGCCGTGGAAGCGGGTATCGCTGACTACTGGTTCAAATACGTTGGCCTGAACGGCGCTATCGTTGGCATGACCACCTTCGGTGAGTCTGCGCCGGCTGAGCAGCTGTTCGAGGAGT
>NZ_KV792636.1:0-80389 GCF_001808265.1 Klebsiella sp. HMSC16A12
CTGAAGGTCCAGGAATTTGTCCGCACTTCCCTCTGACCAAATAGACATGTCCGCGCTACAGTCTCACCACAGCGATCACTGCTTTCAAAGATAGTTTCCCAATCAAAGGATTCTGATGACGGATCATGCACCGGCATTTTTACTTTGGATGAAGTTAACCGACTCTAAATCATTCATGACGTTGTCGACCAGCGTCTGACCACTCAGATGGCCGCGCAGCGCCTGGGTATTCCCGATCGCCAGTGCCGACGCCTTCTCTAGCGTTACAATCAATCAGGCCCACTGAGTATGCCTAACCGCCGTCGTGGATAACCCAGCAATAACCAGCTGCCTGATGGTCTTGCCCGGTACGCACTCAATATTATCCGCGAACGCTATACCGACTTTGGGCCTAGGCTGGCGTATGAGAATGTTGTCTACTTGTGAAAAAAACTCATAACACCATTCAATGGCGCATGCTGGTTCCCTTCATACCAGTGCAATACCCTGTCACATACATAATTGCTGGCAATAAAAGAAGGAACACCGAATGAAGTATGTGAATCTGGGTCGTAGCGGGTTGAAAGTCTCCCGTCTTTGTCTCGGTTGTATGAGTTATGGCGAACCTGAACGTTTGCCTCAACCCTGGTCCCTGGATGAAAAGGCGTCACGACCGCTCATTCGTCAGGCGCTTGAAGCCGGCATTAATTTTTTTGATACCGCGAATATCTACTCGGGCGGTAGTTCAGAAGAAATTACAGGAAAAGCGCTGAGAGAGATGGCCAGACGCGACGAGATCGTTGTAGCGACAAAGACCTTCTTTCCGTGGCGCAACTCACCCAATACCGGGTTTCTTTCCCGCAAGGCCATTTTTCAGTCTATTGACGATAGCCTGATGCGCTTAGGCATGGATTATGTGGATCTCTTTCAGATTCATCGCTTTGACTACTTCACGCCTGTTGAAGAGACCATGGAGGCTCTGCATGACGTCGTTAAAGCAGGAAAAGCGCGTTATATCGGCGCATCTTCTATGGAAGCCTGGCGCTTTGCAAAAATGCAGCATACCGCTGAGCGTAACGGTTGGACCCGATTTATCACGATGCAACCGCAATACAACCTGCTTTACCGGGAAGAAGAGCGCGAGATGCTGCCCCTGTGTGAAGACCAAGGCGTTGGGGTGATCCCCTGGAGTCCGATGGCACGCGGCAGGCTCACGCGCGACTGGAGTGTCACGTCCCGACGAACGCAAAACGATGCCTTTGCGTTAAAAATGTATGAGAACGCAGCCCTTCTGGATAAGCCCGTGATTGATGTTGTTGCCAGCATTGCCGAAAAGCACGCGGTGCCAAGAGCTCATGTTGCAATTGCCTGGCTGTTATCAAAATCCGTCATCACAGCACCGATCATTGGCGCAACGAAACCAGAACATCTTTCCACGGCTATCAGCGCGCTGGACTTTTCACTTAGCGATGCCGAAATCACGGAACTGGAAGCTCGCTATCTGCCACACCCCGTTGACGGGATCATTCCCCCGCTTCCGGATACGCCGCCTTCCCTCACGCCACCTTCAGCGATCCAGAACTATTAACACCCTGCCCTGGCCCGGCGTTGCCGGGTCTCCCAGACCACTCATTCCCGGTCACTGATGTGAAAAGGGAAACGGTGCCGGCGCGAATGCGCCCGATCGAAAAATCATCGCTCCACCAGGTTCGGTCCCGCTGTTAGCGACAATAAACAACTCGCGATGCCCGGGGCGGATCGCCAGGCTTGTCGATTTAAGGTTACGGCCTTTGTCGCGGTCAGGCAGCACAATTTGCCCAATAGGCAGTCCGTTGCGGTTGAAGACCATGACGCGGCCCTGGCCTGAGATGGCCACATATACATTGCCTTCGCTGTCGACACGGGCCCCGTCTGGCGCCGGCCCGGTGAACTGATAGGTAACAACTGAACCAAACGGGGCGACCGTGGTGGCGTCTGACAGTCTTACGCGATGAAGCCTGTTTTTAGCGTGTTCTGTGGCCCATATCTGAGAGCCGACGGGGTCAATCGCTATGCCGTTCCCGACCGCGAGTCCAGGCAGGATGGCATGAATTGACCCGACATTGGGACTAACGTAGAACACCCCACCCTGTGGATCGGCTGAATTTCCCCGGCTGTCAGTGAAATAAAATCCGCCCTGATTATCAAAGACCAGGTCGTTGACAAGAAATCCGGCATCAGGAGCAACAATCATCTGCTCACGGGTGCCGTTGGGTTCGATAGCCCGAACAGAACCTCGCTGCATATCGCCCACCGAGGCGATAAAGATCCGTCCATCTTTGTGTACCGCCAGGCCGGAAGCACCGAATGAATTCTCCTTAAGGACAATGGAAAGCTGCCGCTCTGGGGTTAGCTTAAACACGCGCCCCGTCGCCACATCAACAAACAGCAGGTTATTGTTCCGATCGAACACGATCCCTTCGAGCACGAGCGACGCCTGTGAAACGTTGAAGTACGGCTGGGCCTCCACGGTCTGGAGAGGACGCTCCCAGGGCGGTATGGGGACGGCACTGCATGTAAGCGCGTTATGATTTAGTCCATTCATGTGGTTTATCCCCGGCAATAATACAGAGGGAGACTTCACCTGCAGTCTCCCTGTGACAGCAGGTATTAACTTTTATCAAACTGACTTTCGGTAAACGGATCGGCGCGACCGCCCTGCAATGGGATTTTGGCAAGCGCCGCATCGATTTCGCGTAGCTCGCTGTCCGTCAACCGGACTTGCGGTGCGCCGCTGTTTTCTATCAGGTGCGGATATTGCGTCGTACCCGGGATAGGGACAATCCAGGGCCGCTGGGCCATTACCCAGGCCAGCGCGAACTGAACCGGAGTGGTGTTTTTGCGACGGGCCCACGACTGCGCGAATTCAAGCAGCACCATGTTTTTGGCCAGGGCATCGGGCTGGAAGCGTGGCAGGTTATGCCGCCGATCGGTGCTGTCGAACCGCTGGCTTGGATTGACTGCTCCGGCGAGGAAGCTGCGGGCAGTCGGGCAGTAAGGTACGAAACCGATACCCAGCTCTTCGAGCGTTGGAAATATTCGTGTCTCTGGTTCCCGCCACCACATGGCATACTCACTCTGCACCGCAGTCACAGGGAGTACCGCATGTGCGCGGCGAATTGTCCTGGCACTCGCTTCCGACAGTCCCCAGTGTTTCACTTTCCCCTCCAGGATCAGCGCCTTCACGGTTTCCGCCACATCCTCGATCGGCACATTCGGGTCGGGGCGATGCTGATAAAGAAGATCGATGTGGTCCGTTTTCAGACGCTTTAGTGAGCCCTCTACGGCACGGCGGATATGGTCAGGGTGGCTGTTTAGGGAAGTTGGCTTCCCCTCTTCCACGCCGAAACCGAACTTGGTGGCAATCACTACACGATCGCGAACAGGGGCCAGTGCTTCCCCGACAAATTCTTCACTGAGATGGGGGCCGTAGACCTCGGCAGTATCAAAGAACGTGATACCTTGTTCGAAGGCTGCCCGGATAAGCGAAACCATGGCTTTACGATCGCGCGGACCTCCGCCGTAATAACCCACCATCGGCAGGCACCCGAGTCCCATGCTGGAAACCTCCAGCGAGCCGAGTTTACGCGTGGTTAAGGTTTCCTTCCGGACGGGAGCAGCATCCGAAGGGGCGTTCAGCGTGTCCTGACCAGCCGGTTTCGCCATCACGGCGCCGCTCCTGCCAAGGGTGGTTGCGGCCAAAGCCAGACCGGCGCCGGCGATCAGAAAATTGCGCCGGTCCCGGGAAGCGGGTGCGGCAGCAGAAGGCTGGTCATGGATCATCTTGCTCATAAACTGGAACTCCCTATAACGAAGAAAGGATTCATTAATTGGTCATTACCAGGCATAAGCCTGGGGCGCTTCTCCCCCGGGGCCGGGCCAGATTTCGTCGAGACAGCTCATGGTGTCGTCTGATAGCGTGACTGTCGTTGCGTGAAGCGCCTGCTGGAGTTGTTCGACCGTACGAGGCCCAATCAGTGGAGCGGTAACGACAGGATTCTGCAGGAGCCAGGCCAGGGCCACATCGGAAGGGGTTTCGCCGAGGTCCTTACATAATCCTTCATAGGCTTCAAGCTGCGGACGATACTGTTCGATTAGACGGGCAAACGCGGGCCTGGCACGGCGCCCGCTTGCCATCTTTTTCAGTACGCCGCCAAGCAGCCCTCCGGCAAGCGGGCTCCAGGGGATCAACCCCAGGCCAAAATGGCGGCATGCGGGAATGACCTCCAGCTCAATGGTGCGGGCTGTCAGATTATAAAGACTTTGCTCGGCGACCAGGCCCAGGAAATGACGGGCCGTGGCGACTGACTGCGCAGTCGCAATGTCCCAGCCCGCGAAATTGCTGCTACCGATATAAAGAACCTTTCCCTGCTGAACAAGCAGTTCCATGGCCTGCCAGATCTCTTCCCACGGCGTATGACGATCGATGTGATGCATCTGATAGACGTCAATATGGTCGGTCTTAAGCCGTCGCAAACTGTCCTCGCAGGCCTTGCGAATATGATACGCAGAAAGCCGGCGATCGTTCGGACCTGGCCCCATAGGCTGATAGACTTTTGTCGCCAGAACGATGCGTTCACGGCGGCCACCCTGCTGAAGCCAGCGACCAATAATTTCCTCGGACAGCCCCGAGCCTTGCTGGATATCGGGAGATTGTTCAGTGCCATACACGTCTGCTGTATCAATGAAATTGATACCCGCCTCAAGCGCCTCATCCAGAATGCGGGCGCTGGTCTTCTCGTCGGTGACGTCACCAAAATTCATGGTTCCGAGACAAAGGCGGCTGACTTTCAGGCCGGTGCGGCCAAGATGCGTATAGTTCATAAACGGCTCCGTTAGATGAGTGTTCCGCCCTGGCCTACCAGCCAGAGCGCATGATTTTCAAGAATAACGAAGCACAACGTGTACAGTGAGTGGACGTGCATGAATGGACTTGTGAAAAAAATTCAGCAACGGATTAGCCCTAATCGGTCTAAGGTGTATATCATTTCTTCATCAACGCATTCGGGTTTTAACGCCGCATAAGGAAAACTTTTCTGTATGCAAATAAGCAGAGCTGATGTTGCCGATCTTATTTATTTCATGGCGATTGCACGTCATCGCAGCTTCAGCCGTGCGGCAATTGAACTAGGCGTCAGTGCATCAGCGCTGAGTCATGCCCTGAAGGGGCTGGAAACCCGGCTCGGGGTTCGCCTGCTTAATCGCACGACCAAGAGCGTCACCCCTACGGCAGCCGGCGAGGAACTGGTTCAGTCTGTTCTTCAGCCTTTCGACACCATAGAAGGCGCGCTTGAATCGCTTAACCGGTATCGCAATACCCCTACCGGACGTATCCGCATCAATGCAGCCGTTGAAGCGGCAAATCTTTTGCTTGCGCCGGTCATGCCCGCTTTTATGGATCGCTATCCCGATATTGAAATCGATATTGTGGCCAGCAACCGTATGGTTGACGTGACTGATGCGGGCTTCGATGCCGGCATCCGCTATGGTGGCACCGTCCCGGAGGACATGGTTGCCCGGCGTTTATCTGCCGATATTCGCTGGGTTATCGCGGCCTCCCCTGATTACCTGGAACGCTACGGAACGCCTGAACATCCGGATGATTTATTACACCATCGCTGCATCAGCAATCGTCTCGGTGACGATCGGGTTTATCGCTGGGAACTTGCGCGAGACGGCGAAACATACCAAATGACAGTGCCAGGCTCAGTGACGGTCAATCATGCCGAAACGGGTCTGGTGGCCGTATTGGGCGGGGCTGGCCTGATGTATTTTCCGGAGCCTCTTGTTGCACCCTATGTCAAGGATGGACGGCTCCGTCTGGTGCTTACGGAATGGTCCCCACTAGAGGAAGGTTTTCATATCTATTATTCAAGCCGCCGGCAATTGCCGACCGGGCTTCGCCTTCTGATTGAGTTCATACAGGAGGCCAGGCCGCTGGGGTTGTGAAATAGTGCCTCCATACTGAACGATGCGTTATCGGCTTTATCGCCCTGTCGCTTATTCAGAAAGCTCAGTTGCAGGAAGCCGCAGGGAGTCTGCAAGGCGTGCTGTTTGCTAATAATGGAGAAACAAGAGGTAACGCTGTGAAAAATTACAAAAAAAACATGGGTTGTAGTTTATTTGAAGGCTAGCCCAGGTGACCCGCATCAATAAGTGCCATACGAAGATGTTTCTGAATGAAATCCGATTTATAAATGCTGTATCGGTGGCTGTCATTTTCACATAATAACATCGCGCTTTTTTTCATTAAAGCGTACTGAATGGCTACGTCATTGTGTTTAATAAGGTAATCACGGAATGCCAGGTGTTTTATGATTTGAGCATCCCCGGTGGCAAACGCATGGATATGATGACTACGCTGATTTCCACCTTTTGTAAAGTACCTACGATTTAAAATGCCGTTTTCACCACGCACAGTATATCCTACACCCTCCATTGCCTGATTCAGGCTGTCCAGTTCTTCAAGATTAGCAACTTCGATTAATATATCTATTACTGGCTTAGCTGATAATCCAGGCACCGAGGTGCTACCAATATGATGAATCCGGGATATCACTTTACCAAGCGTCATCTGCAACAGAGTACGTTCGCTCTCAAATAAAGCCGGCCACATCTCATCATAATCAACTACAGTCAATATTCGCATGTTCAACAGTCACACCTTTTAAGGAAATTTAAGCAGTCACAATAACATAAATCGCCTCTGCTGACTTGAAGGCATTTATAATCTGTATCTGTCCTCATAATTTTCAACCATCGTCTGACAAGATGCCCTAAACCCCTTTGTAGTGCTCTTTATTCAGACCATACTTCTTCATTCTGAGATAAAGTTTTTTACGCGGTATCAGCAGATACTCCGCCACCTCATTAATACGTCCCTGGTGGATATTCAGCGCTTCGGTGATGATCTGCCGTTCGACGTCCTCAACCCGCTGATCCAGCGGCGTCGGCTCGCCGATGTGCATCAGCGGATTAACCGTTTCTGCGAGTGGTAATACCCCTACTGCAAACAGCTCGGCGGCGTTCGCCAGTTCGCGAACGTTATTTGGCCACACCCGGCGCATCATCCCCTTCAACAGACCAGCATCCACCTCCGGGACGGGATGATTCAGCCGTTGACAGGTTTTTTGCAAATAGTGATGAAACAGCGGCTCGATATCATCAGGTCGCTTTGACAGAGGCTGGCAGCCAATTTGCGTCATCGCGAAGCAGTAATAGAGTTCCGCCACTATCTGGCTGCTGGCGGCCAACTCCACCAGCGAAGCGCTACCGATACCAATCAGGCGAAAAGGCCGCTTCTCATGACTCTGCAGCTGTACCAGCTGATGCTGTTGCTCGTGAGTCAGATGCTCGGGGTGACTTAAGACCAGCGTCCCGCCCTGGGCCTGGGCGATCAGTTCATTAAGCGTATGGGCGTTAGCCGGAGTCAGCTCGCAGGCGATAAACGGACCTTCAGCGTGCCGTCCTAACTGGTGCAGGTAACGCGCGCCGGTCATGCGGCCGGTTCCCGGCTCGCCGTAAAGCCATACCGCAATATCCGTTTCTGCCAGCTGCTGAAGGCGCTGGCGATACCGAACCGTCCATTGGCTGCGGCCAATGAGCTCAACCTGTAATTTTTGCTGACAATACTGGCGACGGGCGATAACCGATTGCCTCTGACGCAGCGCGGCGTCCACCAGCGTGAGCAGCTTGCCCGGATCGATCGGCTTTTGCAGGAAATCCCAGGCCCCTTTTTTCACCGCCTCCACCGCCATCGGCACATCGCCGTGACCGGTGATAAGCAGAATCGGCAGCAGATCGTCATCCTGATGAAACAACGTCATTAAATCGATACCGGAGCAGCCGGGCATGCAGACATCGCTTAAAACGATGCCGGGCCAGTCCTTCGGCACCTGCTCCCGCGCATCAAACGGATTATTACAGGCACTGACATGATACCCCGCTTGCTCAAGCAGCTGCGTATAGGCATCCAGCACATCGGCATCATCGTCAATCAGCAGAATCGAACAGTTATTACTCAACATCTTTTACATCCGTCAAATTGAATTCCAGCACCACGCAGGCACTGCGTGTAAACGTCGACGCCAGGCGCAACGCCCCTTCCATTTGCGTCATCAGCGAAACACATATCGAAAGCCCTATTCCGAGCCCCACGGTTTTACTGGTAGTGAACGGCTTTAACAGCGAAGGGAGTAGGGCCGCAGGCCAGCCAGGGCCGTTATCGGCAATCAACACGCACAGCCTTCCGCCCTGGATTTGCCAGCTCACGGTGATTTGCGCGGCGTGCGGGCAGGCGTCGAGGGCATTGGACAGCACGTTCACCAGCACCTGATGGACGCGCACTTCGTCCCCCAGGATCCAGACAGTGTCATCCGGTATCACCAGCGTCCCCTGCTGAGGCTTATGACGCATCGCCAGCAGTTCCCACGCCACGGTAAACGTCTGACGCAAATCGACCGGATGCAGCGGCGTTTCCAGTTCTGCGCGGCGGGTAAACTGGCGCAGGGAGCGGATAATCGCGTCAATGCGGTTGATCAGCCCTTCTGCTTTGCTTAACGTCGTCCGCGCCTGCTCCGCCTGTCCCTGTTCGATCGCCCTTCCCGCCGTAAAAAGATACATCGACAGCGCGTTCAGCGGCTGATTAATCTCATGCGCCAGGGTGGTCATCGTCTGCCCCACCACCGCCAGTTTAGCGGTCTGGATCAGCTCGTCCTGCGTGGCGCGCAGATCGGCCTCAATCGCTTTTCGCTCGCCAATCTCCTGTTCCAGCTGCTGTTTTTGCGCATTAAGCTGACCCAGGGTATGACGAAGCAAACCGGCAATACGTCCCAGCTCGTCGCGCCCGTAAACCGGAATGGTCGCCTCGGTCCGGCCCAGACCAATCTGCACCACCGCCTGATTCAGCGCGGTAAAGCGTTTCACCAGCCGCGAGCGAATAAAATAATGGTTCAGCCCCCATGCCAGCAGCAGCGCCAGCAGCGTCCCCACCAGGATTAACCCGCCGCTGACCCGGACAATCTGCGCCATACGCTGATTAAACATCTGCATCTGCTGGTGACTGCTGCCAAGCTGGGCTTCCAGCAGCGTTCTGAAGCGCCCCAGCGTCGCTTCTCTGGACCGGCTGGCTTCCACGAGCGCTTTTTGCGCGCTAACATAGTCGCGCATGGTATCCGGCATATTATTTTTCACCATGCCAATTTCCAGCAGCTCATCTATCGTTTGTCGCAGGGTAATGGTGCTCGGCCAGTCATCCAGCGCACGGATATTTTCATCCGCCGTTTTTTTCAGGTTTTCAAGATAGCGGATATGCGTCTCCACCAGCATGCCGTCATCATTCCCGGATTTCAGTTCATTGAGCCTGTCGCGCAGGTCGTCAACGATCTGATTTTCAATACGAGCCAGGGTATAGACCTGCTGCTGTTCATTCTGCACTTCCCGGGCGCGTTTCAGATACTGCCTCGCATCCCCCTGTCGGGCTTCAATCTGATCGAGCAGCGTTCCCTGTTGCCAGGTAAAATCCTGCACCAGCGAATTCAGCTCGGTGGTGAAATCATCGTGCAGCCAGTCGATCCGCGCCGCAAGCTCTCCCACCTTTTCACGAACCAGAAACATGTTGTAGAGCACGCGATCCAGTTCCGCCAGCAGCGCGCGGCTGTCCTGCAATATCACCCCCAACTGCTGGCGTTCTGCCGGCGACAACCCCTGACTTAGCCGTTCTATTTTGTCCAGATGCTGGATAATCTGGTTGCGCAGCTGCAGTCGTACCGTGGTATTTGGCGCCAGCAGAAATTCATTGAGCTGATCGACCACCAGGTTGAGATTCCCTTCAATCAGAAAAGCCGCATGGATGCGCGGAAAATACTCATCCAGCGAATAGCGGATCTGCGAACTTTGTTCATGCCAGGAATAGAGGCTTACGCTGCTGACAATCAGCGTAAGCAGCGCCCCCGTCAGAAATGCCCCGCGCAGACTGCTACTGATACTGATTTGCCGCAGGCGTTGCAGCATGGACCTGTCCGTCATTTCAGTTCTTCCAGTTTAGTAATCGCCTGCCGCTGGTTGTTGAGAAACCAGAGCTGCCACTCCATCATCTGCTGTTCCTCAAAACTTTTGTTGTCGAACTGAGCCAGCCAGGCTTCATCCTCGCTGCTGGCCGGATCCACCGGGACACGGGTGAGCAGCGCCCGTATCTCGGGTAGCGGACGCTTAAGACGGACCTCCGCGCTATGCAGCGCTCGCCAGGCGTCTTTGAGCTGAGCAAGACGAAAGCTAATCGCCGTATCAAACATCCGCTGAACCAAACGCTGACGTTTGAGGATCAATCGATAGTTTAATGGCGGTTGATTCATCAGCATCGCCTGCTGCGCCGCCCGTGGATTGCCTGGCGCCAGCGGTGTTACCGGATACTTCCCGGTATTAGCGTCGGCGAGGATCGTCTGGCCCTCCGGACTTAACAGATAGCGAACAAACCGCCGCGCTTCGCTGGCGTGCTGGCTGTTTTTAAGCACTGCGACATAGGTCGGCGAAACCGCCGACTGAGGGAAATAGGTAAAAGCCAGGTGCGGATCGTTCAGCAGCAGATTGGCGTAATTATCAATCACCGGACCAGCCACGCCCAGGCCGCTTTTAATCTTATCTGCCACCCCAAAGCTACGGGATGAAATGGTCACGAGGTTTCCCGCCGTGGTCAACAGCGTTTCCCATCCTTTAATCCAGCCTTTTTGTTGCAGCAGCGACTCCACCATCAGATGGTTGGTATCCGAACGCGACGGACTGCTCATCAGCAGCGCCCCCTGATAACGGGGATCGGTCAGGTCATCCCAGTCCGCTGGCACAGGCAGATGCCGGGTCATCAGCGCTGAGCGATTCATCAGCAAACCGAACCCGGAGATCGCCACGGCCACGGAGGTGGAGCGAATGGATTCCGGCACCAGATGTTGGCTGACTGCCGGCGCACCGCTGAACGGCGCCAGTTTTTGATGCTCCTGAAGATGCTGCAGCAGCATCGGCGACGAAGTCAGGATCAGATCGACATTTTCGGCATTTGCCGTATCAAGCAACTGTTCCAGCGAGGCGCTGGTGCGGTTGAGCGTCCTTATCATCACCGACCCCGCCTCTTTCTGCCAGCGATCGATAATCCACACGGTGGCGCTGGGAGAAAATGTCGTCGCCATCACCAGCTCATTGCTTTGCGCCGCACAGGGTCTCAGCCATGCGGTCAGCAGCAGCAGCGCGAGCATTTTGCTCACTATCCTGACCCCACGAAGAAATATGTTTGTGATCCCGTTCATAAATATTGAAATATCGTAAAAACCGCGTTGAGACAAAACTTACCCGTTTATGACATCTGGTGAATTAATCGCCGCGAGCGAAAAAATAGTCAAACGGGCGTCCGGGAATATCGGGAAAGATTACCAGATAATGATTAGGCAATTTGTTAGTGTCCGCACAAGCCGGACATAAAACCAGCGCAAAATTAATTGCGCAAAATCTCACTCATGCCACATGGGTCAAAAACAACCCGTCCCTGCATTATTTTGAGTCAATTTTGACTCATTTCGACGATTTGAATTTTTTAGCCGCTTATTTCACCCTTCGGGGTAATTACTCCTGATGTTCATATCAATATAAATACAGGTGACGACATGTTATCATTATTAAAAAAAGGCCCGTCGGCGAATAAAGTTCCTGCTGAGAAAATTCAGGCAACCTATGGTCGATACCGTATGCAGGCGCTGCTAAGCGTATTTCTGGGATACCTGGCGTACTATATCGTGCGCAATAACTTCACCTTATCCACGCCCTATCTGAAAGAACAGTTAGACCTCAGCGCCACGCAGATCGGTTTGCTCAGCAGCTGTATGCTCATCGCCTACGGGATCAGTAAAGGCGTAATGAGCAGCCTCGCGGATAAAGCCAGCCCGAAAGTCTTTATGGCCTGTGGCCTGGTGCTGTGCGCCATCGTCAACGTCGGATTAGGATTCAGTACCGCATTCTGGGTCTTCGCTGCGCTGGTTGTCCTGAACGGCCTGTTTCAGGGTATGGGGGTCGGCCCCTCTTTTATTACTATTGCGAACTGGTTCCCGCGCCGTGAGCGTGGCCGCGTAGGGGCGTTCTGGAACATTTCCCATAACGTCGGCGGCGGAATTGTCGCCCCGATCGTCGGCGCCGCATTCGCCATTCTCGGCACCGAGCACTGGCAGAGCGCCAGCTACATTGTACCGGCCTGCGTGGCGGTGGTATTCGCCATTAGCGTACTGGTGCTGGGTAAGGGTTCGCCGCGCGAGGAAGGTCTGCCTTCGCTGGCAGAGATGATGCCGGAAGAGAAAGTGGTGCTGAAGACCAAACACGGCCAGAAAGCGCCGGAGAACATGAGCGCATTTCAGATCTTCTGTACCTACGTACTGCGTAACAAAAACGCCTGGTATGTCTCCTTTGTGGATGTGTTTGTCTATATGGTGCGTTTCGGCATGATCAGCTGGCTGCCAATTTACCTGCTGACGGTGAAACATTTTTCCAAAGAACAAATGAGCGTCGCATTCCTGTTTTTTGAGTGGGCGGCGATTCCGTCTACTCTGCTGGCCGGCTGGCTCTCCGACAAGCTGTTTAAAGGGCGCCGGATGCCGTTAGCCATAATCTGTATGACGCTAATCTTCATCTGTCTGATCGGCTACTGGAAAAGCGAATCGCTACTGATGGTCACGGTATTCGCGGCGATTGTGGGCTGCCTTATTTATGTCCCGCAGTTTCTGGCCTCGGTCCAGACCATGGAAATCGTCCCCAGCTTTGCCGTCGGTTCAGCCGTGGGTCTGCGCGGATTTATGAGCTATATCTTTGGCGCATCGTTAGGCACCAGCCTGTTCGGCGTAATGGTCGATAAAATGGGCTGGCACGGCGGGTTCTATCTGCTGATGGGCGGGATCGTCTGCTGCATACTCTTCTGCTACCTCTCTCATCGCGGCGCGCTGGAACTTGAGCAACAGCGTAAAATCACCGAGCAGGAAGAGGCCCGACTGGCACTGGCTGACGCACAGTAAGCGCCTGAACCCGGGGGAACAAAGAGCCAGCTTGCTGGCTCTTTTGCCGTTGAGAGAGGAATAGATGTCCGCGGCGGCTTCCGACAGCGGTATAAAGCAAGTATTCCTGCCATCACTGATGTTGCTGCTGAGTGGCCTACTTCGCCGGGATAATCAGCACCTGACCCGGATAGATTTTGTCGGGATGGGTCAGCATCGGTTTATTGGCTTCAAAAATACGTTGATAATCATTGGCCGAGCCATACATCGCTTTTGAGATTGCGCTCAGAGTGTCACCGGATTTGACCGTGTAAAAACGACTTTCCGCCCCGCTTTGCGTCACCTTAACGCCGTCACTGACCTGGCCTACGCCAGTGACATTCCCGACCGCAACCAGAATTTTTTCCTTATCCTCCTGCGAAGCGACATCACCAGTGACCGTTGCGGTGCCATCTTCCGCAACATCAATATTGACCTTTTCGGCGCCAGGCAGATTAAGTCCATCGATATGTTTTTTCAGCTTTTCAGCCCGATCTTCTTTACTGTCGCCGGAGACGGCATCCCATATTTTCTCGCCCGCTTCTTTCACAAAATTTAATAATCCCATCTTTCCATACCTCCACGACTGTTACATGAACACATGTTCCTCGGCCCCGTTGACCCAATGTTCGGGATATTGGTTTTGATATCCACCATCGCGACAACTGCTTGAGGCAGCACAAGCTGCCATCAAAGTATAATCAATGAGCGTCAAAGTGCAGGAAATTTGCCATGGTATGGCAGGAAAGTCTGTATTCCGGCAAGGCGACACCGGATGAAAGCGGGCATTGCCCCCCGGGAGGACGAAACCGGAGATTACCGGCGACTCATTGCCAGCTTCGCAGCGAATAACAGAAACAGGCAGCCGGTTGTCCGGTCCATCCATTTCACCACGGCTGGTTTTTTCAGGATGCCGGCGGCATAGCGAGTGGCGGTAATCAGCGTTAACGACCACAGCGTACCAATCAAAAGTAGAAGACGCCCATTTTGGGGTTAAGCACATTCCCCAGCATCCCACGCAGAAACCAGTTACTGGTGGTAGTGGATTCTGCCGGAGTGGTGTTAAATTGCTGGCGCGGGCGCAGAAGCAACTGGATGCCCAGCCAGCAAAGGTAGCCCGCTCCGCACCATTTCAACAAGGTATAAGCCAACTCAGAAACCGCCAGCAGCGCCCCTAAGCCAAAGGCCACCACGGCGCCCCAAATAAAGCATCCGAGATCAATGCCTAACGCGGCATGCAAGGCTTTGCGTCCACCTTCAGCGGTCGCCGTGCGCAGGATGAGCGCGGTATCGAGACCTGGTGTAAGAGTAAGCAGTGTGGCAGCGAGGGTGTATGCAAGAAGTGAATCAGTGACGAGCATTTCCTGTCTCCGAAAGAGACAAGGCTACTGAAGGGTTCACATTTTTGCAACAAGATTATTTCCCCTGATCTTCTGCTTACCCTGCTCCATTTTTCTTCGGGGATGACAGATGCAAAGAGTAGCCCATGACTAAGTAATGCTTAGTCATGGGCTGATGTTCTTACAGGAAGGGCTTAATGTTGATTTAAAATAACCCTGGGATAAGTTAGCTCACTTTAATATCATCCAGGTCGATATCCTCTTCTTCGTAATCATTATCAACAATCACGTCGCGAGGGATATCTTTTTTGATGACGGCATAGACCGTGGCGGTAACAACGATATTCACCAGCAGGGCCATGATGCCTGCCATCGGATGTGACATCGTGGGGATCATCAATACTCCACCAAAAGGAACCGTCGCATCCGCACCATAGACCATGGTGACCGCCCCGCCGCACGCGCCGCCGATAGCCGCCGCCGCGATACCGCGCACAATATCATTCATGACGATCGGGATAGAACCCTCAACGATATTCACAATCCCCATCGGAACCGCCGATTTTAAGGTTTCCACTTCTTCACGGTTATAGATGTTCTTACGCAGAAGCTTAGCAATGAAGAAAGCCAGGCCAAATCCGATAGGCGTAGCGGTGTTAACTAACTGAAGTGCGGTAATGGGTTCATTTATCCCCTGCGCCTGCAGGGTCAGCACGAAAGCAAAGCATGTCTTATTCAGCGGGCCGCCAAAGTCAATGATACACAATGCGCCTATGACTGCGCCTAACACCAAATTCGAAGACGTGCCCATGCTTCTCAGGAAAGACGTAAGCGCTTCCGTAAAGATACCGATAGGCGTACCGATGATATAGACCATAATCAGGCAGCTGATAATGGAGGCAAAAAAGGGAACGATCAGCGTCGGCATCAACCCGCGGGCCCAGTCAGGCACCTTGACGTTTTTAATGATCGCCAGCGCAATATACCCCGCAATATAGCCACCAATCATCCCACCGATAAAGCCTGCGCTTATAGTATTCGCCGCCAGCCCGACGACAAATCCTGGCGCGATGCCTGGTTTGCCGGCAATCGAGCCAGATATTCCCACGGCAATCACCACCGGCAACAGCCCAAGCGCCTTGGCGCCCAGGGTGGCCATCGCCTGCCATACATCAAATTGTCCCGGAGTTAACGTGTCCTGCACCGTTCCGCCAAGCCCCATACCGATGGCGATAATAAACCCAGAACCACAGACAATGGGGATCAGAAACGAGATAGCGGTCAGCAGATGTCCTTTAGGGTTTGCTGCTTGCCATATTTGTTTTAGAGACATAAGTCACGCCCTTTAATGTAGAGTCGCCAGGCCGAAATAAAATTATGAATTGACTATTTCACTGAGTTTTTCAATCAACTTATTGGGGGATTTGACTGCCGTTTCCGTCGCGACTTTAACGACTTTTTTGCCGGCAAATCTCTCCTCGCCCGTTACTTTGACATCGGCAGCAAGCAGGACAATATCTGCTGCGGCAATCTCATCAGCGGTTAACGGGTTCTCAATGCCGATGGTTCCTTGCGTCTCGATTTTAACGTTATGTCCGGCTTTTTTAGCCGCAGTTTCAATTTTCTTTTGTGCAATATAGGTATGTGCAATCCCCACCGTGCAGGCGGTAACGCCGACAATATTCATAATGTTTCTCCGTTAATTAATTTAATAAATTACAAATCGATATTAGCAAGTTGGTATTAAGCATCGGCGTTTTCAGTTTCTGAATTGAAAAGCGCAATGATTTTATGTGGATCAGATTCAACAAGTAATTTAGCAATAATGTCTTCATCCGCCAGTGACCCAGACACTTGTGCCAACAGGCGAATATGGGTGGCATTTTGATCCACCAGGCAAACCGCAAATAAAATAACACAGCGGACGTCGCTGCCATCCATGGTCTCCCAGGGAATGGCATGTTGCGTGCGTCCGATGGCTAATGCGGTACGGGAAACACCGGAAGATTTACCATGTGGAATAGCGATATGGTTTTCAAAGCCGGTAGAGCCTAGCTCCTCGCGTAACCAGACATCACGAATAAAATCTTCCTTATTGGTGACGGCGCCATCCTGGATAAGTAAATCGGTGAGTTCTTCTATCACCTCTTCTTTGGTTCTGGCGGTCATATTTAACTTGATGTTTTTAACATTAAGCACTGTCGAAATATCCATGGTTCACCCGCATTCATATAGAGTGGTCGTTAAATAACAAACCAGCATCGCTGGCGTGATGCAGATCTTTTAAGGCTTATTCAAATACACACTGTGGTTCGAAGAGAAATAACCCGTTATGCAGCGACAGTTTCCCGCTGGAAGATCTCGATCATTCTGTCCCACGCCTGGCTGACATCCTCATGGAGCGAAAACAGACCCGATGTGCCGACGATAAAGACATCTACCCCGGATTCAGCAATCTGACCGAAGGTTTTCTCATTGCAAGAGCCATCAATTTCCGTCAGATAGTGATAGCCATTATTTTTGCGCATGTTGATGAGCTTTCTAATCTTGTTCAGCGACTCAGGAATAAACTTTTGTCCGGCATAGCCAGGGTCAACCGACATGACCGTCACTTTATCCAGCAGATGCGCATATTCGGCAATGCTTTCTGCCGGTGTCGCCGGGTTCAGCACCACCCCGCACTTTTTGCCCGCATCCTTGATCTGATTCAGCAGGCGGAATATTTTGTTATTCGCCGTCTCGGGATGAAAGCTGATGATATCGGCGCCGGCCTCGAGACACATGGGAATGATATCTTCCGGATGATTCACCATCAGATGAACATCAATGGGCACAGTAGTAATTTTTTTCAGATTCTCAATAAAAAAGGGAGACAGTGTGATATTGCGGACGTAATTGCCATCCATTATATCAACATGGTAAAAATCCGCTTTTTTATTCATTGCCGTGATCTGCTCTTTGAACTGCGTTAAATCCATGCACATCAGTGACGGTGAAAATTTAGCGCTCATAAACCACCTCCGATAAATAGTTAGTTAAACATTGCGATGATATGACCCAGCACGATGCCGACAACGCCAAAGTCTGCGTCTCCAAAGGTTGTGGAGCCCAGTCCCATATCCCCCATCATGGGCAAGAGAATGGCAGGCAGGAACGAAATGAGCAGACCGTGAGCAAAAGCCCCTACCACCGCCCCGCGACGTCCGCCGGTAATGTTGCCGTAAACCCCCGCCGTGGCCCCGCAGAAAAAGTGGGGAACCAGGCCCGGGACGATGACGCTCAAGCCGAACAGCGGGCAGAGGAACATACTGACCAGTCCTGCGACAAAGCTTGCGAGGAAGCCGACGATGACGGCATTCGGAGCGAAGGGAAACACCGTCGGACAGTCCAGCGCCGGCTTCGCGTCTTTAACCAGTTTGTCCGCAATCCCTTTAAACGCCGGGACGATCTCGGCAATCACCATCCGAACCCCGGCGAGGATGATATAAACTCCTGCAGCAAACGTGAGGGACTGAATAATGGCGAAGATAATAAAGTTCTGACCAGCGCTCAGGGTCTCCTCGACAAAGGATTTGCCCGCAACGAGCACCAGCACCAGAAACAGAATCATCATGGTGAGAGAGATGGCCACCGATGAGTCGCGAAGGAAATTGAGCGACTTAGGTACTTTGATCTCTTCAATCGAGGGACTACCTTTACCAATAATTTTGCCCACCAGCGCGGACAGCAGGTAGCCAATAGATCCAAAATGCCCGAGCGCCAGATCGTCGGTGTTGGTTATTTTACGGGTAAACGGCTGCAAGATAGCCGGGGAGATGACCATCATCGCACCGAGAATAACCGCCCCGATGGCCACCACCCATCCCCCTGACAAGCCCCCTACAGACAGGATAACCGCCAGCATCGCAGCCATATAAAGCGTATGATGTCCGGTCAGAAAGATGTACTTTAATGGCGTTAGACGCGCCAGGGCGATATTGATCAGCATGCCCAATACCATAATGGTGGCGGTTTCCGTGCCGTAATTCTTCTGCGCCAGAGCGGCCATGGCATCAGTGTTGGGCACCACGCCCTGAATATGGAAAGAATGTTCAAATAACTGGCTAAAGATGGTTAACGTATAGGCTATAATACCGGCGCCGGCGGTCAATATGACAAAACCCATGATGGTTTTCAGCGTGCCTGAAATAACGTCTGAAATTCCTTTTTTTTGCAACAGCAGACCGATCAGTGAAAATAAACCAACCAGTATCGCCGGTGTTCCTAGCACATCATAAATAAGAAAATGAAGCATGTTTAACTCCACGAATCAGATAGCCGTTGCTTAAATGTTTTCTGCTAAAATTTCTTTAATTTTATTGTTATCAAGTAAATTACTTAATCCAACGACCTTTGCAGAGTGACTGCTAAGATGTTCTGCAATGTCTTTGGCGCTGAGAATAAGATCGGCAGTTTCGCTTTTTGCCGACGTCAGATCGGTATGTGCGACTTCAGCTTCTTTATTCATTTCGGCAAGGATCTTTTTGACATTCATTTCAACGATGAAGCTGCTGCCTAAACCATTACCGCACACGATAAGTACTTTTTTCATTCTGTTTTCCTTCAGTCAATAACGGCCTGAATCGCCTTGCTATCATCGGCATTTAACAATCGGTGTAACTTTTGCTGATCGCTAAAGATTTCAGCCAGTTCACCAATCATCGTGATATGTTCATTTCCGGAACGAGCGCATAGTATGATTACCACGTATACCGGATCGTTCTCTGTCGAGCCGAACGACACCCCTTCTTTAATATGAAGAAGCGATAATCCATTTCTTAATACCCCCTGTTCAGGACGGGCATGAGGCATCGCCAAGCCGGGAGCTAATACGTAATAAGGCCCAAGTTCTTTATGGCTTTGCAAAATCGCCTCAATATACGACCCGGCTATATACCCTTGCATCAGCAAGGGTTCTGCTGCAAGTCGAACGGCATTTTCCCAGCTATCTATTGAGTTAATGACTTTAATTTTATCCGGGGTTAACCAGTCTCTGATCATATGCTCTCCCGAGGGGGTCTATGTGCTGCACTATAAACAGCTAAATAAAATGCAACTGTGATACACCTCCCAAAGTTAGCGCTAACAAAGAAAAATGTTAAAAAGTGCGTTACCGCTAACACTGGCTATAATGTGCTTTCCCCCTCGCTGTGGTAAGTTATAATGCGATTCGCAGATATACTTTCGTTATATTTTATTTTTCAAACGGTTGGTGATTTTGGTGAAGAGTTTAGACGCGGACGGTAGCCCGAAAGAAAAACGACGTAAAGGAACGGGTAAGATAACCCTGACCGAGGTGGCTGAGTTTGTCGGTGTGAGCGCCATGACCGTCTCGCGAGCGCTGAGAATGCCTGAAAAAGTGAATCCTGAGCTTCGCGATCGCATCGATGCGGCCGTCAGTCAACTCGGCTATGTCCCTAATCTGCAGGCACGTAATCTGGCGTCGGTCCATTCCGATCTTATTCTCGCCGTCGTTCCCACCTTCTCTTCGCCGGGTTTTTTGCCGGTCTCTGAAGCGCTGCAAAAAGTGCTGACCGAACGCGGATATACCATGATGTTTATGGAATCCGGGCATGACGGTCAAAGTGAACAAAAGACGTTTGAAAAAATGCTCGCCTATAACCCGGCGGCCATTATTCAGTTCAATATCGATACCATTGAGAGCTGCACCCAGCTGCTGGCCAACGTGGATGTTCCTATTCTGGAAATTGGCGCGCTAAATACCCACCCTGTGGGTATGTGCATCGGCGTGGATTACGGTAAGGCCGTAAAACAGATCGTGACTCATCTGGCCGACGCCTCATTAAAAAACATCGCACTGCTCTGTACCCCGGCTAATAACACAATGTTTCGCCAGTTGCTGAGCGGATGGAATACGGCGATGCTCGCTCTGAACCGCTCCCCGCACCGGGTGGTAACCACGCATTTGCCATCTACCATCGCCACAGGCGTCAATATATTCAAGGATATGATGATTACCTGGGGCGATCTGGATGCGTTAATTTGCACGTCGGATGAAATGGCCTGTGGATGTATGATGGCCTGCCACAGTGCCGGCATTAAGGTGCCCAATACCGTAGCCATTGCGAGTTTAGGCGGAGGAGTGTTATCGACAGTCTGTTCCCCTGCCCTGACAACCGTTGAGTTTCCCTGGCATGACATTGGGGTGAAAGCCGGTAAAGCTCTTCTCGAACTGCTTAACGATAAGCCTGGTGAAAAGTTCATTGAAATTCCGTCAGTGCTCAAAGTCCGGGCCAGTACCGCGGCATGAGTTTAATATAGGGCGATAAGGCTTCCCCTATCTAGTATCTGTGTGTGGTAGCCAGGGTTTCTACCAGGAAGAATGTCTCTCTGCGAGAGTCCATACAATAAATGCCCAGCTCATAAAGCAAAAAATAGTCGGGACAGTAGCGTTTTTTCGCTACTAAGCGGGTAAACCGCCAGCCTCATTTCCCGTTTATCTTGCCAGCCGCCCCAGGCGGTGATTTCGTAGCCTCGACCCGCCTGGGCGGCTTTGCACTGAAGTCCGTCTAGCGCCACTCCAGGATATACGATGTCTCCTACGCCAGTTAGCAGGTAAAGCGCACCGCGATAATTCATTTGCACCGCCCTGGTGCCGCACATTCACCATGCCGCCCCCCGTCAGACATGCCCTCATTACATTAACCAGTTGAATATAAAAAATTATTTTATATGGCACGTTTAATGCTCTTCGCTTGTATACCGCAATGTGGACAAGAACGTATGCCATATGGCCACAACAGGTCGCCAGTCTGCGGTCGCAACCTTCCCCTTTCTGTGAGGCATCCAGGGTGGATGCGTTTCACGGAAGCCTGCTTACTGAAAACGGAGAACAACATGACGACACTCAGCGAACCGTTGGTTACCCCGAAATATGGCAAGTGGCGCCAGCTGGTGCTGGGCCTGATCTGTATGGCCGCCATCTCCAGTCCGCAATATGTCTGGACGCTGTTGACAAAACCCCTGGCCGCCAAACTTGGCGTCGGTCTGCCAGAATTGCAGGTCACCTTCTCGCTGCTGATCATCCTGCAGACCTTCTTTTCCCCTTTTCAGGGGCGGTTAGTGGAAAAATTTGGCCCACGGCGGCTGATCGCTATTGGCACAGTGATGGCGGGAATGAGCTGGGTGCTTTCCGCGCAGGTGAATGGCCTGGCAACGCTCTGGCTGGTTTATGGCTGCATGGGCGGCCTCGGGACCGGGATCGTCTACATCGGCGTTGTCGGCCTGATGGTCAAATGGTTCCCACAGCAGCGGGGATTTGCCGCCGGCGCGGTGGCGGCGGGCTACGGGATGGGGGCCATCATAACCACCTTCCCCATCTCCCTGTCGCTGACCACTAACGGCCTTGAACATACGATGACGACTTTCGGGATCCTTTTCGCCCTCGTCGGCTTCATCGCCAGTCAGGGGCTGAAGCTGCCGCCGCCCGCTGTCTCCCAGCCCGTCAGTCAGACGGTGGCGCAGAGCAGCAGATCGTTTACTTCCCGGGAAATGCTGCGCCAGCCGCTGTTCTGGCTGATGTTCGCCATGATGGCGATGATGTCGACTTCCGGGCTGATGGTCACTTCGCAGATGGCGGTGTTCGCCGAGGATTTCGGCATTAGCCAGGCGGTGGTGTTTGGCATGGCGGCGCTGCCGCTGGCGTTAACGATAGACCGCTTTACCAACGGCTTAACCCGGCCGCTGTTTGGGTTTATTTCCGACCGCTTCGGCCGCGAGCAAACCATGTTTATCGCCTTTGCGCTGGAGGGGGTAGCGATGATGCTCTGGCTGGCGTGCCGGGAAGATCCGCTGCTGTTTGTCCTGCTCTCCGGGGTGGTGTTCTTTGGCTGGGGGGAGATCTTCTCTCTCTTCCCGTCGACACTCACCGATACGTTCGGCAGCGAGCATGCCGCCACCAACTATGGCTGGCTGTATATTTCTCAGGGCATCGGGTCAATCTTCGGTGGCCCGCTGGCGGCACTGCTCTATCAGTACACCCACGGCTGGCATGTAGTCTTCAGCTGCGCTATTGGCCTTGATTTTATCACCGCCGCCCTCGCGCTGTGGGTGCTAAAACCGTGGCGCGCGCGCTTTATCCGCCAGCATAGCTAATCGTCCGCCGGGCAGAAGTGACGGTTCGCCCGTCACTTCACTGATATTCGCTGCGCAGCAGCGCGTACAGGTACTCATCGCCCCACTCGCCTTTAAAAAAGATATTCTGCCGGTAATGCGCCTCGCGACGAAAGCCCAGCCCTTCCAGGAGTTTGATCGCGCCGGTATTGCGTGTGTCTACCACCGCTATCAGCCGGTGATGGGCTAACTGTTCAAAGAGTAAGGCCATCACCGCCCGTATGGCTTCCCGGGCATACCCCTGATGCTGATACGCAGGGGAAAAGGTCATCCCCAGCTCGGCTTGTCTGCCGTGATCTAAGAAGTGGATCCCCACATCTCCCGCCAGCGCACCGTTGGCCTGGATCTCTACGGCAAGCTGGAACCAGCTCTCATCCTCAGCAAAGGCCTGCGAACGCTGTTGTTCATAGAAGGCTGTCGCCTCTGTCATGCCGTAGTGGGTCCAGCTCTGGAAGCGGGCCACCTCCGGCAGATTGCGATAATGGCTGAAAGTCGGCAGATCTTCCGTTCTGAACCGGCGCAGCAGCAGCCGGGGCGTGGTCAGGGGTAACATCATCTCTTCTCTTCTTCTCAATGAGACGGGCAATGGCGGGGCCATCTTAACCTGCGCAGCCTGGCGCTGCCAGGCTCATGGCGGAGCCTCATCCCAGCGATAGATTTTGGTGGTGGCCAGGGTCAGCATGGCGAAATCTTCCGGCGTATCGCCGTAGGCGAAGATCTCCTCGTAATCGGTTAGCTGGGAGTTCAGGCGCAACACCGGTCATTCCATGAGTCACGATAGATAATATTCCCTTCGGTATACTTCCAGGTGATCGCCTCATAACGCAATTCGAGTGTTTCGAGATGGGTACTACTCATCCCACCCGGAGAAAGAAATGGTGCAACCGTGGTAAATTTGACGTTTTCCAGAATGATATTGAAATATTCGGCTTCGATACCTGTTTCCAGAATGCGGTACATCTTGATTGTCGCCTTCTTCATCGTTCGGCCTTCGCAGACGGCTCTGTACAAGAGCGGTGTTGTTTGATCGAACTCTTTTACGATCGTTACAGGTTGATGGATCCGCGTACCGGTTAGTTTTCCCCAGTTTGGATCTACCGGAATAGTTACCCCATGAGAAAAGGATTTTAACTCGATAGAACCCAGGCGCAGTGGCATCAAACAACTGCCGAGAATTGGGGGAGCCATTTTCATCTTCCAGCCATAAATGTGCGGGTATAGACATATTATTTCCTTATAAATTTAATATAAAGTTAAGTTTTCAATGTCAAAATTTTACAAATCGATAAAACATTACAATTACAAATACGAAAAACAGGGGAACAAGCCAGAGAGGCGTCTCTGGAAAAAAGAGCCCTTGTGCCATGGCGAAGAGGATTGTCAATACAGCAGGGCCATAATATGAAATTAACGATCTGAATATTCTTTGCAGCAATCTTTTAATAAGATTCATCATAGCTATCGGATCATCCTGGTAATGATGTCTGCAATACCCTCATTCGAGGCCTGTTGTGCTGTAAACGCCTCAGATTTTAGAAACAATGGTTCTATCAGAAAGTACATCATTTCCAGCTCATGTGCGTAAAGTACCGAATAATACGCAGGTTCGGAAACGCAAAGACGATGTGCACTCTCTGCTGCTTTCTGCACAATACCATATATTCCGATAGCGCCTACCACTCCCCCTGCCCGGCGTCCAGCCAATGCACTAAGTTCAAGATTGAGGTTTATACCTGTAGCGACAAATGAGGCTGTTGCCAAAGCAAATCCAGCGTTGGTCAGTGAGCTTGCGGCAATATGAATGTTAACAGCCATAAGTATTCGCTTTATACGCTCCAGTTCCTCTGAAGCTTTGTCTTTGAATATTTGTTCAAAATATAGCTTGAGCATATCGTATGCAATATTTCCATGTTTAAGGAGATAAATCACACCGTTTTTAAATCGTATGTCTTCGGTTTTTTGTTGCAGGCACACATCCTGGTACTCATCGGTAAAACAGGACGTATAATAAAGCGCACGCTTTGCACCTGCGCCTATGGTTTCAATTTGGTTTGCTACGGCCTTTTCTGCACCCGCTACGGCATGTTCGAGTTTTAACGCAAGAATATTGTTAGCCTGTAAATAACGGACAATTTCATTCTTGTAGTACATAACCATTCCTTGTTAATTATTTATTTTTCCAGGTGTTGTCATCGCTCTTCATGAGCAAGCCCTGAGTCAATCGCTGACTATGAAAGATGGTATTTCCTGGTCAGAATACTGATTATTAACGCGACTCCTCCGTACTTATGCAAAGCGATTTATCGCAGACAAGTATGGTGACTTGTGTATGTCTACGCAATCTTGTTTTTATTGAGGGAACCGACGCCGCATAAACCGCGGCTGATTTACTTTTTGCCCGTCTGGCGGCAAGATCCGGCATAATGCACCGCTGTCGCAGGACGGCCGTGTCACCGGCAATCGTGACAGCGAACCATTCGACAGGAAAACGCATGAAGCCAAAACAAGCGGACATTCTCCGCCACGCCAGCACGCTGTTTAATCGCGAAGGATATCAGTCGCCCAGCATCGAGCGGATTGCTGAACATGCTGGCATCTCCAAAATGACCTTCTACCGCTATTACGCCGATAAAGAGGCGCTCATTCTGGCTATCCTCAAGCAGAAAGAGAGCGAATTTATGCAGGATTTGGCGCAGATCACCGCGGATAAACCCAGCGCGCGGGAAAAGCTGTTTGCCGTGTTCGACTACTACCATCGCTGGTTTACCTGCGAAACGTTCCACGGCTGCATGTTTACCCGCGCGCTGTTTGAATATGGCGCGTCATCGCCGGCGATCCGGGAGCAATGCTCCCGATTTAAGTCGCTCCTCTGGCAGTTCTTCCGCGATATCCTCCTGCAGGTGTTAAAACCAGAGCCTGCCGAGCGGGTCGCCATGATGATGGTGATGCTCATCGATGGCGCTATCGCCGCCCAGCAGGCCGAGTCCGCCGAATGTCGGGAGATCCCGCCGGGGATGACCGCCTGGAGCGCGGCCAAAGCGCTTATTTACTCAGAAGGCGGTACGCTGTGAGATGATAAGCTGCCGCCCAGCGACTGCAGGGCCGCCAGCAGACAATCATAGTAATCGTTGCAGGTTTGCAGACGCAGCGCGGCGCCAAAGAAGACCTCCTCCATCGCCGCCGGATGTTTTTTGCCAATCGGCACAATCACATTGTTCAGCCAGCCATCCGCATGACCGATGTCGACCGTGATATGTTCGGCATAGTAATGCACGTCGCGCTCGGAAAGCCCAATCCGCCGACAGCCCGCCACCAGTTTTTCATACTGCGGTGGGTCGAGCAGCTCGGTCATCGCCATCACGCCCAGCGATTTGTAGTAATGCTGACGGTTTACGCCGCCCAGCATAAAGGCGTTATACCCTGCCAGCCCCTGCCACTCGTACAAATGGGCAAAATGATTGTCCGGTAAGGCGATATTTCGCCGCTTCAGTAAATCCTTATACAGATTAACGTGGGTGATCTCGGTGCTGCCCTGGCCTATCTCATCCCACAGATTTTGCGCAATCTCAGCGCGGGTTTCCGGCAGCGAGCCCACCAGCCCCATCGCCACCAGATCGAAGAAAAGCAGATTGAGGGCGCTGTCGCTTTTGAAGAAATAGTCGATTTGCGCCGCAGAGGCCTCGCTGGCAAGGAAATCGAACAGCGGATGATGAGACGCCGGGTGCTGCTGGCATAAGGCGCGCAGTTCGTCGACGATATTGCCGGCGTTAAGCATTGGTCTCTGGTAGTGGAAGCGTTTGCTTTCCGCCCGCAGCCACTCAGACTCGATGTAATTTCTGATCCCGGAAAGCAGCGGATGAAACTGATTGGCAGCCGCTGGCGAGAGCGGGTCGGCAAGCCAGGACTGATAGAGAATGAACAGCGCGTTGTGCGCACGCTTTTTGGCCTGTGGATCGTCAGCGGAGAAGGCGCGGATGCAGGTATTCTCAGTGAGATGCCAGGCTCTGTCGGCCACCAGCGGG
This sequence comes from Klebsiella sp. HMSC16A12, assembly GCF_001808265.1. Classification (NCBI taxonomy): domain Bacteria; kingdom Pseudomonadati; phylum Pseudomonadota; class Gammaproteobacteria; order Enterobacterales; family Enterobacteriaceae; genus Klebsiella; species Klebsiella sp. HMSC16A12. Next base: position 26,611 of record NZ_KV792636.1, read on the forward strand.
TTGGCCGTCAGCTTCAGCGACAGCGCGTTGCTGTGCAGAAGCTGGTCAATTAACTCATCCAGCGCCAGCCTGGCCATCACCGCGGTCTGGTCGCTTCCAATCACCCCATTATCTGTGTTACGCATGATTTATCCCTGTGAAATACATGGCTACTATACGGTATAGTACCGTCCATAATGCGGCAACGTAAATTTCACACGCGTTGTCAATTTACTGTTTATTAAAGAATTTAAATTAATACAATAAAAACCACTAAAATATTATTGATATTATAAAAACAATAACATTACCATTCAGTACAGTGACAAACGACACAAGGAATCATCATGCCTTATCTGTTACTGACGCTGGCGGCTCTGTTCTGGGGCGGGAATTATGTTGTCGGGCACGTGCTGGTGCAGGGCGTGGATCCGATCCTGATGACCGAAGCGCGCTGGGCGCTGACGGCGCTGCTGCTGGGCCTGCTCTACCGACGGCAAATCGCCGGCAGTCGCCGCCTGCTGCGGGCAAACGCGCCAGCGGTGGTGGTGCTAACCCTCTGCGGCCAGGTCAGTTTCCCGCTCACGCTCTATATTGGCCTGCAAACCACCTCCGCGCTCAACGCCGCCATCTATATGTCCGCCACGCCGAGCATGGTACTGTTGATTAACCGACTATTTTTCCGCGATCCGGTATCAGGGCGTAACTGGCTCGGAGTGGCTTTTAGCACCCTCGGCGTGATGATCCTCTTATTTCAGGGAAATCCGCTGCACGCCGCCTCTCTGCACACCTTTGCCATCGGCGACCTGTGGGCGATGGGGTCGGCGCTGAGCTGGGCGCTCTACTGTTCGCTGTTACGTCTGAAGGACCGCCGAATCCCGGCGAATGGCTTTGTCGCCGTCAGCTCGCTGCTCGGCGCCCTGATCCTGCTGCCAATCGTCATCTTCTGGCTGATGCGCCACCCGGCGCAGGACTGGGCAGCCTGGCGCGAGCCGTTTTTCCTCAGCGGCCTGGCGTATCTGGTAATTTTCCCATCGTGGCTGGCCTATTTGTTCTGGAACAAAGGTATCGCCACCATTGGCGCCACGCGGGGCGAAATTTACACCCACATCATCCCCCTCTCCGGCGGGGTGTTGAGCATCCTCTTCCTGCATACCCAGCCGCATGCCTGGCATCTGTTTAGCGCGCTGTTCATCATGGTGGGGATTGTCATTTGCTCGCTGGAGAAACGCCAGGCGGCGTCTATTCGTCTGCGTGACTAATGTATGCGACCGGGCGCCTGGCCACGCCCGGTCACAAAAGTTAACGGCTGGTGGAGAGCGGCTGGTGATGTCCCGCTCCTGCGGATTGGATCACCCGGCCTTCGCGACCAAAAAAGGTCAGGACGGTAATGACAATCGCCACCGTCCCGGCCACCAGGGCCATTGCCAGGCCGTAGTTATGCCCATGATGCTGGGCGATTGATGCCTGGAGAGTGGCATTCACCGAAGCCAGCAAATTACCCAGCTGGTAGACGAAGCCGGGCAGCACCGCCCGGGTGTTGGCCGGGACCAGTTCATTGAGCCAGGTGGGGATCACCCCCCAGGCCCCCTGGACCATAAACTGCATCAGGAACGCCCCCGCCCCCAGCGCCAGCGAGCCGCTGGCGAAAGCCCACAGTGGAATGACCGGCAGCGCCAGCAGGGCGGCGATCATAATCGCTTTGCGTCGGCCAATCTTCTCCGACAGCGAACCGAAGAACACTCCACCAATGATCGAGGCGATGTTATAGCAGACCGCGATGATGCTGACCGTTTTAGGCTCGAAGCCGTGCTGAACTTTCAAAAAGACCGGGTAAAGATCCTGCGTCCCGTGGGAGAAGAAGTTGAAAGCCGCCATCAGCACCACCAGGTACAGGCACAGCTTCCAGTGGCTACGCAGTACCGGCAGCAGGGCCGTACTCTCTTTATTCTGCCTGGCCGCCTGCCAAACCGGAGACTCCTCGACGCAGAAATAGATAAACGGCAGCAGCAGCACCGGCGCGGCGCCAATGACAAACATCCCGCGCCAGCCGAGTTGTTCAAACAGCAGCCCGTAGGCGACGGCCGCCAGCAAATAGCCGAAGGGGTATCCCGCCTGGAACAGGCCGGACATCAGGCCGCGCGAGCGGTCGGGGATCGTCTCCATCGCCAGCGAAGAGGCCACGCCCCAGATCCCGCCCATCGCCACGCCGTACAGCACCCGCAGCAGGAAAAACAGCATCAACGACGGCGCGGCGGCGGAGAGCAGCTCAAAAGCCGAGAAGAACACAATGTTGAGCATCAGGATTGGTTTGCGACCAAACTTCTCCGCCGCCCTGCCGAAAATTAGCGCGCCGACGGGCCGCACGGCCAGAGTCAGCAGAATCGCCAGGGTGACCTCCTCAAGGTCGACATGAAACGAGTGGGCGATATCGCTCAGTAAAAAAACTAACAGGAAAAAGTCGAAAGCATCGAGCGTCCAGCTTAAAAAACTGGCTATCGCCGCATTACGCTGTCGTGAGGTCCAGCCGTGCATCTTGTCATCCCTATCCCGACGGCATTGCCGGGAGTGTGCGCGGCGTCCAGCAGAGCGAGCTGGGGTCACCGCTTGTGTAAATTGTTTGTATAGAAAGTTGCTCTTTTGTTAATTACACCCCTTTTACGACAATCGGCAAGTTTATTAGCATGCTAATTTGTTTCAAATTGCGTGTTCCCCTCACCGGTTCGGCAATTTTCGACCAGAATTAAAACCAGGTTCGCTTAAGCGAAGCGTCATCAATGCCGCATCTGCCCACAGGAAGGGAGAGAATCATGAAGAGAATTGCCATCGTCGGCGTGGGGCCGACGGGGATTTACACCTTTTATGAACTGGTGAAGCGCGGTGAGCCGCTGGCCATCACCCTGTTTGAAAAAGAGGCGCAGGCCGGGGTGGGTATGCCCTACAGTGACGATAATACCGCGGCGCAAATGCTGGCCAATATTGCCAGCATTGAGATCCCCCCCATCGACCTGACCTACCTGCAATGGCTGCAGCAGAAAAGCGATGACTGGCTGGCGGCGCGCGGGCTTGAACGGCACGCCCTGCATGAGCGCCAGTTTCTGCCGCGGGTTATCCTCGGCGAATACTATCGCGACCGTTTTCTGTACCTCGTTGAGCGGGCCCGGGACGTCGGCTTTGTGATTAGCGTTTGTGAATCCTGTGAAGTCACGGATATTGCGGTTCAGCCCACCGGGATCGCCATCCACACCGATAGTGCAGCAGACCCGGTAATTGTCGACCTGGTGGCGATTGCCACCGGCCATCTGTGGCCTGAAGAAGAGCGCGCCAGCCGACAGTACTTCCCCAGCCCGTGGACCGGCCTGATGGAGGCCCGCATTGCCCCCTGCCGGGTGGGGATCCTTGGGACTTCATTAAGCGCGATTGATGCCGCCGTGGCGGTAGTGGCCCGCCACGGCGTTTTCCATACCGAGGACGACAAAACGACCCATTTTTCCCTTCATCCAGGCAGCGAAGCGCTGGAGATCACCCTGATGTCACGCCACGGCGTGCTGCCGGAGGCCGATTTTTACTGCCCGATCCCGTGGGAGCCGCTGGAGATTGCCACTCCCGCCGCCCTCGAAGCGGCCATTGCGGAGGGTAGCGACGCTCTGTTAGATCGGATTTTTGAGCTGATCGTTAAAGAGCTGGAATATGCTGCCCCCGACTGGAGCGAGGCGATCGGGCTTCGTCAGCTGACGCCTGACAGTATCGCCGACGCCTGGTTTGCCGACCGCCTCACCCATGACCCCTTTCAGTGGGCGCAGCGCAATCTGCAGGAGGTGGAGCGCAATAAGCGCGAACACCACACGGTGCCCTGGCGCTATGCCATTCTGCGCCTGCATGAGGCGATTGAAACCGTGGTGCCGCAGTTCAACGATGCGGACAGCCGTCGCTTCCGCCAGGGCCTCGCCCGGGTATTTATCGATAACTACGCCGCCATTCCGCCGGAGTCCATACGTCGGCTGCTGGCCCTGCACCGGGCTGGCATTCTGCGGATCCTGACGCTGGGCGAAGATTATGAGCTGCAGCGGGAGCCTGACCGGACGCTGATTGTTCATCATCGTCAGCGCTGCGAATTCGATGTCTTTATCGATGCCCGCGGACAAAAGGCGCTGAAAACCCGGGATCTGCCCTTCCCTTCACTGCGCCAGCAGCTGCTGGCCTGCGGCGACGACATTCCGGACGTTGGTGATGACTACACGCTGCAGGCGCCGGAGACAGTGCGCGGTCGGGTCGCCTTCGGCGCCCTTCCCTGGCTGATGCACGATCGCCCCTTTGTGCAGGGGCTGACGGCCAGCGCCGAGATTGGCAGCGCAATGGCCCGCGCCGTGTCGCAGCAGGCCGCCGGCCGACGGCGCCGTCTCTGGTATATCGAATAGCGGAGCGCTTAAGCGCAATATCCGAATACTGGGGGGGTGAACAGGCGTGCTATAAACAGCAACTGTCCGTCCCCTGCACGACCACGTTTAACATTTACGAGGTATTCATGAGTCATCTTTTTAGCGCGACGCGAATTGGTCAACTCACCCTTGATAACCGTATCGTTATCGCCCCGATGTGTCAGTACTCCGCCGACGAGGGTAAGGCGACCTCCTGGCACCGGATCCATCTTGGCCAACTGGCTTTCTCCGGCGCCGGCCTGTTAATTCTGGAAGCCACGGCGGTAGAGCCTGCGGGGCGTATCTCCCCGGGGGATCTGGGGCTGTGGGATGATGAAACCGAAAACGCCCTGCGCGGCGTAGTCGAAGATATTCGGGCCTGGTCGCCGATCCGTCTGGGGATCCAGCTGGGTCATGCCGGACGCAAGGCATCCTGCGCCGCCCCGTGGCAGGGAGGCCATCAGCTGGCGCTCAACGATGGTGGCTGGCAGACCGTCGCCCCTTCCGCCGTGGCGTTTCACGATGGCGATCGCGCTCCCACTGAACTGAGCCATGCCGATCTGGCGCGCATCAAAGCGGCCTTCGTCGCCAGCGCGCTGCGCGCCCAGCGGCTGGGCTTTGAGCTGATTGAACTGCACGCCGCCCACGGCTATCTGCTGCACCAGTTTCTCTCGCCGCTCAGCAACCAGCGCCGCGACGAGTACGGCGGTTCGCTGGAGAACCGAATGCGCTATCCGCTGGAAGTCTTTAAGGCGATCCGCGAGGCAGTGGGCAACACCATGGCGGTGGGCGTCAGGCTGTCGGCTACCGACTGGGTCGAAGGCGGCTGGGACTGCGAGCAGTCCATTAAGTTTAGCCAGCAGCTGGAAACGCTGGGCAGTGACTATATTCACGTCTCCAGCGGCGGTTTGTCGCCGCAGCAGGCGATCACCGTTGGGCCGGGATACCAGTTGCCTTTCGCCCGCGATATTCGCCAGCAGGTAGCCATCCCGGTGATTGGCGTGGGGCTGATCACCGACCCGCAGCAGGCGGAAGCGGCGCTGGAGAATGGCGATGCCGACCTGATCGCCCTCGCCCGCGCGGTACTCTACGATCCGCACTGGCCGTGGCACGCAGCGGCCAGCCTTGGCGCCCAGGTCCGTGTGCCGTCGCAGTATTTGCGCTCGGAGCCGCACGGCCTGAAAGGCACCCTGCTGCCAAACCGTTGAACCCACGGCGGGCATAAAAAAGGGGTATCGTAAGATACCCCTGAGCAGGATGTTATTGCGGTCCATGTGCCGGGCGGCGGCGACGCCTTGCCCGGCCTACAAAAGGGTGATACACGGTCATTGCGCAGCCAACCCGCCCCCTGCGTAGGCCCGCGCAAGCGCAGCCCGCCGGGCAATCTATCAGGCTCCGCTCCCTATATTTCCGGGCGGCGGGTCAGACAAACACCGCGAGTTACTGCTGTGCGGCAGGCGGCGCGGCGTTCTGTTTATCCTTCGCGATACTGTCCTGGATGGCTTTGGTTTTGCTCGCCGCTTCAGCCGAGAGCTGATTGGCGTCACCGATGGCGTTGTCTTTGATCTGACCCGCCTCTTTGACTATGCGGTCACTTTCCTGCTTTGCGTTCTGCTTCACCGCATCGGCCTGGGCTTTCGCCTGCTGGGCGATGGCGTCCGCCTTCTTGTCCGCCTCGGCCTTGATGGCGCTGGCCTGATCCTTCAGGCGATCGGCCTCGGCGTCAGCCTGGCTTTTCAGCGTATCGATTTGCTTATCCGCATCCTGTTTAATTGCCTGCGCTTTATCCGCCGCGGCATCCTTCATCTGCTCCGCATTATCTTTAGCCTTATCCAGTTTGTTATCAACTTTCGACGCATCGTCGCAGCCAAACAGGGTCAGGCACAGGGCGGAAGCGAGTAGTGTTTTATTCCAGAGTTTCATCAGCATTCCCTTACAGGTTAAGTCGTTATCCAGCTTTGTGATTCGTTGCATTAATAGCATTCACATTTTATATATAAACGCTCAGCCGATAGAGTCAAGGCGACAGCGCCGATTGTCAGTCCAGGGTCGCTACCAGCCCCTGCAGCCAGTCGGCAAAGACCCGAACCTTATGCGAGAGATGCCGGTGCGGATAGAGCAGCGACAACGGTCGACGCGGCGCCGGAAAGTCCGGCAAAACTTCCACCAGTTGCCCGCTGTCGATATAAGGTTGCAAAAAGAAACGCATCCCCTGCAGCATCCCCAGCCCCGCCAGCCCGGCAGCAGTAAAGACTTCAGAGTTGTCCAGCACCAGTTTACCGGGAATGGCGATCTGCCTGATGCCCTCCGGGGTCTGGAATCGCCAGGGCATAATCTGCCGGCTGCTGCTGTTCACCCAGTTCACCGCCAGATGCGACTGCAGGTCCTCCAGCGTCGCGGGCGCCCCATAGCGCGCCAGATAGCCCGGACTGGCGCAGGTGGTTAACGCCACCTCCCCCAGTGAACGCGCCACATAGTCGCCATCCTCAAGATCCCCCACCCGCAGCAGGCAATCCAGACCATCGCGCAGCATATCCCGGCGTACGTCGGAGCTGCTGAGGACAATCTCCACCTCCGGATGGGCCTGATAAAAATCCGGCAGGTGCGGGATCACCAGCAGCCGGGCAAAGGCGATCGGCATATCAACGCGCAGCTGACCGCGGATCGGCCGGTCCGGCGCGAACGACCCCAGCAGATCGTCGGCCTGGGAGAGCAACGGTTTGCTGCGACGATAAAACTCTTCCCCCTCCGGCGTAAGATACAGACGCCGGGTGGTGCGCTGCAGCAGCCGGACCCCGCTCTCCTGCTCCAGCTGCTGCAGTGCTTTGGTCACCGCCGGTCGGTGGATCTGCAAATTTTCCGCCGCCTGGGCAAAGCTGCCGGCATCGACGATTTCAATAAAAATTTTAATATTTTCAAACAGATTCATTTGCATGATGGCCCGCCTCCCACCTCTTCATCAGTTCACATTATTACTAATTTAATAATAGTGATGAAAGTTTTTGCTCATTTTTTAAAACAATAAAGACGCCTACACTGCCCTCATTGCCGCATCGCTGGGGCGAACAAATTTATAACTTATTAACATACAAGGAAAAATAGCATGCAACCTAACCGCGTCGCCCGCATTCTGGGTATTGAAAAACCGGTGGTCCAGGGGCCCCTCTCCTGGCTAACCGATGCTCGTCTGGTGGCGGCCGTCGGCAACGCCGGTGGGCTTGGCGTGCTGGGCCCGAACGCCGGACTGACGGCGGCAACCGCCGTCTCCACCCCGGAGGCCACCGCCGCGAAAATGCGCGAAGAGATCCGCAAAACCAAACAGCTGACGGAGAAACCCTTTGGCGTCAACCTGATCCCGACGGCGGAAAATGACATCTGGACGCCGGCGATCCTCCCGGTGATCAAAGAGGAAGGGGTTAAGGTGGTGGTCTACACCGGCTACGGCGACGGTTCGTTAAAACCGGCGCTGTTCGACGAACTGAAAGCCGCCGGGATCACCATTATCTATCGTGACATCAACCCGACGCCGGAGAACAGCCGCCGCGCGGAGCAGGCCGGAGCGGATATTATTGTCGCCACCGGCTTTGACGAAGGCGGCACGCTGCCGGGTACCGCCCTCGGGACCTTCACCATCGTCCCGCTGATCGTTGACGCGGTACAGCGGGTTCCGGTGATGGCCGCCGGAGGGATCACCGACGCCCGGGGCGCGCGCGCCGTTCATGCCCTGGGGGCGGAGGGCGTCTTCGCCGGTTCGGTATTTATCAGCACCATCGAAAGCCGGGTTCCCGACTCGGTGAAAGCGAAAATTGTGGCCGCCAACGGTCTGGATCTGCGCCTGTTCCGTACTCTGCCGGACTACTACCGCGCGCTGCCCGGCAAACTGAGCGACACACTGGTGGCCATGGACCGGGCCGGCGCCTCCAGGACCGAGCTGGCCCAGGCGATGGGTGGTCTGCGCGGGATGCGGCTGGGCATGCTGGAGGGGAATACCGATGAGGGATATATCTCGGTGGGCGCGGGGATCGGCAACATCCATGCCATCACCTCCGTCGCCGAGGTGGTCAACCAGCTGGCGGTGTAAAGCCGCCAGCCGGGGCACGGTGACCGGCGCGATCAGGCGTCGGCCACCTTCTCTACCGCCCGGGAGAAAGCGTCGATAGCCAGCCCGACGTCGGCGGCGGTGACCGACTCCGCCGGGTGATGGCTGACGCCCCCCAGGCAACGCACAAACAGCATCGCCGATGGCCAGCGCTCGGCGATGGCGATAGCATCATGCCCTGCGCCGCTCGGCAGCGTCAGGGAACGCCCCTGCACCGCCACCACCGCCTCGCTCAGCACCGCCTGCAGGTGACTGTCGCAGGCGGTGGCGGCGATGCGATAATACTCCTCGGCGGCGAAACTCAGCTGGCGGCGCCCGGCAATGGCCTGCGCCTGCCCCAGCAGTTCCTCAAGCAGCGCCGTCAGCGGCGCATCCTGCGGGCCGCGAATATCCAGCGTCAACTGCACCTCGCCCGGTATCACGTTTACCGCGCCCGGCGCACAGCGCAGGGTGCCGACCGTCGCCACCAGGTTACCGCCGCGCTGCCGGGTCAGGTTTTCCACCTGCATCATCCATTCCGCCGCCGCGGCGAGGGCGTCCTTGCGATGGAGCATCGGCACCGTGCCGGCATGGCCAGCTTCGCCGGTAAAACGGCAGTTCAGCCGTCTGGCGCCGTTAATCGCCTCCACCACGCCGAGCGCCAGCCCCGCCTGCTCCAGGCACGGCCCCTGCTCGATATGCAGTTCCAGATAGGCGGCGATATCCCGCGGGTGACGGGCCGCGTGGGCGATCCGCGCCGGATCGAGTCCGGCATTCACCAGCGCCTGGGCGACGCTCACCCCGTCGGTATCGCACTGTGACAGCCAGCTTTCAGGCCAGGTGCCGGTGACGCCGCGACTGCCGAGCAGGGTGATGCCAAAGCGGGTGCCCTCTTCATCGCCAAAGCCGACGATCTCGATTGCCTTCGCCAGCCGTCGCCCCTGCTGGTGCAGACGCTGGACCACCTCAATCGCCGCCAGCACGCCGAGCATGCCGTCGTAGCGTCCGGCGTTGCGCACGGTGTCAAGATGAGAGCCCAGCAGCACCGCCGGCGCCCCCTCCTGTTGTCCTTCATAACGTCCGCAGATGTTGCCGACGCTGTCCTGCCACACCATCATGCCGGCAGCCTGCATCCACTGCCCCACCAGCTGGTTGGCCTGCAGATGCTCGGGCGACAGATAGACCCGGGTCAGGGCATCGGCGGTTTCGCTGAGGGCGGCCAGCCGATCGGCACGCGCCATCACCCGGCTGGCGGCCGCCTCTCTCTCCGCCTGCTGGCGGACGGTGTCACTCATAGGGTGGCCTCGGTGCGGTAGTGATCCCAGGCCGCCTGCATCGCCGCGCCCTGAGTGGTGGTGAACCTGAGGTAGTTCAGGACCGCTTCCAGCGCGCTGAGCGTCTGCATCACGCAGTCTTTACGCGCGTTATAGCCCATGGTGCCAATGCGCCAGACTTTACCGTGCAGCGGACCAAACGAGGTGCCAATTTCAATGCCGAAATCTTCCAGCATCAGTTTGCGTACCTGATCGCCGTTGACCCCGTTGGGGATCACCACCCCCAGCACGTTATTCATTTTGTGCCGCAGATCGCCAAAGGTCTCGAGCCCCATCGCCTGGATGCCCTTCAGCAGCGCATCGCCGTGCAGTTTGTGGCGGGCGATGCCGTTGTCGAGTCCCTCCTGGAGGATCAGGCGCGCGCACTCCCGTGCGGCGAACAGCGCCGAGGTCGCTTCGGTATGGTGGTTAAGGCGCTCCGGCCCCCAGTAATCCATCACCATGCCGAGATCGAAATAGTTGGAGTAGATCATCTCGTCGACGCCATCGTGATGGGCATCGGTGCGGATCCCCTGCTCAATGCAGCGGCGGCGGCGGATGACCTCTTCCATCCGCGGGCTGAGGGTGATGGGCGAGGTGCCGGAAGGACCGCCCAGGCACTTCTGCATCCCGGCGGACACCGCGTCCAGCTGCCAGGCGTCGGTTTCCAGCGGGTTACCGCCGAGCGACGCGGTGGCGTCGGTATAGAACAGCACAGCGTGACGACGGCAAATCTCCCCCAGCTCCGCCAGCGGCTGCAGCATGGTGGTGGAGGTATCGCCCTGCACGGTGAGCAGCAGGCGCGGCCGCACGCGCTTGATCGCATCCTCAACCTGATCCGGCGTAAAGACCTCACCCCACGGCACCTCGATGGTGTGCACCTCTGCCCGGCAGCGACGCGCGATCTCGCACAGCAGATGACCAAACCGGCCGAACACCGGCACCAGCACCTTGTCACCGGGACGGATCGCCGACAGCAGAATCGCTTCGATCCCGGCGCGCGAGGTGCCGTCGACCAGCATCGTCCAGCGATTTTCGGTGCGAAACACGCCGCGGTACAGCGCCATGACTTCATTCATGTAGTGGGTCATCGCCGGATCGTACTGGCCAACCAGCTGGCTCGACATGGCGCGCAGCACGCGCGGGTCGGCATTGATCGGCCCCGGCCCCATCAGCAGGCGCTGCGGCGGGTTAATTTGCGAAAACTGAGTGATATCCATCTGCCATTCCTTACGTTAGTTAAGACCGCGCACCGAGGAGATAAACTGTTTCAGTTCGCTGGTCTGCGGGCTGGCGAACAGCGTTTTGCTGTCGCCCTGCTCCCAGACGCGTCCCTGATGCATAAACACCACGCGGTCGCCCACTTCGCGGGCAAAATTCATTTCATGGGTGACGAGGATCAGCGTCATACCTTCCGCCGCCAGTTGCTCCAGCACCTTCAGCACTTCACCCACCAGTTCCGGGTCGAGTGCCGAGGTGATTTCGTCACAGAGTAAAACTTTCGGCGACATGGCCAGCGCCCGGGCAATGGCCACGCGCTGCTGTTGGCCGCCGGAGAGGTTGGCCGGGTAGTAATCCAGACGGTCGCCGAGCCCGACCTTCTCCAGCATCCGCTGCGCCAGCTCCCGGCATTCTGCCTGGGACTTCTTCAGCACCCGCCGCGGGGCCAGCATGACGTTCTCCAGCGCCGTCATGTGCGGAAAGAGATTAAAGTTCTGGAACACCATGCCGATGGAGCGGCTGATCTCCCGGGCCTGGGAATCGCGGTTGGTGATGGTCATGCCCCCGAGCTTGATGCTTCCCTCCTGGTAGCCCTCCAGACCATTGATACAGCGTAGCAGGGTGCTTTTACCCGAGCCGCTGCGGCCGATGATCGAGATCACTTCCCCCATGTCGATATCCAGATCGACGCCCTTCAGCACATGGTTGTCGCCGTAGTACTTCTGCATCTGATTAATGGTGATGAGAGGCATTGAATTTGTTCTCCAGATAGCGGCTGTAGCGGGACAGCGGATAGCACAGAATGAAATAGCCCAGCGCCACAAGGGCAAACACTTTAAATGGCTGATAAGTGACGTTGGTCAGCATCGTCCCTGCCTTGGTCAGCTCCACAAAGCCGATAATCGATGCCAGCGCCGTGCCTTTGATCACCTGTACGGCGAACCCGACGGTCGGCGCGATAGCAATGCGCAGCGCTTGCGGCGCCACCACCCGGTACAGGGTCTGGCCGAAGCTCAGCCCGAGACAGCGCGAGGCTTCCCACTGGCCTTTCGGCAGCGCGCGAATGCTGCCGAACCAGATATCCAGCAGAAAGGCGCTGGTGTAGAGCGTCAGGGCGACCGAGGCGGCGGTCCAAGCCGAGACGTCAACGCCGAACAGCGCCACGCCAAAGAATGCCAGAAACAGCTGCATCAGCAGCGGCGTGCCCTGGAACAGCTCAATATACCCGCGGAGCAGCCGTTTCACCTGGCGTCCGCCGGTGAGACGCAGCAGCAGTAACGGTAAGGTCACCAGCGCCCCGCCGGTGAACGCGACCAGCGACAGCAGCACCGTCCAGCGACCGGCCAGTAGCAGGTTGCGGATAATGTCCCAGTCAGTAAAAGTGGTCATCAGGCCTGTACCCCCAGCCATTTACGCCCCGCCGCCATCAGCAGCTGGCGCATCGCTATCGATAACGCTAAGTAGATCCCGGTGGTCACCAGATAGACCTCAAAGCTCAAAAATGTCCGCGACTGGATCAGGTTGGCGGCGAAGGTCAGCTCCTCATAGGAGACCTGCGACACCACTGACGAGCCGAGCATCACAATGATGCACTGGCTGACCAGCGCCGGATAAATCCGCTGCAGCGCCGGGGGCAGTACGACGCGAACGAAGGTTTGCGTCCGGCTGAGCCCGAGCACGCGACCAGCTTCCCACTGGCCCTTCGGCGTCACCTGAATGCCGGCGCGGACGATCTCGGTACTATAGGCGCCGAGGTTAACCACCATCGCCAGCAGCGCCGCTTCACCGGCGGTCATCTTCAGTCCGAGGTTCGGTAAACCAAAGACGATAAAAAAGAGCTGCACCACAAACGGCGTATTACGGATGATTTCCACATATCCGCCCCATACCCGGCTGAGCATTCCCGGGCGACCGCTGCGGATCGCCGCCCCAAGGATGCCGATCGCCAGTCCGCCGATCGTCGCCAGCACCGTCAACTGCACCGTCACCCACAGGCCGGCCAGCAGCTCCGGCCAGTGCGGCCAGAGCTCAGAGAAATGAAGTTGCTCCGTCATCCCCAGACCTTACGCGCCGAGGCTGGCAGGCAGTGGCGCTTTCAGCCACTTCTCAGACAGACCGTTGAGGGTGCCGTCCTTAATGCCCTGCTCGATGAGGGTATCCACTTTCGCCTTCAGCGCCGGTTCGTTCTTTTTCAGACCGATAAAGCACGGCGAGTCCTTCAGCATAAAGCTCGGGACCGGCGCTTTGTCGGCGTTCTGCCGGGAGATAGCCGCCACCACCAGGTTTCCGGTGGCGACATACTGCACCTGACCGGACAGGTAAGCCGACAGCGTAGTGTTATTGTCCTCGTAGCGCTTAATCTGCGCCGCCTGCGGCGCCACGCTGGTCAGCACCATATCTTCCACCGCCCCACGGGTCACGCCGATGCTTTTGCCGCTCAGCGCGGCCGCGTCCTTCAGCTCCGCCCCTTTCGGGCCAAACACCCCGAGGAAGAACGGGGCGTAGGCGCGGCTGAAGTCGATCACCTTCTCGCGCTCGGCGTTCTTGCCGAGGCTGGAGATCACCAGGTCCACCTTATCGGTCTGCAGATACGGCACGCGGTTGGCGCTGGTCACCGGGACCAGCTGCAGCTTGAGCTTCATCGATTTCGCCAGATAGCGCGCCATATCGATGTCATACCCCTGCGGCTGCAGGTCGGTGCCCACCGAGCCGAACGGTGGAAAGTCCTGGGGTACGGCAATGCGGATGACGCCGCGTTTTTCAATATCCTGGAGCTGGTCAGCCTGCGCGGCAGAAACAGACGATAGGAGACAAGCGGCCCCGGCCAGCGCGATCAACAGTTTCTTCATGATGTTTACCCGTTACGTTAGCATGAAACAAAAGATTCTTTGAATCTGTTTTTGCAACTAATGTGCCAGATACGGACGAGGCGAGGGTTGGCGAGGAATTAAAACAAAAAGTGAGAAAGGACAAGCGCTAACGGAAAAGTCCTCAGAGAGCGGCGGCGCCATGACGTGGTTTTTATTGCACCATAATAATGCACAGCACCACGCTGGCGCCCCATCAGCGTTGTTCCAGCTCGTCCAGCTGCTGGTAAAGCGTGGCGATATCGTGGATGCGCGGACGACCGCTGTCGAGCGTTTCATGGAGAAAGGCATTGGCCAGCAGATTAATCAGGCTGTTGACCGAGGCATAGCTATCGTAGGCGGAGACGCTGTCCAGCGGCGCGCAGAGCTGCCAGCGGGAGAGCGGAAACAGGCTGTGGGCCTGCGGCTCGCACATTAACAGGACCGGCACCCCGTCGCGCTGCAGCTGCTGCAGCAGCGGGCGTACTATTCGCGGCCGGCGGCGAAACGCCATCATTACCACCAGATCATCGGCGGTCAGATCGACCAGCTCTTCGCTGAGACTCTGACCCGGCTGGGGCAGCACCAGCACCTGGCCGCGGGCCTGCAGCAGCTGCTGGCGCAGATGCAGCGCCGCCGGATAGGCGTTGCGCATGCCAATCACCACAATGCGGCGGGCGGCCACCATCGCCGTCAGCGCCTCAGCGAACTGGCGGGCGTCGAGGGCGTTGACCCACTGGGTGAGGTTTGCCATCTCCTGCTTATAATGGCGCGCCAGCAGCGTGTTACCCTGCACCGCGTCGCGCTGGTCGGTGAGCGGCATCCCGCTCTGACGCAGAGTGCGCAGTTCATCGCGCATATCCTTATATTTGTCGTAACCGAGGCGCTTAAACAGCCGGCTGACGGTGGCTTTCGACACGCCGCTCAGCTGCGCCAGCTCGGCGCTGTTGTAGCTTATCAGGTCGTCAAAGTGGTCAAAGATGAAATCCGCCACCCGCTGCTCCTGCGGCGACAGCGAGGCGTATTGCCCTTTCAGTCGTTCATCGAGTTGTTGCATAGCGCCCCTGTAACTTTCGTTTCATCATCCATTCCTCATCATACTGTATCTGCTATGCCTTACACATAGCGTGCCAGTAGGAAAATTCTGGTCATCGTTTTTATCAATGAAACGAAACGTTCAGAGATGGAACAGCTTTTGCAGTGTTCTGCGGGTGATTCGTTCAGAAAGGATAATTTATGCACAGTAGCAACGTTTCGACCCACGGCATGGCGGTGGCCCCCCACCACCTCGCCAGTCAGAGCGCGCTGGCGATCCTGCGCGAGGGCGGCAGCGCCATTGAAGCGATGGTGGCTGCCGCGGCGGCCATCGCCGTCGTCTATCCCCATATGAATGGCCTCGGCGGCGATGGCTTCTGGCTGATCGTGCCGCCTGAGGGAGACCCAATCGCCATTGACGCCAGCGGGGCCGCCGGATCGCTGGCGACCCTCGAGGCCTACGCCGGACAGCGGCATATTCCCCACCGGGGACCGCAGGCCGCGCTGACCGTCGCCGGCACCGTCAGCGGCTGGGACGAGGCGCTGCGTATTTCACGGGACTTAACCGGCCGCGCGCTGCCGGTGGCCCGCCTGCTGGCCGATGCGATCGGCTATGCCGAAGACGGCATTCCGGTCACTGCCTCGCAGGCCCACGCCACCGCCAGCAAACTGGAAGAGCTGCGCCATCAGCCGGGCTTCAGCGAAACCTGGCTGGTAGCGGGCGAGGCCCCGCGGCCCGGCAGCCGCTTCCGCCAGCCCGCCCTCGCCGGTACCCTGCGCATGCTGGCCAGCGACGGTCTCGACAGCTTTTATCGCGGGCCGCTGGCCGAGCGTCTCGCGCAGGGTATGGCCGCGCTGGGGATGCCGATCACCCTCGGCGACCTGCAGGCCCACCGCGCCCGGCGTCCAGGGCCGCTGACGCTCCAGCACCAGCAGGGCACGCTGTGGAATCTTGCGCCGCCGACGCAGGGACTGGTGTCGCTGGCGATCCTTGGCATCACCGACCGTCTGAAGATGGCCGATGCCGACGACGCGCAAACGGTGCACCGTATCGTCGAAGCCACCAAGCGGGCATTTGCCCTGCGCGATGCGCATATCACCGATCCACGCCATCTGGATGTGGATGTACAGCAGTTGCTCACCCCGGAAGCCCTGCAGCCGCTGGCCGACAGCATCGACGACGCCAGCGCTTCCCCCTGGGGCGGCGGCAAAGGCCCGGGCGATACCGTCTGGATGGGCGTCGTGGATAACAGCGGACTGGCAGTGTCGTTTATTCAGAGTATCTATCACGAGTTCGGCAGCGGCGTGGTACTCCCGGACACCGGGATCGTCTGGCAAAACCGCGGGGCGGCCTTCAGCCTCGATCCGCAGCATCTCCTGGCGCTGGCCCCTGGCAAACAGCCATTCCACACCCTCAACCCTGCCGCCGCGCGCCTGAACGATGGCCGGGTGATGGTCTATGGCTCGATGGGCGGCGACGGTCAGCCGCAAACGCAGGCGGCGCTGTTTACCCGCTATATCCTGCAGGGGGTGCCGTTGCAGGAGAGCATCTCCCGTCCGCGCTGGCTGCTGGGCCGCACCTGGGGCCAGTCCTCCGACTCACTGAAGCTGGAGGGACGCTTTGCCCCCGCCTGTATCGCGCGCCTGCGCGAGCTGGGGCACGACGTAGAAGTGCTGGCCGATTTCAGCGAAGCGATGGGCCACGCCGGGGCCATTGTCCGCCATCCCAACGGTCTGCTTGAAGGGGCGACCGATCCACGCAGCAACGGCGCCGCCGCCGGATACTAAGGAGCAGACTATGACCACACAGCCAGACTGGAGCGAGTATCTGACGCAGATGACTCACCTGTTGGATATGGAGCTGGATGCGCCGCGCCGTAAGGAGCTGGAGCGCCAGTTTGCCCGCATCGCCGCCATGGCGCAGCCGCTGATGGACTATCCCCTCGGGCCGCGCGAGGAGATTGCGGGGGTGTATAAAGCATGACTCTTCAACACTTCACCATTGCCGATCTCCAGCGTGCGCTGCACGATGGCGAACTGAGCGCCCGGGAGATCGCCCGCCAGACGCTGGACGATATCGCCCGCGTGAATCCGCAGATCAACGCCTGGACCGAGGTCACCGCCCAGCGCATGCTGGCGGAGGCCGACAGCATCGACGCCCTGCGCCGGGAAAAGCGCCCCTTGCCGCCGCTGGCAGGGATTCCTTACGCAGTGAAAAATCTGTTTGATGTCGCCGGGCATACCACCCTCGCCGGCGCCGAACTGCTGAGCGACCGGCCGCCAGCGACCAGCGACAGCTGGGCGGTGCGCCAGCTGCACAGCGCCGGCGCCCTGCTCAGCGGGATGCTCAATATGGACGCCTACGCCTACGGCTTTACCACCGAAAACAGCTACTATGGCGCGACGCGCAACCCGCACGATCTGTCGCGGATCGCCGGCGGTTCTTCCGGCGGTTCGGCCGCGGCGGTGGCGGCCGGGCTGGTTCATTTCAGCCTCGGCAGCGACACCAACGGCTCGATCCGTGTCCCCGCGTCGCTGTGCGGGATCTTTGGCCTGAAACCCACTTTCGGGCGCCTGTCGCGCTCTGGCAGCCATCCGTTTGTAGCCAGTCTGGATCATATTGGTCCTTTTGCCCGCCGGGTGGCCGACCTCGCCGCGGTGTATGACGCCCTGCAGGGGCGCGACCCGGCCGATGACTTTCAGGCTGATAAAGCCAGCGAGCGCACCGGCAATCTGCTGGAACGCGGACTGGAGGGGCTGCGCTGCGCGCGGCTGGGCGGCTATTTCACCACCTGGTGCGATGACGACGCCCGGGCGGCCGTGGATCGGGTCGCCCACGCGCTGAGCGCCGACAGCGAGCTGCAGTTCGCGGATGCCGCCCTGGCCCGCTCGGCGGCCTTTATCATCAGCGCCAGCGAAGGCGGCAATCAGTATCTGGCGGATCTTCGCCACTCGCCCGAGCGCTTTGAACCCCACTCCCGCGAGCGGCTGCTGGCCGGGGCGATGATCCCCTCGGCGTGGTATCTGCAGGCTCAGCGCTTCCGCCGTCATGCCCGTCAGGCGATCAAATCCCTGTTCAGTCAGGCCGGCGTGCTGATTGCCCCGGCCACTCCATGCAGCGCCACGCCGATTGGCGCCGAGGAGATAGTGATTAACGGCCAGCCGCTGCCGGTGCGCGCCAGCATGGGCATGCTGACCCAGCCGATCTCCTTCCTCGGTCTGCCGGTGGTGACCGTGCCCCTGCGTACCGCCAGCGGTAAGCCGATTGGCCTGCAGCTGATTGCCGCGCCGTTTAACGAACAAGCCTGTCTTCGCGCCGCGCGGGCGCTGGAAGCGATGGGCATTACCGATGCCCGAGTGGCGGAGAGTGCAGCATGATCAATCTGGATAATGTAGACCGCCCGGCGATCCTCGCCGAGGTGACGGCGGCGTTTTATCAGTATGAAGAGGCGCTGGTCAGCAATAACATCGAGGCGCTTGATGCGCTGTTCTGGCACGACCCGCGCACCGTACGGCTGGGAGCCGGCGAAAATCTGTATGGCATTGAGGCGATCCGCGCCTTTCGCGCCGCCCGCCCCGCCGCCGGTCTGGCCCGCGATCTGCGCCATACCACCATTACCACCTTTGGCGCGGATATGGCGGTGTGCAGTACCGAGTTCACCCGCGAAGGCAGCGCCCGCCTGGGCCGCCAGCAGCAGACCTGGGTACGCTTCCCCTACGGCTGGCGGATTGTCGCCGCCCAGGTCAGTCTGATGGACTGAGTGGCGTATACGGGAGCGGACCGGAGAATAAGGTATCCACCGGCCCGCTTCCGGTCCGGTAACACGCTATTTGGAGTCGAAGATCATGGTGTTCATCAGAGCTGCTGAAGCAAAAGATATCCCCTCGCTGCAAACGCTATTTCTGCAGTTGGGCTATCAGACGGAGACGGCGATCTTAGCGCAACGCATCACTGCCCCGCAGAGCATGATGAGTGCGCTGGTGGCGGAAACAGAAAACGCCGTGTGTGGCGTAATCGTTATCAATTTTATTTTACCGGTACATGAGAACCGTTTATGGGCATTAATTTCCGCGCTGGTCATCGAGGAATCGTCACGTGGATCAGGGATAGGCCAGCAGCTTCTCCAGGCCGCAGAGCGCCTCGCCCGTGATAAACAATGCGCTCAGATCGAGCTTTCAAGTAGTGAAAAAAGAATCAGAGCGCATCAATTTTATGAAAATAACGGCTACAAGGATGTTCGCAAACGCTTCGTTAAACATTTGTCTTAACCGCCTGCGCGCGAGGGCTTTCCCCGGATGACCGTAACTATATTTTGCCCAGCAGGATATTTAACATGCGGCGCAGGGGCTCCGCAGCCCCCCACAATAGCTGATCGCCAACCGTTAACACCGAGTAGACTGGGTCATTATTTAGCGACATTTTCTTGTAGCGGCCAATACCTACCTGCAGCGAACCACTAATAGCAGCCGGGGTCAATTTACTGACACTCTCTTGCTTATTATTGCGGACATAGTTTACCCACGGATGGGAATGGGTGACTAACTCAGCAAATTCCGCTTCGCTGACCTCACGTTTAAGTTTCAGCGTAATCGCCGCGCTGTGACAGCGGATCACCCCGACCCGAATGCATAAACCATTGACCGGGATGGTACCCGGCGCAAGGCCAAGAATTTTATTAGTTTCCGCCTCGCCCTTCCATTCTTCGCGGCTGTTTCCATCGCCCAGATCGCTGTCGATCCACGGAATGATGCTGCCCATGAGGGGGACGCCAAAAGTCTCCACCGGCATGCCCGCGCTGTTAATCAACTCACTCACTTTATTTACCAATGGCAGCACGGAACCTGATGATGTCAGTTCATCAGCGGATAAATGCTGACTGATATAAGCGCTTTGTGCGATTAATTCCCGCACCTGTTTGGCGCCCGCCCCGGAGGCAGACTGATAGGTCATCACGCTCATCCATTCGATAAGATCCGCTTTTATCAGCCCGGCCAACCCCATCAGGCTCAGCGTAATGGAGCAGTTGCCGCCGACAAACAGTTTAATTCCCGCTTTTACCGCACGATCGATATTTTCGCGGTTGACGGGGTCGAGAATAATGCAGGCTCTTTCATCCATCCGCAGCGCCGAAGCCGCATCAATCCAGTAACCTTGCCAGCCATGGTTAATTAACGCCGGATAGATGGCTTTGGTATAATCCCCGCCCTGACAGGTGATGATGATATCCATTTCGGCGAGTGCGCTAAGGGAATTCGCATCTTTCAGCCTGTCGCTTCTACCATTAATAACCGGGCCCGGGGCACCCGCACTGGAGGTACTAAAAAAATGCGCTGTAATATCGTCGAAATCATTTTCTTCGATCATGCGTTGCAACAATACTGAGCCCACCATCCCTCGCCAACCAACAATACCCACCTGCTTCATTTATTTAACCTTTATAAGTTATGAGAATGTTAATTTGAGTGTCGCCATACCTTATATCGTATCCCCCAATAAAGGTCATTACCCAGCACATCGATTTTTATCATTATTAAAATGTTTCATCTGCCATCAGCGATATTTATCTCTTATTACGGTCAAGAAGATATAAGGCGGCGGCGACTGTCCAATATTCGGCATTCAAAGGTGAAACGGCGTAGCGAAACGGGAGCAGCTTCTTCTCTGGGTACCATGAAGAGTAACTTGCATTTTGATAGTTACTATGTCAATTTGCTGGCAAAAGCCACCTGGTTACTGGACAGCCCATGAAAAATGAACCGCTTTGCCACGCTCCCTGCCCCATCGCCCGCAGCCTGGGCCGCATCGGCGACAGCTGGAGCATCATGATTCTGCGCGATGCCTTCGCGGGCTTTACCCGCTTTGACGAGTTCCAGAAAAGCAGCAACGTCGCGCCCAATATTCTGTCGCGCCGCCTGAAGGAACTGGTCGATGACGGACTGCTGGAGAAGGTGTGCTACAGCAGCACCCCGCCGCGCTACGAATACCACCTCACGCCGCGCGGCCGCGATTTCCGCATGGTGCTGCTGGCGCTGGCGGAATGGGGTAATCGCCACTTCGCCCCCGAAGGGCGTCAGATGCAGCTGGTGGAAATGGCAACCCAGCGCCACGTGGAGCCAGTCATGGTGGATAAAGCGACTGGGGAAGAGATTATCCCGGGTAAATACGCCATGGTGCCGGGCCCCGCCGCCTCGCCGCTGATGAAATATCGTCATGAATATCTGCTGCGCAAACGCGAAGGCGATAGCGGACAAAAATTCCAGCCTGAACCTTACAGAGATGCCAGCAATGAATCCGACCAGTAAGAAAAATATTCTTGTCCTGGCGGCCCTGGGCGCTGCCGCCCTGGCGGCAGCGAGCTACGGCGTTTACTGGTGGCATACCGGGCGCTTTATGCAGACCACCGATGATGCCTATGTCGGCGGCGACATTAGCGCCATCTCCAGCAAAGTCTCCGGCTATATCCAGCAGCTGGCGGTGCAGGACAATATGGCGGTGAAAAAAGGTGACCTGTTGATCCGCATTGACGACCGCGATTATCGCGCCGCCCTCGCGAAAGCCGCCGGAGAAGTGGCGGCGCAGCAGGCCGCGCTGGCCGATATCCAGGCTACCCGCCAGCTTCAGCAGGCGACCATTGCCGGCTCTGCGGCCTCGTTACTGGCCGCCACAGCGGCAACCGAAAAACTGGCTAACGACAACCGACGCTATAACGCCCTGGCCGCGTCGAGCGCGATTTCCGCACAGATCCGCGATAACGCCTCCGCCGATTATCGCCGGGCGCACGCCGAGCAGGAGAAGGCCAAAGCGGATAAAACCGTGGCCGAACGTCAGC
The DNA here is from genome assembly GCF_001808265.1 of Klebsiella sp. HMSC16A12. Lineage (NCBI taxonomy): Bacteria > Pseudomonadati > Pseudomonadota > Gammaproteobacteria > Enterobacterales > Enterobacteriaceae > Klebsiella > Klebsiella sp. HMSC16A12. The sequence continues at coordinate 48,331 of NZ_KV792636.1, forward strand.
TGGCGGTGCTGGATGCTCGCCAGCAGCAAATCCTGGCTGCCCTGGCGCAGGCCCAGGCTAACCTCGAGATGGCCAGGCTGAACCTCAGCTATACCGACATTCGCGCACCGTTCGATGGGGTGATTGGCAACCGCCGCGCGTGGTCCGGCTCCTTCGTCAGCAGCGGTACGCAGCTGCTCTCCCTGGTACCCGCGCACGGCCTGTGGATTGACGCTAACTTCAAGGAAAACCAGCTGGCGCATATGCGTGCCGGCCAGCCGGTGACCATCGTCGCCGATGTGCTGCCGAACCATACCTTTAAGGGGCATGTCGCCAGCCTGGCGCCGGCGACCGGCTCACGCTTCAGCATTCTGCCGGCGGAGAACGCGACCGGGAATTTCACTAAAATCGTGCAGCGGGTGCCGGTCCGCATTGCGCTGGAAGGTGACGGGGCAAAGCTTGACGTCCTGCGCCCGGGACTGTCGGTGATCGTCACCGTGAACGAAAAGAGCCCTCGATGAGCACCGTTCAGGCGCTGTCCGCCCCGCAGGGTCTGTCGATGCCGACGGCGAAGAAGATCTTCGCCTTCGCCAGCATGTGCGTGGGGATGTTTATTGCCCTTATCGACATCCAGATCGTCTCCGCCTCGCTGCGGGATATTGGCGGCGGCCTGTCGGCGGGCGACGATGAAACCGTCTGGGTACAAACCAGCTACCTGATCGCCGAGATCATTATTATCCCGCTTTCCGGCTGGCTGGCCCGGGTCATGTCGACCCGCTGGCTGTTTGCCGCTTCCGCGGCGGGCTTCACGCTGATGAGCCTGCTGTGCGGCTGGGCGTGGAACATCCAGAGTATGATCGCCTTCCGCGCCCTGCAGGGACTGGCGGGCGGGTCGATGATCCCCCTGGTGTTCACCACCGCTTTCGCCTTTTTTCAGGGCAAACAGCGGGTCATCGCCGCGGCGACGATCGGCGGCCTGGCCTCCCTCGCCCCTACGCTGGGTCCAACGGTGGGCGGCTGGATCACCGAAAACTACAACTGGCACTGGCTGTTCTTTATCAACGTTGTTCCGGGGATTTACATCGCGGTGGCAGTGCCGCTGCTGGTAAAAGTAGACAGCGCCGACCCCACTCTGCTGCGCGGCGCCGACTATCTCAGTATTCTGCTGCTGGCCTTGTCCCTCGGCTGCCTGGAATATACCCTCGAAGAAGGTCCGCGCTGGGGCTGGTTTGATGACGCGACCCTGACGACCACCGCCTGGGTCGCCCTGCTCTGCGGCGTGGCCTTTGTTATCCGCACCCTGCGCCATCCGCAGCCGGTGATGGATCTCCGCGCCCTGCAGGATCGAACCTTCAGCCTCGGCTGCTATTTCTCGTTTATGGCCGGCGTCGGCATCTTCGCCACCATCTATTTAACCCCGCTGTATCTGGGGAGTGTGCGCGGTTTCAGTGCGCTGGAGATCGGCCTGGCGGTATTTTCCACCGGTCTGTTCCAGGTCATGTCTATTCCATTTTATTCGTGGCTCGCCAACCGCGTCGATCTGCGCTGGCTGCTGATGGCCGGGCTGATCGGCTTTGCGGTGTCAATGTACAGCTTTGTTCCGATCACTCACGACTGGGGGGCGGACCAGTTGCTGCTCCCGCAGGCCTTTCGCGGACTGGCGCAGCAGTTTGCCGTCGCGCCAACGGTGACCCTGACGCTGGGCAGCCTGCCGCCCGCGCGCCTGAAGCTGGCCTCCGGGCTGTTTAATCTGATGCGCAACCTCGGGGGCGCCATCGGCATCGCCCTGTGCGGCACGGTGCTTAACGACAGAACCAATCTGCACTATAGCCGCCTGGCGGACCATCTGAATAACGCCAACCTGGCAATGAGCGATTTTGTTCAGCGCAGCGCGGCAAACTTCACCGTCCAGGGGATCTCGCCGGATGCCGCGCAGACGGCGGCGCTGAAAAATCTTTCCGCGCTGGCGCTACGGGAGGCGCGAACCCAGGCCTTTTCCGATGCGTTCTACCTCATCATGATGGGTTTTTTACTTGCCGCGCTGCTGGTTCCCTTGATGAAAAAGCCGCCGGCACACTGATACTACAGGAGAGTTAACTATGGGCGTTTCCGTTAAACGCATTGTCGTCACCGGGATGGGGATTGTCAGCCCGCTGGGCTGCGGCGTACAGCACGTCTGGCAGTCGCTGCTGGCAGGAAAGTCAGGGGTCACCAGGCTCAGCGAGCAGCTGGTCGCGGATATTCCCTGCAAAGTGGCCGGCCAGGTGCCGTCCATTGACAGCGATCCGCTGCACGGCTTCGACCCGCTGGCGACCATCCCCGCGAAAGAGCGCAAAAAGATGGATCGCTTTATTGAGTTTGCGCTGGTCGCCGCCCGTGAAGCGCTGACCCAGGCCGGCTGGTCGCCAGCATCTGCGGCCGAACAGGAACGTACCGCCACGGTGATCGCCACCGGGATCGGCGGCTTCAGTGAGATCGCCAATGCGGTACATACCACCGATGAACGCGGGCCGCGTCGCCTCTCCCCATTCACCATTCCCTCTTTTCTGGCCAACCTGGCCGCCGGGCATGTGTCCATCGCCCACGGCTTCCGGGGCCCCATCGGCGCGCCGGTCACCGCCTGCGCAGCGGGTGCCCAGGCCATCGGCGATGCAGCGCGGATGATCCGCAGCGGCGAGGCGGATATTGCCCTCTGCGGCGGCGCGGAAGCGGCAATTCATCGCGTTAGCCTGGCCGGGTTTGCCGCGGCAAGGGCGCTGTCCAGCGCCTACAGCGACCAGCCGGAAAGCGCTTCCCGCCCCTTTGACCGCGACCGCGATGGATTTGTGATGGGAGAAGGCGCCGGGCTTATCGTGATCGAGTCGCTGGAGCACGCGCTGGCGCGCGGCGCCACGCCGCTGGCCGAGCTGGTGGGCTACGGCACCAGCGCAGATGCTTATCACCTGACCGCGGGCCCGGAAGACGGGAACGGCGCGCGTCGGGCCATGGAAACCGCCCTTCGCCAGGCCGGAGTGTCCGCGGAAGAGATTGACCATATCAACGCCCACGCCACCTCGAAGCAGGTCGGTGATAAAGGCGAGCTGGCGGCGATTAAAACGCTGTTTGGCGCCCATCCGGTCGCCATTACCTCGACGAAATCCGCCACCGGCCATCTGTTAGGCGCGGCCGGCGGGATCGAGGCCATCTTCACCATTCAGGCGCTGCGTGACCAGGTGGTGCCGCCGACGCTGAACCTGCATCACCCCGATGAAGAGGCGGCAGGTCTCAATCTGGTGGCGCTGCAGGCCCGCCCGCAGAAGATGCGTTACGCGCTGTCGAACGGTTTTGGCTTTGGCGGCGTTAACGCCAGCCTGCTGCTGAAACGCTGGCAATAATCGTCAGCTCCCCCGCGGTACTGGCCGACGGGGGATTTCCACCGTTGCGGCTTTTGCCCTGCTGCAGGAGTAAATCAAGTACAGCGCAATACCCAGGGAGACAATGGCGCCGATTCGGCTCATCGAGAATGGAATCGACGCATTGTCCAGCCAGCCGAAGTTATCGATCAAGGTCAGTTTTGAGCGAAGAACGGACCACACTATCTAAATAATGATATCGCCTATTATGTTGGGACCGCTCATGTTAAAAAAGGGATAGCTTTTCTTTTCATTGACGATAACGAAGGAATTTTCATGGTTGAGGTTGAGGAAATAAAAAAGAAATATCCCGGCGCAGATGCCTGGCAAATGGGTGACAGTCCGGAACTGGCTAACGAGCTTGCTGACCTGATCAAAAAAGGGATCAAAACGGCCTCTTGCGGATCTTATGCCTCTTACCAGCAGGAAGAATCCGCCCCGAGAATCGGGAGTTATAACATTATTCTTGATGGTCAGAATGTTCCAGTTTGCGTGATCAGACTGATTTCGATGCAGCTGGTTCGTTTTTGTGATGTCACTGAAGCGTTCGCCCGCAAAGAAGGTGAAGGCGATTTAAGCCTTGAATACTGGAAGAAAGAGCATCAGAGATTTTTCAGCTCTGAAGGTCATTTTTCTGAAGATATGGAGTTGATCGCAGAAGAATTTGAAGTGGTTGAGGTGCTGTAAGGCAAGGTCAACGGGCTGACGTTTTATCACTGGCCACTCATAACACTGTTCGCTTCTGGCGCGGAGCGGACAAGCTGTCGAGCTAAAGGTCCGCATTGAGCAAGGAGCTGATGTGCCAGCTATAATTGGTAATAAAATGAGAGTAGAACTATTCTGATTTGTTTAAAAAGACATTTTTACATCCAAGGGCAAAATATTTTTTATGCTATCTTACATGCTATCTCAATATGCCAGGCTACCTGTGCCTGAAGTTACTCTACGTTCATGGTTAAAACAATGGTTGTCAGAGCAGGAATCGAGGTGTACAGACAGAAGTTTCTCGGCGCGATTTCCCTGGAAAGAAACTGGATTATGTCAGGAATATTTTTTACAACGAAAACTCAAAATTGATGGAAAGCAATTTCTTACTGGCCCCCGTTATCAGGGCGGAAATATTAACAAACCTTTTATTGATATTGTAGGTATGGATTCTGACCTAAATCATACTGCATTAGAACTCATTAGTAAGGAATGGTCACAACTCAGAGCTCAGTATGTCCGCATTCTTGTGCCAGGCCAGTCCTTCCCGCAGGGTATTCCTGACCAGTATATATATGCCACTTCTTTTTCTTAACCCCCTGAATTCAATGATAAATCTCTTACTTTGCAAGTGGCGATATACGAAGATTTTGACTGGTGTTGTCAGGCCCTGGGTGATGCCTATAAGCATACATGGCAGACAGTTCGCGAACTGTCTGCAAGCAATTTGGTAGCAGTTGATGACGAAGAGTTGTGTGACCATATTTCTGAGAGAGAAGTATATATTATCTATGAAAACGATGTTCGCGCCGGGTTGCTAATATGCCAGAAAGGAAACCTCGCTTTTCTGAGAGGATATCGTATTACTGACAAAGTAATACTTCCTGCTTTTCGTGGTCGATCATTGTCGGCCCGAGCGCAACGCCTGCTGTACCGATTATTAACTCATTCCGATTCGGAACTATCCATGTATATGGGCACAATTATTCCGGAGAATATCCCCTCGATGAAAACTGCAGAAAGAGCGGGACGAACTTGCATCCTAAGTTATCAATTTCTACCCATCTGCAGAACCCACGATTAACATCAACGCTAATTTATCATCAGCCTACTTCCGCTTTTGGCACACAGGGACGTGCAGGGCCCGGGAGTACTCCCCTGGACGCATTAATGGGCAGGATGTGATTGTTGCGCAGGCTATCATATGGCCTGAGGTACAGCAGAATCAGGCTTCGTAGCAATGAGGGGCTCACAGCGTCCGGAATCCACCCGGTGCCGTAAATCACCGCAAGGTCTGTCATAAGGTAATTTCATCACACATCGCGACACCTTTTTTCTTCATGCAGGCCTTCTCTTTCACGGTTTGTCAGAACTATGGACCGCAGTAATCTCCACTCCGTGCTTTAATCAATGAGAGTGTGTCGGGTGCAAATTAAACAACCTTTCTCAACAGCAAAGGCGGGATACCCCTGCCCTCGCAGGGTTTCTGCGTCTGGTAATATGCCCATGACAGTCTCAAAGACCGCTTTGAGGGTTTCCCGGTTTAAGGCACATAATCGCGTGGCGTTGCCCCCAAAATGCAGCGAAAAGCAGCGGTAAAGGCCGCCGGGCATGAGAAACCAAGCTGGTAAGCGACCTGTTTGATTGGAACACCGTTCGCGAGAAGATCCAACGAAGCGCAAATTCTGGCTCTCTGCTTCCATGTTCTAAAACTAAAGCCTGTATCCTTCATAAACAATCGGGAAAAGGTCCGTTCCGACATGGCCGACATAAAAGCCAGCTCGCTCAGCGATGCTTCCCAGCGCTGATTGACCAGTAGCGATCTGGCCGCGCTAAATAATCGCTCATCATTCGGCATGGGAAGCGCCATCGTTAAAGGTGGAGCCTCGCTGAGAATTTCCAGAAGCAACAACGCTATCTTCCGTTGACTCGGTCTGGCGTAGTCCTCACTGAACAGCCCTGCGATAAGCTCTTTGACTAAGGGCGTAGCCGTGATCACATGCACCTGCTGACTCTTCGTAAAGCTCGTACATTCTGCGATAAGGCTACTGCTGAAATAGATCGCCCTGAGATCGGTTTGTGAAAGCAGATGATAACTATGGATATGCAAAGGCGGTAGCCATAATGCCCGCTGAGGAGGGATCACCCAACGGTCACTCTCTGTTTGCACCAGCATAACCCCTCTGGTGGCGAAGAGTAGCTGCCCCTCAACATGATGATGGGGAGGATCTACCTCACCACGTTGATAGCTTATCGCAGTACTAGACCAGCCTGTGGCCTCATCATGTCTTGGCGCTTTATCTATACTACCTGGCATTTCAGATTTAGCCCCTGCCATTATCATATCGAAACTGGAACCACCCGGAGTAGAGCCTTAGGCAATGGGTGCGTGACTTATCATCCTGATCATCAAAGATATTACAGGAGCTTAACCTCATGCGTGTACACTTTATCGTACATGAAAGTTTTGAAGCCCCGGGCGCATATGAAACCTGGGCAATAAACCAGGGTCATGATGTAACTTACTCACGCGTCTATGCAGGCGATCGGCTACCTGATGACGCCGTAGGCATCGATTTTCTTATCGTTATGGGCGGTCCGCAAGATCCGGACACCACGCTTGAAGCGTGCCCGCACTTTAATGCTAAAGCGGAACAGGCGCTGATTGCTTCCGCGGTTAAAACCGGTAAGGCGGTGATCGGTATCTGCCTGGGTTCACAGCTCATTGGTGAAGCGCTGGGCGCGCCGTTCTCTCATAGCCAGGAAAAAGAGATTGGTAAATTCCCGATCACATTGACCGAAGACGGCAGGAAGGATGAGATGTTCTCTCACTTTGGGAAAACACTGGAAGTGGGTCACTGGCATAACGATATGCTAGGTTTGACGCCAGAGGCCAAAATTATTGCTTACAGCGAAGGCTGTCCGCGGCAGATCGTTGCCTATTCAGACCGCGTCTTTGGTTTCCAGTGCCACATGGAGCTCACATTGGACGTTGTAGAACGGCTGATCGCTCATTCTGAGAAAGACCTGAGCCGTGCAGCAGAATTTCGTTTCGTTGACACGCCTGAAGCGCTCCGGGCGCACGATTACAGTGAAATGAATCAAGTGCTTTTTGGCTTTTTGGATAAGCTGGAAGCACGTTACACAGCAGCGCAAGCATAATGTTATGCTCGGTAAGCTTGCCATCGGTTTTGATTTTAATGTCCGCTCCTGGCACAGAGCGGACAAGCTATCTGAGTTGAAGGTCTGATATGAGCGATCAGCGGACGTTGGCTACACTGTTAAACGTCGCAGACTCAGCTTCTGACTGCCAGTTTTTCGCGAGTTGGGCCTTCAAAGTAGATGCTCCTGATATGGCAATTACGGGGTTGAGTCAGCACAAAGCGAATTGTTTCCCAGACTGAACGCCCATTCATCAGACGTTCCCCCATTTTGGGCTGGCTATCGACAAACGCCTCTAACCCTGTCAGCTCGAAATCCGGGGGATACAACCCAGTCACACGTATATTTTCTTTAGACAACTGGTACGAAAGTTTAGTTGTAAACCCGCTAAGCCCGTGTATACTGGCAAAAAAAGCGGGGTGCGCAATTGAATCTGTAAAATTAGGAATCCCACATGAAGATATAATTGAGACGATATCCGCACTTTCTGAACGTCTTAACCCGGGTAGCAATGCCTGAGTCAGCAGAATAGAACCTGTCAGGCCTGAACTGATAGTATTTATGATTTCTGTGTCTGATTGATCGTCTAACGTTCCTGAAAGCCACTGAGCAGCATTGAGGATTAAAATGTCTATGGGCTTGTCTAAAGTTAACAACTGTGAAGAAAACTGAGAAAGGGATTCAGGTAGGGTTAAATCACAGAGATGCCCTTTCGCCATTCCGCCTTCAGCCGTAATGATACTGCAAGTTTTTTGAATGTCATCAGCGCGCCTCGCGCAAAAATCCACCTCGACGCCTTCTCGCGCTAACCATACGCTCAGCGCCTGACCAAATCCCGTGCCACCACCGGTAATTACAGCTCTTTTACCTCTCAGCATCTTCATCCATCCTTTATTAATGAATAGGGGGGAATGTAGATATATATGAGGAAGCAGATTGACATCTTTCAGTTAGTGCCATTTTTTGACGATAGGGATAAGTTGTACTGCTACATTTCCATCGCGCTCCTGTGGGCATGCAACATCCGCTCCTGGCACTAGTCTGCCGTAAAGGGCAGCTTTAAGGGAGGAGCGGACGAGCTAACGCAGGTGAAGATCCGCTGTGAGCGAAAAGCGGATTTTTGTCGTTCTGTCATCAAAACTGGCGACTTATATTAGGATATCGCAATACCCCTCGCCCTCAGGCTACGTCTGCTTGAATTGATTGCCTCAAGAAGGCGGAGGCGGCTTTCCGCTGATTGCCGCTACGCGCACAGCAGGCGTACCGGTCATTTATGTCAGCGTCGGATTCCGCAAGGGGTATCCAGAGGTCAGCAAAAACAACACTATCTTCGCTTCGATTAAGGAGAATGGAGTTTTTATGGCTGATAACGAGAGCACGGCTATTCATCCTGATGTTGCTCCAGCAGAAAATGAAGTCGTCATCGTCAAACGCAGAGTCGGAGCTTTCTCGTTTACTGAACTTGAGATGATCCTTCGTGCTCAAGGCATCGAAAACCTGATTCTTACGGGTGTAACTACCAGTCGTGTGGTGCTTTCCACAGTCGGACAAGCTTTTGATCTGGATTACCGCCTTATCGTTGTGAATGATTATTGCGCAGATCCAGATCCTGACACCAATATGTTTTTACTTAAAAAAGTTCTACCTCAACATGCTTTTGTTACCAGTTCCTCTGAAATATCAAAACCTAAGCATAAAACTATGAATTTCTGACGTCAAAAAACGGGAGGATATAACCGGGGATCCCCAGTCATCTGAACGTCCGCTCCTGGTGGCGATAGTCAGCATCATGTCTGGCCCAGGAGAAATCTCCAGAAGCGTCAGTGCGAGAAGGAAAGTCATAAACGTTTCGATGGAAGGCATCCTGGTAGAGTCCGAAAACATATTTCCGCTACGTTACCTCCGTTCGATGCGGGCAAGAAGCGGACGTTGTACTTCAATCATCATCGATTTGAATGACAGCAAGGTAACGGCTAATCCAGGTGACGTAAATGTGTCGCGATCCCCCAGCTTAGAACGGTACAGCTTCCATTAATCAGCTCGAAAACGGCGTAACTCGCATTGGGTTGTGCATAGCGGTGAAAATCATCCACAGATCCACTTTTTAATGTCGCAAGCACGCCCTGAATGACCTGCCCGTGAGACACAATACATATTGTTCGATGATGATGTTTTTTTTCCAGACTGGATAAAAAATGTATCATTCGCTGCGAAGCATCTGAGAGAGACTCACCCCCTGGCGGACAATACTCTGCATCCAGGGTGAATAATGCTTCTGCGGCGTCCGGATTATTTTGCAGCAGCGCTACGGTTGTCATGCCTTCAAACTGACCAAAAGCCTGTTCTTTCAGAGCCGGTTCAGCTATCAGTGAACAATAAAAACGCTCAGCCAGGCGCTGTCCCATTTGCCAGGCCCGGCCAAGTGGAGACGCGTAAACACATTCTACCCGGTAATCACTCTCTGCAAACGCTGCCAATAAAGCTGATGTTTGACGCTCCCCACGAAGCGTCAATGCGCTATCACTGTGTCCCTGAATAATATTTTTTACATTCCATTCTGTTTCCGCGTGTCGAACCAGTATCACTTGCATCATTGCAGGGTCACATAAGCCGTTATTTGAAATGTTATCATCTAAAAACCCTCCTTTGATATGCAGGCAAGTTCTCAGCTCTCGACGAAAAACAGGAACAAGTGTAGCTGATAATGGTTATGTTCAGCTTCAGAAGTGACGTAGTTATCGACGTTAACGTCTGCTCTGGCACAGAGCGAACGCTTCCCCTTGTCGACGCGAAAAGCAACTCTGCCCATGCCTCTATCTCAGTAATACCTGTATCAGTTGAACGACGATATACACTCCCGCTACCACCTGTATGATTCGAAATCCCCATCTCAGATAGCGCCATTGATAACGTTCGCTGGCATCAGCCGCTTCAATCGCGGGATCATAGCGTTTTCTTTTCCTGGTTCTGAAGGTATCGAATCCCCACAGGATGAGAAGAATGATGATGATGATTTTTTCAACGATAAGATGGTTCACAAAGAGAGACTCCGGTCTTCTCACGGTTACAGGCAGAATAGATAAACCGCCTGGATGTAGCCACCACTAAATGTAGGGGTACCTGAAAACGAAGCCAGGCCTTCCTGGATTATCTGTCTTATGACCGCGTAAACGCATAGCAACGCCATAAAAGCGACATTCATTTCCGACACATGCTGCGGGAGTCCCCTTCTCCGACGCCTCAGGCTGGGTGATAAAACGACGGCGGCTGCCCGGTCACGCGGCGGAACATGGTGGCGAAAGAGGACGCATTGTCGTATCCAAGGGATAATGCCACTTCGTTCACCGGTTTGCCTGCTATCAACCATGCCAGGGCGCTCACCACGCAGGCTCGCTGACGCCAGGCGGAAAATGACAGGCCCAGCTGCTTCAGGAAATGGCGGCGAAAGGTACTAGGACTCATAAACAGCGCCCTGGCCCAGCGCGCCGCAGGATCATGGATAGAGGGGTTAAGCAAAAAAGCCTGACAAAGCGCCAGCAGCGCCGGATGCTGCGGCAACGGAATGTCAAATTCGCGGACCGGCATAGCGGCCAGTTCCAGCAACATCAACTGTATCAGCGTGCGATCGCGTGGGCTGTCGTACAACGGTGGTAAATCCACAGCCTCAAGCAGTAGCTGGCGCAACAGCGGCGAGACGCTGATCACTTCGCAACGACGGTGTTTAATGAAAGCGGCCACACAATCTGGCTCAATATACAAGCTACGCGTGGTCACCCCTGCAAATCTGACGGCATGCACGGTTTCAGGGGGGATCCAGACAGCGTGTTGCGGAGGAACCACCCATTCTCCGTCCTGCGTAGTGACATACATCAGTCCGGTCGCGCCATACAGTAGCTGTGCGCGACGATGCTGGTGCGGGGGCAGGATAAATCCCTGCGCATAGTCATTACCTAACGCCACCACATCACGATCGAGTCGATCGAACTCGTCAATTTTTACGTTGCGCACACCTGCCTCCCTCTGACCAATTTACAAAGGTAATTGAGCGCTACGCAAATGGGAAGCAGTACGCGACCGGTATAAGCTGCTCGCTCATTTTCAGGTCGGGGATACTCTCTTGAATGAGATCGTTATTATTGCGCTGGCAGGCTTTACTACCGGCATTACCACGGTGCTGTTCGGCTTCGGCGGCGGCTTTGTGGTGGTGCCCTTTGTCTATCAACTGATGCTCCGGCAGCCGGCGATCGCGGGCAACGCCATGCATGTCGCGGTGGCTACCTCAACGGCGGTGATGATATTTAACGCCGGCTGGGTCAGCTATCGAAACTGGCGGGCGGGCAGGCTTGCCGCGCAGACGCTGTTTCCGTTGTTATGGTTTATTGCCATTGGGGCGGTGGTCGGCTCCTGTCTGGCGGGGATATTGAGCGAGAATATTGTTCGCGCGCTGTTTATTCTCTATATGCTGGCAACCATCAGCGATTGTTTGTTGCGCAAGGGTTTTTTCACGGGCAGCGCTCGGCGTCGCCTGTCCCTGCCAGTGGTCACCGGCGGCGGTGTGATTATCGGTACGATCGCCGCATTGCTGGGCGTGGGCGGCAGCGTCATGACGGTGCCCCTGCTACGGCGACACGGGTATGCAATGCAGGAGTGCGTTAGCGCATCCAACCCGCTTTCTTTGCCCGTGGCGCTATGCGGGGCTGTGACCTATGCCGTCATTGGCTGGCACAGCATTCCGCTGAGCGGATTTCTGGGGTTTATCAGCCTGAAAATTTTAGGCCTGCTCGTCCTGACCGGCTGGGCCGGGATAGTGTTTAGCCGCCGGGCAATCCCTGCGGTACCGGATGTATGGTATGCGCGCATCTATGTGCTGCCGCTGTGCCTGGTACTCCTCGCCATGCTTATTCAATAATCAAATTACATTCTGGTGAACCGGTGTAACAGACGCGGCCGGGCGGAGCCCTCTCCCTGGAGAGAGGGCCAGGTTCAGGGGCAACAAGCTACCCGCGATACGGATGGGTTTCGCGCCAGTGGTCGGCAATCTGCTGCCGGGTGCAGACCCACACCTTGTCGTGCTGCTGGATATAGTCAAGGAAACGCTGCAGCGCGCGGAAACGGCCCGGGCGCCCCAGCAGCCGGCAGTGCATTCCCACGGACATCATCTTCGGCGCGGTTTCACCCTCGGCGTACAGCACGTCAAAGCTGTCTTTCAGATAGGTATAAAATTGCTCCGCGGTGTTGAATCCCTGGGCGGTGGCGAAGCGCATGTCGTTGGCGTCGAGGGTATAAGGCACGATCAGGTGCGGCCGCTGGCTGCCGTCGCTGCAGGTCACTTCGCTCCAGAAAGGTAAATCATCGCCGTAATAATCGCTGTCGTAGTCAAAGCCGCCGTGCTCCACCACCAGCTGGCGGGTGTTAGGGCTGTCGCGGCCGGTATACCAGCCGGTGGGTGGCTTGCCGAACAGGTCGGTCAGCACCTGCACCGCTTTGCGCAGATGCTCGCGCTCCTCGGCAATATCCATGTGCTGATAGTGGATCCAGCGCCAGCCGTGGCTGACCACATCGTAATCCGCGGCCTTGATCGCCGCCACAATCTCCGGATGCCGCGCCAGCGCCATCGCCACGCCGAAGACCGTCAACGGCAGCCCGCGCTGGCTGAACTCGCGATGGATGCGCCAGAACCCTGCCCGGCTGCCGTACTCATAGAGTGAATCCATCGACATATGGCGCGCCGGGTAGCTGGCGGCGCCGATAATATCGGACAGGAACTGTTCCGAACCCGCATCGCCATGCAGGACGTGATTCTCCGCGCCTTCCTCATAGTTGAGGACGAACTGCACCGCGATCCGCGCCCCACCCGGCCAGCGCGCGTGCGGCGGCTCCCCTGCGTAACCTCGCAGATCGCGAGGATAGTGTTCCTGGTTCTCTCCCATCTCCTGCCCCTTTTAAAATGGATTTAACGACTGAAACTGTCCGCTTAACGCTTTTTTCTCCGGGAACGCTAAGTCCCCATGCTTGCTGGTCGCCAGGCCCAGCGCGACCAGAGACTCCACCATCTTCACCGCCGCGCTGACGCCATCGATCACCGGCACCCGCAGCTCGCGGGTCAGCTCCTGCGCCAGGGTCGCCATCCCGCCGCAGCCAAGAACAATCGCCCCGCTACCATCCTCTTTCAGCGCGCGAATGCAGCGCTCACGCACTTTCTCCTGCGCCAGGCCGCTACCGTCTTCCAGCGCCAGCACCGGCAAATCAATGGCGTGCAGCGCCGCGCAATGTTGATGAAATCCGTACTGGTGCAGCAAATGACGGGCGATGATCAGCGTGCGCGGCAGCGTGGTCACAATGGAGAAACGGGTGGCGACCATCGTCGCCATATGCATTGCCGCCTCCGCGATACCGATCACCGGCCCCTGGGCCAGCTCCCGCGCCGCCAGCAGCCCCGGGTCGCCGAAGCAGGCGATCACATGCCCATCCACTCCCTGCTCGCGTCCGGCCCTGATCTGCTCCAGCACGCCGACCGCCGCGATGGCTTCGTCAAAGTGGCCCTCAATTGACGGCACCCCGGCGCGGGGACAGACCGCAAGGATCTCGGTGCCCGGTGCAGCGACCGCACGCGCAGCGGCGCCTATCGTTTCAGTCATCGCCAGGCTGGTGTTGGGGTTAATCACTTGTATACGAACGGAAGACATCACGACTCCTTGTGGCCGGCGAACAGCCGGGAAAAATCGGGCAGGCTGACGCCATCGCGCTCGAAGCACAGGCTGGCGATAATATGATCAAAATGGTGCATCAGCGCCTCGCTGAGCGGCTGCAGGGCTTTATCCCGCAGCAAATCGACCAGCTGCTGGTGATCGTCGCAACGGCAGCCCTGTCGCCAGGGGGCGCCCCAGGCGGCAATCACTAAAGAGGAGCGCTGGCTGAGGCGGGTCACCATCTCGGTGAGCACCGGGTTGCCGGAGATAGCCTGCAGCTGAATATGAAAGTCAGCGGAGTGGCGGATCGCCGCCGGGCCGTCGTGCGCCGCATGGGCCTGCTGTTCACGCTGAATAATGTTCTCCAGCGCCGCCAGATGCGGCGGCTGACAGCGCGCGATCACATCGGGGAGATTGGCGGCCTCGAGCAGCGCCCGGGTGCGAAAGATCGCCTGGGACTCTTCCACGCTCGGGCTGGTGACGTGTGCACCACGTTTGGGCGTCAACGTGACCAGTTGCACAGCGGCGAGTCGTTGCAGCACCTTTCTGATGCCGGTGCGGCTCACGGCGAACACCTCCGCCAGCGCCTCTTCCGGCAGTTTGCTGCCCGGCGGCAGCTGATGTTCGACGATAGCCGTCATCAGCGCCTGGTAAATGCTTTCGTCCTTGTCCTGCAGCGCTGGCGCGGCCTGGAGACGATGTTCATTATTCATTAAGCCACTCCGGTTTCACTTATCGATAGCAGATCGTATACATAAAATTTAATTTTTGTATACAAGATTCATCATTCTGGCCTGGATCCTGCAATAGCCTCAGCAATCCATATCAAAGGGTTTTCATTCAGAGGAGCAGGTTTCATGCCACATTCATCCCACACGCAGCAGACGAAGACTCACAAGGCGGCCGCCGGCTACAGTCCGCGGCTATGTAATGACGATCTGGCGCCGACCCGCGACCAGAACTGGAGCTGGTACAATATCTCTTCATTCTGGATGTCGGACGTGCACAGCATGGGCGGCTACGTAGTGGCGGCGAGCTTCTTTACGCTTGGGCTGGCCAGCTGGCAGGTTCTGCTCTGCCTGCTGGTGGGCATCTGTATTGTCCAGCTGTGCGCCAACCTGGTGGCGAAGCCGAGCCAGATGGCCGGGGTGCCTTACGCGGTGATTTGTCGTCAGGCGTTTGGCGTTTTCGGCGCCAATATCCCGGCGGTGATCCGCGGGCTGATCGCCTTTGCCTGGTACGGCATTCAGACCTATCTGGCGGCGAATGCCCTGATGCTGGTCCTGCTCAAGTTCTGGCCCTCCCTTGCCTCGCTGACCAGCAGCAGCTTTCTCGGGCTGTCGCCCCTCGGCTGGCTGTGCTTCGCCACTATGTGGCTGCTGCAGGCGATGGTGTTCTGGCATGGCATGAACGCCATCAAACGCTTTATCGATATCGCCGGTCCGGCGGTTTATGTGGTGATGCTGGCGCTGGCCGGCTGGATTGTATACAAGACTGGTCTGGACGGTATCTCCTTTACCCTCGCCAGCAAATCCCTGAGCGCCGGCGAGCAGACCTGGCAGATGATCACCGCCACGGCGCTGGTGGTCTCCTACTTCTCCGGGCCGCTGCTTAACTTCGGTGACTTTTCCCGCTACGGCAAAAGCATGGGCGAGATCCGCCGCGGTAACCGCTGGGGACTGCCGTTTAACTTTCTGCTATTCTCGGTGGTTACCGTGGTGATTGTCTCCGGCACCCAGTCGCTGTTTGGCAAAATGATCACCGACCCGATCGAAACCGTCAGCCGCGTGGGTAACGATCTGGCGGTGGCCATCGGCCTGCTGACCATGATCACCGCCACCATCGGCATCAATATCGTGGCTAACTTCGTCTCGCCGGCCTTCGATTTTTCCAACTGCGCCCCGCAGAAAATCAGCTTCCGTACAGGCGGGATGATTGCCGCGGTGGGCTCGATACTCCTGACGCCGTGGAACCTGTTTAACTCCCCGGAGCTGATCCACTATACCCTCGACGTGCTGGGCGCCTTTATTGGCCCGCTGTTTGGCATCCTGATCGCCGACTTCTACCTGATCAAACGCGGCCGGGTGTCAGTGGACGATCTGTTTGACGATACGCCACAGGGTAAATACTGGTACCGCAATGGCTTTAACCCGAAAGCGATTGCCGCCCTGCTGCCGTCGGTGGGCCTGGGGCTGATTATCAGCTTTATTCCGGCCCTGCATGAAGTGGCGAACTTCAGCTGGTTTATCGGCGTCTTCCTCGGCGCCACCACCTACCGCTGGCTGGCTCGCGACGAGCGCGAAGTGCAGGCGAAAGCCGCCTTCCGCTCCGGCGCGGTGGCGCAAAAAGAGTAACCTTCCCCTTCTGCCGCGGCGTCTGGCCGCGGCAGGCTGCAAACTGGCACCAATCTTGCTGTTTATCACTATTCCCAGAGCGTTAAGAGAAGGCAGGTTCGATGATGGATTACCAGACCGCTGTGCGCGGTGCATTTTTTGATATCGCCGGCGTGGCAGAGACCCCGGATGAGGTGGCCGCCCAGGCCCGCTATCTCGATGATGGCCTGTTGTTCCTGCAGGAGGGGAAAATTATCGCCCTGCTGCCATGGCATGAGGGGGAAGCCTTTCTGCATCCCCTGAAGGGCTATGTCGATCTGAGGGGTAAGCTGCTGCTGCCGGGGTTCGTTGATGCCCACGTTCACTATCCGCAGACCGAGATGATCGGCGCCTTTGGCGAACAGCTGCTGGAGTGGCTCACCACCTACACCTTCCCGGTGGAGAGCCAGTTTGCCGATGCGGAGTATGCCCAGGAGATAGCGCAGTTTTTTGTAAATCAGCTGATAAGCCATGGCACCACCACCGCGCTGGTGTTTTGTACCCTGCATCCGGCATCGGTGGAGGCGTTATTCAGCGAAGCGCTGCGCCTCAACATGCGCCTGATCGCCGGGAAAGTGATGATGGATCGCCATGTGCCCGACTACCTGTGCGAAACCGCCGGGGAGAGCTACGAGCAGACCCGGGCGTTGATCCGCCGCTGGCATCAGCGCGGCAGGCTGGGCTATGCCATCACCCCGCGCTTTGCCCCCACCTCGACTCCGGCGTTGCTGGAGGCGGTGCAGCGCCTGCGGGCCGAGTTTCCCGACACCTGGCTGCAGACGCATCTCAGTGAAAACCGGGAGGAGATCGCCTGGGTTAAACAGCTGTGGCCTGAGCATGCGCGCTACCTGGATGTCTATCATCACTATCAGCTCACCGGCGAACGCAGCGTCTTCGCTCACGGGATCCATCTCGATGATGCCGAGTGGCAGTGCCTGCATGACACCGGGTCCGCAGTCGCCTTCTGCCCGACGTCGAATCTGTTTCTCGGCAGCGGGCTGTTCCGCCTGCCCGCCTGCTGGCAGCACCAGGTGCGGATGGGCATCGGCAGCGACGTCGGAGCCGGGACCACCTTCAGCATGCTGCGGACGCTGGGCGAGGCCTACAAGGTAGGACAACTGCAGAGCTATCGCCTGCGCGCCAGCGAGGCCTTCTATCACGCCACCCTCGGCGGGGCGCGCGCCCTGCGGCTGGAGGAGAAAATTGGCAATTTCCAGCCGGGCAAAGAGGCGGATTTTGTGGTGATTGACCCGGCGGTCACCCCGCTGCAGCGCCTGCGCATAGGCCGCTGCCATGACATTTATGAGCAGCTGTTCGTGCTGATGACCCTGGGTGATGAACGCAATATCAGCGAGACGTGGGTGAACGGCGAGCGGGTGTGGTGTCAGGACTGACCCCTCAGCCAGTCCCACTTCCTGAAAAGAACGAGAAAACGCACCATACCTTGTTTGCCACCTTAACGCAGGCTAACCCACTACAGGCGGGGCTTATTCAGGCGGCGCCATCTCTACTGCGCCGTCGCTCAGAGCTGTCAAAAGGCATGCGCGTCACCCGATTACGCCCATCATTTTTTGCCGCATACAGCGCTTTATCGACGCGGGAAAACAGTTGTTCAACCGTTTCGCCGTCATGATGTTCAGCCACGCCGATGCTGACGGTCACCGACAGCGTCTGGTATTCGCTAACCGCCTGGCGGATCCCCTCCGCCAGTATCAGCGCGCGGCCGATCGGCGAATGGGGCAAAAAAAGCAGAAACTCTTCTCCACCCCAGCGATAAATTTTATCTTCGCGGTCGACCGACGTTTCCAGAATACGAGAGAGCACCAGCAGGACCTCATCGCCTTTTTGATGGCCGTGAATATCATTAATGCTCTTGAAATGATCGATATCGATTAACAGCAGACAATAACCCCGGGGGATAAAAGTTGGCGCCTCAACCAGACGGTGAAACTCCCGGCGATTAAGCAAGCCGGTTAACGGATCGTGGGCGGCGGAAAATTCCAGCTCTTTTTTCAGATGCACTTCTTCGGTGATATCGTGAATGATGCATAGCATCAGTCGAATATTATACAGCACCACCGGCCCGGCATAAGTTTGGACATGACGTAGCGAGCCGTCAGCCAGAATATGCGTAAAATTAAGCGGTTTATGACCGCCAGGCAGATTGGCAATATTATTCATAATGGGGATGACGTCCCGGCCCAGGGTATTTATTTGCCAGGTATGTTTGGTGCGCATTTCCTCATCGGAATAATGATAAAAACGTAGCGCGGCAATATTGGCATCGACAATCCGGCCATCTTTATGAGGGTCGATCAACAGCATCGGCGCGGTATTGGTCATAAAAAAGCGAGCGAAAAAGCCATTGTTACGCCGCTGGTAGCGGCGGGAGCCGGTATGAATCGACTGATTTTGCGCCAGCAGCTTCACGGCTTCAAACAGCAGCAAGCAACCACAGTCTTCGGTATCAATCAGGGTGGTTTTGCAATACACCGACTGCAACCCATTGGCGGTGGGTAACGTCCAGACTTCGAATATCTCGCTCATGGTGTCGAGATAGCGAAGGTAGTGCTGCAGTTGCGTTTCCGGACAGGTGGAATAAATACCGTTACGCATCTCATTGAGCGACATCTCGCCGCTCAATGTCCGGGAAGCCTGATTGGCATAGACCACCCTTTCGTTAAAAGGATGAACTACCCATATCGGGGTGCTTAAGACCTCAAAAACAGCCAGCTCTTTTAATAACATACAGGCCCCAAACCGACCCACTGCCGGCGCGGAACGGCACTTAACGCTGTGCAGCCCCAACGCTGGTTTAAAGTGAAAGCAAAATAGACACCGAGAAACCGCAATTACGCGCGAGCGCGCCAAGTATAGTCGGTTATGCGCCCAGTAAAGCCCTCTGAGGGTGACTTTGCGCGCAGTTTAACCAACAGAAGCGATGCTGCCTTTAATAATAATTTTATTTCAACAGCATAGCAGCAATGCCAGAACGGGTAGTCGCTTTTGATCACAGAGTGTGCATCGCCAACAGGGGTTACCCGGCAGGCGCAGCGGCATAGGCCAGGGCGGGCAGAGAGTCGCTTTTCTGCCCAGGCTAACCGTGATAGTTTCTATCATTACGCTCATTCATAGCGACAATTACCTTGAAAAAAATCGCCACTAAAATCACCCTTGCCGACATTGCGCGTGAAGCGCGCGTCGGCGTAGCCACCGTCGATCGGGTGCTCAATAAGCGCGCGGCGGTGAAAGAGTCCACGGCGCGGCGCGTGCTGGAGGCCGCCCGCCGGCTGGGTTTTACCCTCGAGCAGCCCCACTATCGCCTGGCTGCCGGCAAAGCGCCGGTCACGATCAGAATGGGCTTTATCCTGCTGCAGGAGAGCCACTCCTTCTACCTGCCGTTGGCCCGGGCGCTGACGCGCGAGGCTGCCCCATGGCTACCGGCGGGCCAGGCGCCGGTGATACTGCATTTTGCCATCGATGCGGTGGAAGCGATGGCTCAGGCCATTCACCGACTCAGCGATGAAGTGGAGGTGCTCGGCCTGGTGGCGCTGGATCACCCGCTGATTCGCCACGCGGTGGCCCGGGCCGCCGCCCGCGGCGTGCGGGTGTTCACCCTGCTTTCCGATCTGTCGGTCCCCCAGCGCAGCGGGTATATCGGCCTCGATAATCATAAAGCCGGGCGCACCGCCGCCTGGTTTATCGAGCGCTTATGCCGGGGGAATGGCGAAATTGGCATTATCATTGGCGATAATCGTTTTACCTGCCAGGAAAGCTGTGAGATCAGCTTTCGCTCCTGCCTGCGAGAACAGGGCAAGGGGCAACAGATCCTTGAGCCGGTTCGCAGTCATGAACGGGCGGATATCGCCAGGACCGTGACGGAACAGATGCTGACTCAGTACCCGGCCCTGCAGGCGATCTACGCCCCCTGCGGCGGCGTCGAAGGGATCGTCGACGCGCTGCGCGACAGCGGCCGTCAGCAGGAGATCGCTCTGGTCTGCCACGGTCCGCTCAGCGACAGTGAACTGGCCCTGATCGATGGCACCATCGACATCATGCTTAACCACCGGCTGGATGAGTTTGCCGCCGTTACGCTGCGCGCCATGGCGGACGCCGCTTCACGCCCCCATAGCGAGGTGATTTCACTCCCTCAGCCTTTCGATATCATCACCAAAGAAAATATGTAAATTTCCGGCTCCGTCTCCAGCGGAGACGGTTATCGGGCGGACCGCGCCACCTCTCGACTTGATAAAAAATTATCAAAATATCCATCAATTAAAATCATGATGATTATCATAAAATCAAAATTCCATCATTGTTGACAATGAAATCTTTATTCAATACTCAGCGGCATCCCTTGTATGAAAAAGGAAGCCGACATGATACATCCTATCGCTAACGCCCCCTGCAGCTGGGGCGTCGATGACCCGAAAAACCCTAACCTCCCTGCCTGGGCTACCGTGCTTAAGGAGGCGGCGCAGGCTGGCTATCGCAGCATTGAGCTCGGCCCCTGGGGTTATCTCCCCACCGATCCGGCCAGCCTGCGCGCGGCGCTGGAGCAGCATCAGCTGTCGCTGGTCGCCGGCACGATCTTTGACGATCTGGTGAGCGAGGCCCATTTCCCCACCCTGGTGGCGCTGACCCATCAAATCTGCCGCAATCTGTCGCAGGTAGCCGCTGCCGAACCGATCCCGGGCCGCCCTTTCCAGCCGCCCTATCTGGTGATTATCGACTTCGGCAACCCCGAACGGGCGCGCTTTGCCGGGCGCGGCGCGCTGGCTCCGCGCCTCAATGACAAAGACTGGCAGCGCATGATGGAGCACATTATCGCCCTTAGCACCCTCGCCTGGCAGGAGTACGGTGTGCGGGCGGTTATCCATCCGCACGCCGGGGGCAGCATTGAATTCGCGGATGAGATCGAGCGGCTGGCCAACGATATCCCGCACAACGTCGCCGGGTTGTGTCTGGACACCGGACATCTCTATTACGCCGGGATGGATCCGCTCGACTGGCTGGATCGCTATTACCACCGCCTGGACTATCTGCACTTCAAGGATGTCGACCCGCAGGTTTATCAGCGCGCTATCCATGAAGGTATCGACTTCTTCACTGCCTGCGCCGAAGGGGTGATGTGCCCGCTCGGCAGCGGCGCCATTGACTATCCGGCTATCAAAGACTTTCTTGCCCGCCGGGGGTATCAGGGCTGGATAACCATTGAACAAGAGCGCGACCCGCGCCATGCCGCAGGCAGCCTGCAGGCGGTCACGGAAAGTCTGCGCTATCTGCGCGACGTCGGATTCTGACAGGAGGCACGACATGATTAACGGTTTAAAACCTCTCGACCGCACCCTGCGCTGGGGCATGGTCGGCGGCGGCGGCAGCAGCCAGATCGGCTATATTCACCGTTCTGCAGCGCTGCGCGATAACACCTTCACGCTGCTGGCCGGCGCCTTTGATATTGATGGCGAGCGCGGACGCCAGTTCGGCCAACGGCTGGGGGTGGATCCCGACCGCTGTTACGCCGACTATCAAAGCCTGTTCCGCGGCGAGGCTGCCCGGCCTGACGGCATTCAGGCGGTGTCAGTTGCCACGCCAAATAACACCCACTATGCCATCTGCCGGGCCGCGCTGGAGGCCGGGCTGCACGTGGTGTGCGAAAAGCCGCTGTGCTTCAGCAGCGAGGAAGCTGACGAGCTGGTGGCGCTCAGCCAGCGGCGGCGCAAGATCATCGGGGTGACCTACGGCTATGCCGGCCACCAGCTGATCCTGCAGGCCCGGCAGATGATCGCCGACGGGCTGCTGGGCGATATCCGTATCGTTAATATGCAGTTTGCCCACGGTTTTCACGCCCAGCCGGTGGAACAGGAAAACGCCAGTACCCGCTGGCGGGTCGATCCCCGCTTCGTCGGCCCCAGCTATGTGCTGGGCGACCTGGCCACCCATCCGCTGTTTCTGGTCGAAACCATGGCCCCGCAGCTGAAGATCACCCGGCTGATGTGCGCCAGACAAAGCTTCGTCAAAAGCCGCGCGCCGCTGGAAGATAACGCCCATGTACTGATGGAATATGACAACGGGGCCATCGGCTCACTGTGGAGCTCCGCCGTCAACTGCGGTTCGATGCACGGGCAAAAGGTGCGAATCATCGGTGAAAAAGCCAGTCTCGAATGGTGGGATGAACAGCCCAACCAGCTACGCTACGAAATCCAGGGCGAACCCGTGCGCATCCTCGAGCGCGGTATGGACTATCTCGATCCGCTGGCGCGTCAGGATGATCGCATCGGCGGCGGCCATCCCGAGGGACTGTTTGAGGCATGGTCGAATCTCTATCGCCGCTTCGCCATCGCCATGGATGCCGCCGACCGTCGCGACGAGGCGCTGCTGGCCGACTTCTGGTACCCGGACGCCCGCGCCGGGGCGTTCGGCGTCCGCTGGGTGGAAAACTGCGTGCGTTCTGCCGACAACGGCGCCTGCTGGGTCGACTTCCGCTAACTCGCCGGCTCAGGGCGTTCGTCCTGAGCCTTTACGGCTATTTTTCTGTCCGCGCCAGCTGGGTTTTATCCGCCTCATGGGCGCGGTCCGCCAGCCCCTGGAACGCTCCGGCGCCATAGTATTGCGCGGGAACCGGCAATGCCTGCATATCGTGCCCTGGATAGATCTGCAGTTCGCCGAGGTCGCGTAAGCGGAATCCCCCGACCTGCTCCGGCATGGTCAGGCGATACGGCGGCATGGTTTCGAATGGGACCGGCGTCGGCAGCCGGTTTTCCTGTAGATCGTAGTTACGCTTCAGTACCAGAAACTTATCCGGCACCCGCCGGTGACTATTCCACCAGTCGCCGTCGATCTGCTGAAACATCGCTTCCGTCTCTCCGCGCGTCGCCACCAGCAGCCGGGTCAGCACTTGTTTCAGCGCCGCATCCATGGCCTGGTTATAATCCTCCAGCGAACCGCCGTGGCCGCTGAGGATGACATTAATCGCCAGCCTCGCGCCCAGTAAATTGGAGTAGAGATCCTCGGGCGAAAAAGCGGAAATCTCTTCGGAAAACCCGGGGACCGACTGGAAGCCATACCACTGGGCGATCTCATGCCACTGGGCGATTTCGAAGGCCAGATGCCCGGCGAGCCAGGCCGCCAGCTGATAGCGCTGCCTGACGCCCGCCGGCGGCGTAAAGGCATTCAGCTGCACGCGGCGCACGCCCAGTTCTTCACTGTAGAAGATCCGCCCCGCCTGGCCCAGCGTCGGCGCAATACGATTGAACAGATAAAAGGTGTTGTCCGCCGTATCGCGCACATGGGCGATATCAATAAACCCGCCGCGGCGGGTATAGATAAGCCCGTTCTGCTCCTCGCTGAGCCCCAGCAGATTTTTCACCGCACCGAACGCGCTGTCGTTGTAATGGTGCTTACCCAGCGTACCCAGAGTCAACACATTACCGATCTGGTACATCGGGATCGGAATGCCCGCCGCGCGCACGTGCAGGTCGTAACCAAAAGCGCAGCACGGTCGCAGCGACTCCGGCGGCGGCAGCTCACCGAGGGTGGGCGCCGTATGGATCGCCGTCACGGCGGGTAGCACCGGATCCTGCGCCAGCGCCGGCAGCGCCAGCGCGAATAATAGCCAGAAGGCTTTACGCATCAACAGCCTCTCCACAGCAATAAAAGTGCGCGCATCTTACCGGCAGATAGCGCCTGCGGTTTTAGTTAAAAACGGTATTCAGCGCCGACAACGAAACTATTGCGCGCGTAAAAGCCGCTCTTCCGTTCGTCGCGGCCCGGTGGTTAGTAGTTCTTGCGCGGAAAAGCGCTGACTATCCCCCATTACCATCATCCTGCGGCAAGGTGGCGCGGTGATTGTATTCAAAAGGTGAATGTCGTATAACATAGCGCTACCGAGGGGTGTCCCGTGAGGGCTGAGATGGCGCAAGCCGAACCCTTTGAACCTGATCTGGGTCATGCCAGCGAAGGGACGGGTCGGCAATTTTGCCAGCATTACCGCCATTACCTGTTCACACCCCTGCACGCCCGGATCTCCCCTGAATAAATGGAGGTCCTGTGATCGTTCCCGCTTTTAGCCAAGGTCTTTACGGCCGTTTACGCCAGCTGGCCGCCGCTGACTGGCAGCGCTATGTGGCGCATCCTTTCGTCCAGCAACTTGCCTCTGGGACGCTGGCGGAAAACGCCTTTCGTCGCTATCTGACCCAGGATTATCTGTTTCTGATTCACTTTGCCCGCAGCTACGCGCTGCTGGTGAGTAAACTGCGCACGCTGCCGGAGATGCGGGCCGCGGCCGCCTCGATGAATGCCATCCTCAACGAACTGCCGCTGCACGTCGGCTACTGTGCCCAGTGGGGGATTAGCGAACCGGAGATGGCCGCCCAACCTGAAGCCCCCGAAACCCTCAACTATACCCGCTATGTCCTGGATATTGGCCACTCGGGTGACGCGCTGGATCTGCTGGTCGCCCTGATGCCCTGCGTCGCGGGCTACGCCGAAATCGGTCTCGGCCTGCTGCAGCATCCCGCCACCCGACTGGACGATAACCCCTACGCCTCATGGATCCGCAACTATGGCGATGAAGGCTATCTGCAGGGCGTCAGCGCCGCGCTGGCGCTGTTGGAAACGGTGTGGCAGCAGCGCGGGAGCGAGGCGCGAATCACTGAGCTGAGCGAGATTTTCACCACCGCCACCCGCCTTGAGGCTCAGTTCTGGCAGATGGGCCTCAACGCCGCGGCGGAGACCCGGGCGTGACGGCGCCGGGTATCGAGGTCCGTGGCCTGAGCCTGCATGTCGGCGACCGTCGGCTGTTCGACAACCTGTCGTTTACGGTCCCCGGCGGGCAGTGGGTGTCGCTGCTCGGCGCCAGCGGCGCCGGCAAAACCAGCCTGCTGCGGGTAATGGCCGGTCTGGCGCCCGCCACCCGCGGAGAAGTGGTCGCCAGCGATGGGCAACCGATTCAGGGCCGTCTGGCGTGGATGGGGCAGAAAGATCTGCTCTACCCCTGGCTGAGCGTTCGGGACAACGTCGCCCTCGGCGCGCGGCTGCGCGGTGAAAAAGTCGATCGTGCCCGGGTCGCCGCTCTGCTTGAACAGGTTGAGCTTTCATCCTGCGCCGACGCCCGCCCGGCGACTCTCTCCGGCGGCATGCGTCAGCGCGCCGCGCTGGCGCGCACGCTGTATGAGGATCGCCCCATCGTGCTGATGGATGAGCCTTTCTCGGCGCTGGATACCCTCACCCGTACGCGCATTCAGACCCTGGCGGCCACCCTGCTGGCCGGTCGCACGGTGGTGCTTATCACCCACGATCCGCAGGAGGCCTGCCGGTTGAGCCACCGCCTGCTGGTCCTCTCGGCGGCCGACGGCGACATTGATGATAGCCATCACCTCGCCGGCACACCTCCGCGCGCGCCGGACGCGCCCGATCTCCTGATCGGCCAGGCCGCCCTGCTGCAGCAGCTGATGAGGGCCCAACCATGACTGGACGTCTCTGGCGCGGCGGCATGGTATTCGGCGGGCTGATGCTCCTCTGGGGTCTGGCCAGCCGCAGCGGCATTCCCCATTTTCTTTTACCGTCCCCGATGGCGGTCGCCGAGGCGCTATGGGTTAATCGCGCCTATCTCGGCTGGCATACGCTTATCACGCTCAGTGAGATCCTGAGCGGCCTGGCGCTGGGCGTGACGCTCGGCGTCACCCTGGCGCTGGGCATGATCCTCTCCCCCCGTCTGCAGCGCTGGCTGATGCCGCTGGTGCTCACCAGTCAGGCGATCCCGGTCTTTGCCCTCGCCCCGCTGCTGGTGCTGTGGCTGGGCTTTGGCATGAGCGCCAAAGTGGCGATGGCGGTGCTGGTGATTTTCTTTCCGGTGACTTCCGCCTTCTTTGATGGCTTGCGGCGGGTCAACCAGGAGTATCTCGATCTGGCGCGCAGCATGAATGCCTCCTTCGGCGCGCAACTGCGACATGTCCGCCTGATGGCCGCCCTGCCGGCGCTGGGCTCTGGCCTGCGCATGGCGGCGGCGGTGGCGCCCATTGGCGCGATCATCGGCGAATGGGTCGGCTCCGCCGAGGGGCTGGGCTACGTCATGCTCAACGCCAATGCGCGACTGCAAACCGATATCTGCTTCGCCGCGCTGTTTATTTTAGTACTACTGACCCTCCTGCTGTGGCTGGCGGTAGATACCCTGCTACACCGGCTGATCGACTGGTCGCCGGAATAAGAATGACGTAATAAAGGAAAACAGATGAAAAAGTCGCTATTCGCCGGGGCAACCTTGACGGCCCTGTTCAGCGGCCACGCGCTGGCCAATGAACCGCTGACGCTGGTGCTGGACTGGTACATTAATCCCGACCATGCGCCGATTATGGTGGCCGAGCAGATCGGCGCCTTTAAGGCCCAGGGGCTGGACGTCAGGATTATCCCCCCTTCCGATCCCGCGCTGCCTCCGCGCATGGTGGCCGCCCGTCAAGCGGATCTGGCCATCACCTACCAGCCGCAGGTGCACTTCTTTGCTGACGAAGGGTTACCGCTGGTGCGTGTAGGGACTCTGATTAATTCGCCGCTGAATACGGTTATCGCCCTGGATAAGCAGATCAAAACCCCGGCAGATCTGCAAGGCAAGAAGGTGGGCTACTCGGTCAGCGGCATTGAGCAGGCCACCCTGGCGACCATGGCGCAACATGCGGGGATCGATCCGGCCAGCATCAAACTGGTGAACGTCAATTTCCAGCTGACCAGCGCCCTGCTGGCCGGCCAGGTGGACGCGGTTATCGGCGGCTATCGTAATATAGAAGCGCAGGAGCTGAAGCTGCAGGGCAAAACGCCGGTGGTGATGAACGTCGAAGATTACGGCGTGCCGGCCTATGACGAGCTGGTGATTGTCGCCCATCGCGACGCAATTCATGAGGCGAAGATCCGTAAATTCCTCACCGCCCTGCAGGAGGGAGTGGGCTATCTGCGCGCCCATCCGCAGAAGAGCTGGGAGGCGTTCGCCGCCGCCCACCCGGAGCTTAGGACCGAACTCAACCACCAGGCGTGGTTGCAAACCGTGCCCCTGTTCGCCACCGATCCGGCAGCGCTGGATAAAGCGCGCTACGAGACTTACGAACAGTTTTTATATAACAATAAGTTGGTGAAAAAAGTTACACCTTTAACAAATTATGCGGTGGAACTGCATTGAGTCTTGCTATCGCTGACGGAAGGCATTCCGTCAGCGCTTTAACGTAGCGGCAATAAAAATATAGAGACTTTCTCACTAATAATTACACTTTAAAGGGTTATAGTGACAGAGCGTTGTTCTATTATAATTCAGCAAGTTACGTTAATTTTGCCCCTGGTAAGAATAACGTCAAAATAGCGCAATCAATAAAACGTTGAATGCGGATTTAAAAAGCCATATATTGTGCGCGCTTTATGAATGCCAATTCAATTTCTTACACCAATTATTCAACCAGCGTTCAACCGCAATGCTGGTTGTGGGAGTGATATGATGACGGATAAAGTCCGTATTGATACTTTACGTGCCGATTTATTAGACGCAAACAACGAAACCTTTTTGGCCCGTCAGGCCGAATTCGAATCGAATGTCAGGAGTTACCCGCGTAAGCTGCCGCTGGCTATCACTAAAGCCGAAGGCGTGTGGCTGACGGATGCGGATAACAAACAGTACCTGGACTGCCTCGCGGGCGCCGGTACTCTCGCTCTGGGCCACAACCACCCTGATGTATTGCAGAGCATCCAAAGTGTCATTACCAGCGGCTTGCCGTTACATACTCTCGATCTTACCACCCCGTTAAAAGATCGCTTCTCCGAATACCTGCTCTCTTGCCTGCCGGGCGAAGGGAAAGAATATTGCCTGCAGTTCACCGGCCCGTCCGGCGCTGACGCCGTGGAAGCCGCGCTGAAGCTGGCGAAAAAATACACCGGTCGTACCGCGGTGATCAGCTTCTCCGGCGGCTATCACGGGATGACCCACGGCGCGCTGTCCGTCACCGGCAACCTGTCGCCGAAAGCGGCGGTTAATGGCATGATGCCGGAAGTCCAGTTCATGCCTTACCCGCACCTGTATCGTTGCCCGCTGGGCATCGGCGGCGAAGCCGGCGTGAAAGCCCTGACCTACTACTTCGAAAACCTGATCAACGACGTGGAGAGCGGCGTCCGTAAACCGGCGGCGGTGATCCTTGAAGCCGTTCAGGGCGAAGGCGGTGTGAACCCGGCGCCGGTCGAGTGGCTGCAGCGCATCCGCAAAGTGACCGAAGAGCACGACATTCTGCTGATCGTCGATGAAGTGCAGGCCGGCTTTGCCCGTACCGGTAAATTCTTCGCCTTCGAGCACGCCGGTATTCAGCCGGACATCATCGTGATGTCGAAAGCGGTTGGCGGCGGGCTGCCGCTGGCGGTGCTGGGCATTAAAAAGCAGTTCGACGCCTGGGAACCGGGTCACCACACCGGCACCTTCCGCGGTAACCAGCTGGCGATGGCCACCGGCCTGACCACCCTGCGTCATCTGCGCGACAACAAGATCGCCGACAAAGTCGCCGCCCAGGGCGAGTGGCTGAAAGGTAAACTGGCCGAGCTGCAGAAACGCTACCCGGTGATTGGCCACGTTCGCGGTCTCGGTCTGATGATCGGTATCGAAATCGTCAAGCCGAACGAAGCGCAGGATCACATGGGCTGCTACCCGGCTGACGGCGAACTCTCTGCCCTGCTGCAGAAGAAATGCTTCGAAGCGGGCCTGATCCTCGAGCGTGGCGGTCGTCACGGCTGCGTGCTGCGCCTGCTGCCGTCCCTGCTGATCAGCGACGCGGAGCTGGACGTGTTCCTCGACAAATTTGAACAGGCCCTGCTGGCCGCCGGCGTAAAACCGGTCTGAGTGGAGTAAGTGACCGCCATGTCCACATTGAATCCGATTCTTGCTGGTTCAGCGCAGAGCGTTGAAGCCTATCAGCAGGTTATCGAGCAGACCAGCCAGGCCGTTGTGCAGTGGCTGAAGCAACCTGAGATGTATCAGGGGAAAAGCGTTGACGAGCTGCGTGAGCGTATCTCCCTAGAATTTAACGAACAGGGTTTGGGTAACCAGGCGGCGATTGATCGTGCGATCGAGTACTTCCTGAAAGACAGCCTGTCGGTGCATCACCCGCAGTGCGTGGCGCACCTGCACTGCCCGAGCCTGGTGATTAGCCAGGCGGCGGAAGTGCTGATTAACGCCACCAACCAGAGCATGGACTCCTGGGATCAGAGCCCGTCGGCAACCATTATCGAGATGAAGCTGATCGAATGGCTGCGCGCCCGGGTCGGTTTTCCGGCGGGCGACGCCGGCGTCTTCACCAGCGGCGGCACCCAGAGCAACCTGATGGGCCTGATGCTGGCGCGAGACGCCTTCTTCGCCCGTCAGGGCCACTCCATCCAGCAGGATGGGCTGCCGGGAGATATCCGCAAGTACAAAGTCTTGTGCTCGGAAAACGCCCACTTCTCGGTGCAGAAGAACATGGCGCTGATGGGCCTCGGCTACCGCTCGGTAACGCTGGTGAAAACCGACGAATTCGCGCGGATGGACGTGTCCGACCTGCAGGCGAAGATTGCGCAAGCGCAGGCTAACGGCGAGCAGATCATGGCGATCGTCGCCACCGCCGGCACCACCGACGCGGGCGCTATCGACCCGCTGCGCGACATCGCCGGTATCGCTGCGGAACATCAGATCTGGCTGCACGTTGACGCAGCCTGGGGCGGCGCCCTGCTGCTGTCTGAGCAGTATCGCGACTACCTTGACGGTCTGGAGCTGGTGGATTCCGTTACCCTGGACTTCCACAAGCAGTTCTTCCAGACCATCAGCTGCGGCGCCTTCCTGCTGAAGGACGCGCGCCATTACGAGCTGATGCGTTATCAGGCGGCCTATCTGAACTCCGAGTTCGATGAAGAACACGGCGTACCGAACCTGGTGTCTAAGTCGCTGCAGACCACCCGTCGCTTCGATGCGCTGAAGCTGTGGATGGGTCTGGAAGCGCTGGGCCAGAAACAGTATGCGGCGATCATCGATCACGGCGTCACGATGGCGAAAAACGTGGCGGAGTACGTGAAGTCGCAGCCGACGCTGGAGCTGGTGATGCAGCCGCAGCTGGCGAGCGTGCTGTTCCGTTCCCGTCCGGCGCAGATGGCCGGGAGCGACGCGGCGGCTATCGCGCTGCTCAACCAGCGCGTCGGCGACGCCCTGCTGGCCTCCGGCCGCGCTAACGTCGGCGTAACCGAGCACAACGGCGTTACCTGCCTGAAGCTGACCCTGCTGAACCCGGTGGTGACGCTGGATGACGTGAAGGTTCTGCTGAACCTGGTGGAGCACACCGCTCAGGAGCTGCTGGCGCAATAACCTGCCTTAGCGAGGCGGCGCCTGCCGCCCCGCTGTCAGCCTTGCCTGCAATAAGCCGATAATGTCCTTATCGGCTTTTTTTTTATTTCTTTCCGCACCGCTAATGCTCTCTTCGCAGGGCCCGTTGACCCCTGCCTCTCGCGATGCCACAGTACTATCCCGAAAATAACAACGTTCAGGATAAACGTCCTGAAAATGGGGATGATGATGGAGAAACGCTTACCAGGGCTGGATCTCGACGCCCTGCGCAGCTTTGTGACCGGCATGGAGTGCGGCAGTTTCGCCCAGGCAGCGCTGCGCCTATCGCGTTCCACTTCCGCGGTCAGCGCCCAGCTTAAAAAGCTGGAGAGCCAGTGCGGTGCGGCGCTGGTGACCAAACAGGGGCGGCATCTGGTGCTCACCGCGGAAGGCGAAAAGCTGATGAGCTACGCCAGACGCCTGCTGGCGCTCAATGATGAAACCCTGCGCGCGCTGCAGGGTGAGCGGCTCACCGGCGAGATCCACCTTGGTATGCAGGAAGATTTTGGCGAATCGCTGATGCCGGGGATCCTCGGGCAATTTAAACGGCATCATCCGCAGGTGCGGATAGTCGCCAGGGTGGATCGCAATGGTCCGCTGCACCAGGCGCTGGCGGAAGAGGCGCTGGATCTGGCGCTGCTGTGGCAAAACGAAGATCAGGGTTCCGGGCTGGGCCTCTGCCCGCTGGCGTGGATTGCGCATCCTGACCTGGATATTCGCGCTCTGCTGGTCTCCGGCGAGCCGCTGCCGCTGGTGATGTTCGACAGCCCGTGTCTGATGCGCTCCCGCGCCATTGCCTGTCTCGATGCCGCGGGGATCCCCTGGCAGGTGGTGTTCGTCAGCCACAGCCTGAGCGGCATCTGGGCGGCGGTGCAGGCCGGGCTGGGCCTGACGATACGCACCCGCATCGGCATGCCAGGCAACCTGCGCCCCGCAGGAGGACTCCTGCCAGCGCCAGGAAGTCTGGCCGTCAGCCTGCGACAAACCCCGCGTGAGGAACACCATTCCGCCGCCGTGGCGCTGCTCGGCGAACTGATGACCGAGGCCCTGCAGGGATGGCTCGACAGGTGACACTGTCACGTCATTTCCATTCACCCTCACCCTAACCCTCTCCCTGAAGGGAGAGGGAACCGTACGGCAGCATCTGTTACCCCCTCCACATTCTGTCTCCCGGGCAAGCGTAGCGCAGCCCAGCCCAGCGCCTCTCCCGCTTCAATGCCCGGTGGCGGCTGCGCCTTACCGGACCTACATTCTCCCTGCGTGCTGATGTAGGCCGGGCAAGCGCAGCGCCGCCCGGCAATGGGCACAAGAGATGAACGGAACCGTCCGGAAGTCACCGGCAATGGGCATTCTGCGCCATTCCCGCTTCAATGCCCGGTGGCGGCTGCGCCT
>NZ_KV792636.1:80409-93005 GCF_001808265.1 Klebsiella sp. HMSC16A12
GTAGGCCGGGCAAGCGCAGCGCCGCCCGGCAACAGGCACAAGAGATGAACGGAACCATCCGGCAGTCACCGGCAATGAACATCCAGCGCCGTTCCCGCTTCAATGCCCGGTGGCGATTGCGCCTTACCGGCAATGGACATCCAGCGCCTCTCCCGCTTCAATGCCCGGTGGCGGCTGCGCCTTACCGGGCCTACACGCGGTTCCGTAACGATGTAGGCCGGGCAAGCGCAGCGCCGCCCGGCATCGGGTATAAAGGCTGGAGAGATCCGTCCGCCAGACGCCTGCGCCGCGGGTCAAGCTTTGCTCTCCTGCAGCAGCTGCTGGATCACCTGCTCCTGGCGGGCATAATCCCCTTCGCCGAATGCGGTATAACGCAGCTGTCCGCGAGCGTCGAAAATGTAATGCGCCGGCCAGTACTGATTGCCGAAGGCGTTCCAGATGGCGTACTCATTATCCGCCACCACCGGGTAGGTTACCCGCCAGTCCTTCACCGCCTGGCGCAGCAGGGGCAACGAACGCTCCCAGGGATATTCCGGGGTATGAACGCCAATCACCACAAGGCCCGCCGCGCGGTATTTGTTCGCCCAGTCGCGCACGTAAGGCAGGGTATGCTGACAGTTGATACACTCCCGGGTCCAGAAATCCACCAGCACCACTTTGCCCTTCAGACGCTCCTGAGTTAACGCCGGGCTGTTGATCCATGCGCTGCCCCCCGCCAGAGAGGGCATCGCGCTGCTGGGCTGCGGCGCGGCGATCGGCTGGAGGCTGGTCTTTTGCTCCGGCTGCGGCAGACGGGCGGCCAGCCGCTGCTCCAGCGCCTGGCTCAGTCCACCAGCGCTTTGCAGATAGCGATCGCCGCCGCTAGCGATCAGCGCCACCGAGGCCAGCATTGCCCCCCCTGCCAACCGGCGCAGCCGTTCGCCGAACGCCTGTCCGCGACGCAATCTGGCGATCAACGCCGCCCCGCACCACCCCAGCAGGAATAACATCAGCGCCCCGCCGCTGCCGTAGGCCAGCAGCAAGCCGCCGGTAGTCGCCTGCCCCGGATGCACAAAGCCCAGGCTAAGTATCGCCCCCAATACCGGCCCGGCGCACGGCGCCCACAGCAGGCCCACCGCCAGCCCGGCCAGCAGAGAACCGATCCAGCCGCGCTGGCGTGAACTGGCATCGTTAAGCTGATTCCCCAACGCTACCAGGGGTGAGGTCAGCCGTTGCGCGACGCGTTGCGAAAGCAGACTCAGCCCGACCAGGGCGAAGAACGCCAGCGCCAGACCGCGGCCTGCGAGGGTCAGATTCACCACCCAGCCGCTGGCGACCGTCACCAGCCAGGAGACAGCGCCGAACATCAGCGCCATTCCTGCCAGCATGATCGCCAGCTGCCCCCGGCGGCCCCGGACGCTGGCGAAAAGCAGCGGGATCACCGGCAGCGTACAGGGGCTCAGCAGGGTTAACATTCCGCCCAAAAATGCAATTAATATCGACATCGCCTTCTCCTCATTATGCCGTCGCTGCCGAGAGTGGCAGCCACGACATTACAGCAAGGCCATGTAAGGCGAATGTGTCGGGAAAGGGGGAGAATTGTCGGCTTAGTTATCCGTCTTTCCCGGAGATACAGCAGGATACAATCCCGCCGCGGCAAGGCGAACGCTGGCGTCCAGGCCGCCCTGCGGGCGGTTGGCCAGGCGCAGCGCGCCGTCCATCTGGCTGACCAGCTGCGCGGCGATCGCCAGCCCCAGGCCGGTGCCGCCGGTATCGCGATTGCGCGAGTCCTCCAGGCGATAAAACGGCTGCAGCACCTCCTGCAGCGAGGCCTCCGGGATCCCCGGCCCCTCATCCAGCACATGAAGGGTGATATCTCCCACGGCGTCACGGGTCAGGGTTACCGTGGCCGTCGTACCGAATTTCAAGGCGTTATCGATAAGATTGGTCATCACCCGGCGCAGAGCCTGCGGCGGGACCCACACCACCCCGGCGGTCTCTTCGGGACAAAACTGGACCGGCCGGCCGACATCGGCATAATCGCAGACGATGGTGTCGAGAAACGCATCGAGATTCAGCCGCTGTCGCGCCTCCTCCAGCGGCTGCGAGGTGCGGGCGAAGGCGATGCCCTCCCGCACCAGACGGGTCATATTGTCGAGATCCTGCAGCAGTTTGTCGCGCAGTTCCGGCTGGTCGGCCATCTCCACCCGCAGCTTCATTCGGGTTATCGGGGTTTGCAGATCGTGGGAGATGGCGGCAAGGATCCGCGCTCGCTCCTGCAGATGATCGTGGATGCGCGCCTGCATCGCGTTAAACGCGCGGGCGGCGCGACGCACCTCCTCCGGCCCCTGCTCGGCCATAGTTCCCGCCGTGTCGCTGGCCGGCTCCAGGGCATTTACCGCGTGGGTAAAGCGGGAGATGGGCAGCAATACCTGGCGAACCGCGTACCAGGCGCAGGCCAGCAGGAGGACAAACTGAGCGATCAGCACCACCGGCAGCCAGCGGGCGATGGCCGGTAGTTTCGGCCACAGGTCGAGGGTCAACGGCGCGCCGTCGTGAAGGGTAATATGGGCCTGAATATGCTGCCGCGGGCCGGGGATCGCCACAATACTTACCGGATACTGCGCGCTCAGCGCCTCCTGCAGGGAGCGCGCTGCGTCCCGGGCGCGCCAGCTGTCCGGGTAATCGCCGCGCTCCCCGGCGTCCAGCAGATAGCGATAATTGCCGCGCGCCAGCTTCGGCAGCCATTGTGGGCGCTCAGCGGCCGGCAGGCGGTCAAGGATCGCCACGCTGGTGGCGACATCGGAAGCCAGATTCCCCAGCATCACGCTGCGAGCGCTGCTCATACGCTCATAAAACAGCAGCGACAGGGTTAAGGTATTCGCCAGCAGCAGCGCCAGAAACAGCAGCGCCATCAGCCTCGACTGCAGCGAGGCGGGCCAGAACCTCATTCATGCCTCTCGCGAATGGAGACCGGCACCGACAGCACATAGCCTTCGCTGCGCACCGTTTTAATGTAGGCCGGCTCGCGGGCATCCTCCCGTAGCCGCTGGCGCAGTCGGCTCACCAGCAGGTCAATTGACCGCTCAAACAGTTCCGCGTCGCGTCCCTGGGTCAGATTGAGCAGCTGATCGCGGTTCAGCACCCGCTGGGGATGGTCGAGAAACACCCGCAGCAGCCGATACTCCGCCCCGCTGAGGGCGACGATGGCGCCGCTGTCGTCCAGCAAATGGCGAGCGGCAGTGTCGAGCAGCCAGTCGCCAAAGGCGATCAGCCTGCCCGCCTCGGTGATCTGCAGGTTCGGCGGCAGCGCCCGGGTGCGGCGTAAAATGGCTTTGATGCGCGCCAGCAGTTCGCGAGCCACAAAGGGCTTAATCAGATAATCGTCAGCCCCCATTTCCAGGCCGAGGATCCGGTCGCTGTCATCGGTGCGGGCGGTGAGCATCAGCACCGGGATATCCTGCTGCGGGTTAGCGCGCAGCTGGCGACAGAGCGTTAAGCCATCCTCTCCCGGCATCATAATATCCAGCACAATCAGGTCAATTTGATGGTTTTTGAGTACCGACCACATGGCTTTGCCGTTCGCCGCGCCGCTGGCGCGATATCCCGATTTTTCCAGATAGTCGACAATCAGTTCCCGGATGTCGCGGTCGTCGTCGACGACCAGGATGTGGTCAATACGCTCCAAAGGCTGCTCCTGCGGCAAAATAAACTCTTCACAAGCATAAGCCGTGTTGCCGGAAGCGCAACGTCGCGCCGCCGGCAAGGCGCGGGTTACAAACGATCGGCGTCCACCACCGCCTGCACAAACGCCGTCGGATCCTCCTGCGGCGGGTTATGGCCCACCGCTCCCGGCAGATCCCGGTGCTCATATTTACCGGTAAATTTGGCACGGTAGCTGGCGGGAGCCGGATGCGGCGCGCCGTTATTCGCCCCTTCCAGGGTGATGGTGGGCACGGTTATCGGCGGTAGCACCGCCAGCCGTTGTTCATAGCCGGCATACTTCGCTTCCCCTTTCTCCAGCCCCAGGCGCCAGCGGTAGTTGCTGATGGTGATCGCCACATGGTCCGGGTTATCCAACGCCTGGGCGGTTTTGGCAAAGGTCGCGTCGCTGAATTGCCACTGCGGCGACGCCTGATGCCAGATAAATTTCGCAAAGTCGTGGGTGTTTTGCCGGTAACCGGCCTCCCCACGCGGAGTGGCAAAATAGAATTGATACCACCACGACAGCTCAGCCTGCGGCGGCAGCGGTTTTTCGCCAATCTGCTGACTGCTGATCAGATACCCGCTCACCGAGACCAGGGATTTCACCCGCTGCGGCCACAGCGCGGCGACGATATCCGCCGTGCGCGCGCCCCAGTCAAAACCGGCCAGATCCGCCTGCCTGATGTTAAGGGCGTCCATCAGATGGACAATATCGGCCGCCATCGCCGACGGTTGACCGTTACGCGGCGTGCTGGCGGAGAGGAAACGGGTCGTGCCGTAGCCACGCAGATACGGCACGATCACCCGGTAACCCTTCTGCGCTAGAGCCGGCGCCACCTGGGCATAGCTCTGAATGTCGTAGGGCCAGCCGTGCAGCAGGATCACCGGCTGGCCGTCGCGTGGGCCGATATCCACGTAGCCAATATTCAGGTCGCCGGCGCGGATCTGCTGGATCTTGACGAACGCCCCCGCGTCTTCAGCGGCGCAAACGGCGGCGGACCACAGGGAGGATAACCCCAGCGCCACGGCGCTGGTATAGCGGACTAGGGATAATCTGTTCATCGTTTTCTCACCTTTTATCTTCATCAAGAGAGTAGTGACCAGTAAAGCGGAAATTTGTATCCGCCATGTGCCCGACCGGGGCCATTTTTATCTCTTAATGTCAGCGCTGCGCCGCGAGATACAGTGTGAAACAAAGTCGAGGTTGGCAATTGTTGCGGGCATGTGAATTTATGCTTGCCCCGGGAGATAAATCCGTTACCGTGGCAGGCATTTTTCACCACTTAAGAACGCAGGAACCCGCTATGGCGATTTTTGATGGTCACAATGACCTGCTGCTGAATCTCTGGCTTCACCATCGCGAGGATCCGGTGAGCGCCTTCTTTGCCGGGATAGAGAACGGCCATCTCGACTATCCGCGCATGCTGCAAGGCGGATTTGCCGGCGGGCTATTCGCGCTATTCGTGCCACCGCAGGAATATATTGCCCGTATGACGCCGCAATACGCCAGCCAACGATGGGATCCGATCGATATCCTCTGGCAGCAACTGGACATCCTGAAGCAACTTATCGCCCACTCCGCTGGACGCTTGAGATTGTGTCTGAGCGCGGCGGATATCGAACGCTGCCGCGAGGATGAGGTACTGGCGATGGTGGCGCATATTGAGGGTGCCGGAGGTTTTGATGGCGAGGGCCGCGACCTGCAGGCCTTTTATGCCGCCGGGGTCCGCAGCATTGGTCCGTTCTGGAATATTGCGAACCGCTTCGGCAGCGGCGTTAACGGTTCGTTTCCCGGTAGCCCGGACACTGGGCCTGGACTGACTGCGTCAGGTATCGATCTGATTAAGCAGGCCAATGCCTTGAAGATGCAGATTGACGTGTCTCATATGAATGAAAAAGCGTTCTGGGATACCGCCCATCACTCAACGTCACCGCTGGTGGCCACCCACTCCAATGCCCACGCCCTGTGCCCGCAGCCGCGCAATCTGACCGACCAGCAACTGCGGGCGATCCGCGACAGCGGCGGCGTGGTGGGCGTCAATTTCGGCAATGCTTTCCTGCGCGCCGACGGCCGGCGCGATAGCGACACGCCCTTAACCACCATTGTCCGGCATATCGACTATCTTATTAACATAATGGGTGAGGATCATGTGGCCCTTGGCTCGGATTTTGACGGCATCACCCTGCCGGACGAGCTGGGCGATGTGGCCGGCTTACCGCGGCTTATCAATACCTTGCGCGCTAGCGGCTATGATCAATTGGTGCTGGATAAGCTGCTGTGGCGGAACTGGCTACGGGTATTAAAAAATGTTTGGCAACAATAGGTTATATTGTAAACATAAAGTTAATTCCTTACAGATTCCGGGTTGATCTCTCTCCCGGTGAAGCGCAATATGCGGCAGCCATCACAGATCCACCATTATCCGTGAGGCCTGTAGTCATTTTTAAGAGGAACAAAACATGTGGAAGAAACCTGCTTTTATCGATTTACGTCTCGGTCTGGAAGTGACGCTGTACATTTCTAACCGTTAATCGCCCCGCCCGCCGTTCGCGCGGGCACCTTCATTCATTACCCGGTCCGTCTTCATGTTCATTAAAGTCCTCGGTTCCGCCGCCGGCGGCGGTTTCCCGCAATGGAACTGCAACTGCGCCAACTGTCAGGGTCTGCGCGATGGCACCATTCAGGCTGCCCCCCGCACCCAGTCGTCAATTATCGTCAGCGACAACGGTAAAGAGTGGGTGCTGTGCAACGCCTCGCCGGATATCAGCCAGCAGATTGCCCATACCCCCGAGTTAAATAAAGCCGGCGTACTGCGCGGAACGCATATCGGCGGCATTATTCTCACCGACAGCCAGATCGACCACACCACCGGGTTGCTGAGCCTGCGGGAAGGCTGCCCACATCAGGTCTGGTGCACCCCGGAGGTTCATGAGGATCTCTCCACCGGCTTCCCGGTGTTTACCATGCTGCGGCACTGGAACGGCGGCCTGGTGCATCATCCCATCGCTCCGCAGCAGCCTTTTACCGTTGACGCCTGTCCTGATTTGCAGTTTACCGCGGTGCCTATCGCCAGCAACGCGCCGCCCTATTCGCCGTATCGCGACCGGCCGCTGCCGGGTCATAACGTGGCGCTGTTTATCGAAAACCGCCGCAACGGGCAGACGCTGTTCTATGCCCCGGGGCTGGGTGAGCCGGATGAAACCCTTCTGCCCTGGCTGCAAAAAGCGGACTGTCTGCTGATCGATGGCACCGTCTGGCAGGATGATGAGCTGCAGGCCGCCGGCGTCGGGCGCAATACCGGCCGCGATATGGGCCACCTGGCGCTCGGCGATGAGCACGGGATGATGGCCCTGCTGGCCTCCCTGCCGGCAAAACGCAAAATTCTCATTCATATTAATAACACCAACCCGATCCTTAACGAGCAGTCTCCCCAGCGCCAGGCGCTAACGCAACAGGGGATCGAAGTGAGCTGGGACGGGATGGCAATCACCCTTCAGGATACCGCATGCTGATCACTGACACGCTGTCGCCGCAGGCCTTTGAAGAGGCTCTGCGGGCTAAAGGCGCCTTCTACCATATTCACCACCCTTACCACATCGCCATGCATAACGGCGACGCGACCCGCGAGCAAATTCAGGGTTGGGTGGCGAACCGGTTTTATTACCAGACCACTATTCCGCTGAAAGACGCGGCGATTATGGCCAACTGCCCGGATGCGCAAACCCGGCGCAAATGGGTGCAGCGGATCCTCGACCACGACGGCAGCCACGGCGAGGACGGCGGGATTGAAGCCTGGCTGCGGCTGGGGGAAGCGGTCGGTTTGAGCCGCGACGATCTGCTCAGCGAGCGTCACGTGCTGCCCGGCGTGCGATTCGCAGTGGATGCCTATCTTAATTTCGCTCGTCGCGCCTGCTGGCAGGAGGCGGCCTGCAGCTCCCTGACCGAGCTGTTCGCCCCGCAGATCCATCAGTCGCGCCTCGACAGCTGGCCGCAGCATTATCCATGGATCAAAGAGGAAGGCTACTTTTACTTCCGCAGTCGTCTGAGCCAGGCCAATCGCGACGTTGAGCATGGCCTGGCGCTGGCCAAGGCCTACTGCGACAGCGCTGAAAAACAGAACCGGATGCTGGAGATCCTGCAGTTTAAGCTCGACATTCTGTGGTCGATGCTCGATGCCATGACCATGGCCTATGCCCTGCAGCGCCCACCCTATCACACGGTCACCGACAAGGCGGCCTGGCACACGACCCGACTGGTGTAATCATGCAGAAAACGTCCATCGTTGCCTTTCGTCGCGGCTACCGACTGCAGTGGGAAGCCGCCCAGGAGAGCCATGTGATCCTCTATCCGGAGGGTATGGCCAAACTCAATGAGACCGCCGCGGCGATCCTCGAGCTGGTCGATGGCCGGCGCGACGTCGCGGCGATTATCGCCATGCTTAATGAACGTTTCCCGGAAGCCGGCGGCGTCGATGACGACGTCATCGAGTTCCTGAAGATCGCCTGTCAACAGAAGTGGATCACCTGCCGTGAACCAGAGTAAACCCACCGTCAATCCGCCGCTGTGGCTGCTGGCGGAGCTGACCTACCGCTGCCCGCTGCAGTGTCCCTACTGTTCCAATCCGCTGGACTTCGCCCGGCAGGATAAGGAGCTGACCACCGAACAATGGATCGAGGTCTTTCGCCAGGCGCGGGCGATGGGCAGCGTTCAGCTGGGCTTTTCCGGCGGCGAGCCGCTGACCCGTAAAGATCTGCCGGAGCTGATCCGCGCCGCGCGCAACCTCGGGTTCTATACCAACCTGATCACCTCCGGGATAGGGCTGACGGAGAGCAAA
This sequence comes from Klebsiella sp. HMSC16A12, assembly GCF_001808265.1. Lineage (NCBI taxonomy): Bacteria > Pseudomonadati > Pseudomonadota > Gammaproteobacteria > Enterobacterales > Enterobacteriaceae > Klebsiella > Klebsiella sp. HMSC16A12. Next base: position 88,929 of record NZ_KV792636.1, read on the forward strand.
CTGGACGCCTTCAGCGAGGCCGGGCTGGACCATATCCAGATTAGCTTCCAGGCCAGCGATGAAGTGCTCAACGCCGCGCTGGCCGGCAACAAAAAAGCCTTCCAGCAGAAGCTGACCATGGCCAAAGCCGTGAAAGCGCGCGACTACCCGATGGTGCTCAACTTCGTTCTCCACCGGCACAACATCGACCAGCTCGATAAAATTATCGAGCTGTGCATTGAGCTGGAAGCCGATGACGTTGAGCTGGCCACCTGCCAGTTCTACGGGTGGGCGTTTCTTAATCGCGAAGGGCTGCTGCCGACCCGGGAACAGATCGCCCGCGCCGAGCAGGTGGTCGCTGACTACCGGCAGAAAATGGCCGCCAGCGGCAACCTCACCAACCTGCTGTTCGTCACCCCGGACTATTACGAAGAGCGGCCGAAAGGCTGCATGGGCGGCTGGGGATCGATTTTCCTCAGCGTCACCCCGGAAGGCACCGCCCTGCCTTGCCACAGCGCGCGCCAGCTGCCGGTGGCATTTCCGTCGGTGCTGGAGCAGAGTCTGGAATCGATCTGGTATGACTCATTCGGCTTCAATCGCTACCGCGGGTATGACTGGATGCCGGAGCCGTGCCGCTCCTGTGATGAAAAAGAGAAGGACTTCGGCGGCTGCCGCTGCCAGGCCTTTATGCTGACCGGCAGCGCCGATAACGCCGACCCGGTGTGCAGCAAATCCCCGCATCATCACAAAATCCTCGAGGCCAGGCGCGAAGCGGCCTGCAGCGACATAAAAGTCAGCCAGCTGCAGTTCCGCAACCGTACCCGCTCGCAGCTGATCTACCAAACCCGGGACCTGTAATGACGCTGGCGACCCGCACCGTCATTTTGCCGGGCGGCCTGCAGGCCACCCTGGTCCATCAGCCGCAGGCGGATCGCGCGGCTGCCCTGGCGCGGGTCGCCGCCGGCAGCCACCACGAACCGTCGCGCTTCCCTGGGCTGGCGCACCTGCTGGAACACCTGCTGTTTTACGGCGGAGAGCGCTACCAGGATGATGACCGACTGATGGGCTGGGTGCAGCGCCAGGGCGGAAGCGTGAATGCCACCACCCTGGCTCGCCATAGCGCGTTCTTTTTCGAGGTTGCCGCCGATGCTCTGGCTGATGGCGTCGCGCGTCTACAGGAGATGCTGCAGGCCCCGCTGCTGCTCAGGGAAGATATTCAGCGCGAAGTGGCGGTGATTGACGCCGAGTACCGCCTGATCCAGCAGCATGAGCCATCGCGCCGGGAAGCCGCGGTGCGCCACGCCGCCAGCGCGCCCGCGGCGTTTCGCCGCTTTCAGGTAGGCAGCGCCGACGCGCTGGCGGGCGATCTCGCTGCGCTGCAGGCCGCCTTAGGCGATTTTCACCGCACCCATTACGTCGCCCGGCGAATGCAGCTCTGGCTGCAGGGACCGCAGTCGCTGGAGGCGCTCGGCGAGCTGGCGGCCCGTTTCGCCGCCGGGCTTGCCGCAGGCGAGCCTCCGCCGCCGGCGCCGCCGCTGCGCCTGGGCGAGTTCACTGCACTGCAGCTGGCGGTCTCCAGCCAGCCCGCGCTGTGGCGCTGCCCGCTGATCGCTTTAAGTGACAACGTCACGTTACTGCGCGAGTTTTTGCTGGATGAAGCCCCCGGCAGCCTGATGGCCAGCCTGCGCCAGCGCCGGCTGGCCGGGGATGTGGCGCTGAACTGGCTGTATCAGGATCGGTACCTCGGCTGGCTGGCGCTGGTCTTCGCCAGCGACCGGCCGGAAGAGGTCGACCGGCAGATAACCCACTGGCTGCAGGCGCTACAGCAAACGACGCCTGAGCAGCAGCAACACTACTATCAGCTATCCCGCCGCCGCTTTCAGGCGCTGTCGCCTCTCGATCAGCTGCGCCAGCGGGCATTCGGCTTTGCCCCCGGCGCGCCGCCCGCCGGGTTCGCCGATTTTTGCGCCGCCCTGCAGGCCGCCCCGTCGGTCAGCCTGGCCTGTCAAACCGTTTCCCCATGGGAGCCTGTTGCCACCCAGGGCTTTAGCCTGCCGCTTAGCCGCTGGCGCCGCCGCCCTGAGTCTGACCCGGCGCTGGCGTTCGCTTTCTATCCGCAGGCCGCTGGCGATCTCGTTGCCAAATGCCCGGAGAAAGCCGCGCCGCTGCTCCATCTCCCGTTACCGGAAGAGCCGCCGAGGCTCCTGCTGCGACCGCCCTTCTACTGCTCGCCCGATCAGGCCGAAGGACTGGCGCGTGGGGAACAGCTGCGCCCACAGCTTGCCGCCCTGCGCCATGCCGGGGGACACGGCGAGTGGCATCTGTTCGACGGCAGCTGGCAGTTGACCCTCCAGCTGCCGGAGCCAGGCCGACGGCCGGAGGCGATCCTGCAGGCCATCCTGCGGCAGCTCGCGCTCCCGGTCGCCTCGCTGACCCCACCGCCGGAAAGTATCGCTATCCGTTATCTCATGGCTCAACTCCCCGAACGGCTGGGTACATCCGGGCATCAGAAAGGTTGGCTGGCGGCCCTGGCCGGCGGCAGCGCAGAAGATGCGCAGTGGATAGCGCGTCAGCTGAGCCTGATTACCGCCCCGGTTAATCCGCCGATGCCCGCTCCGGCGCCCTGCCGCCGCGGCGTCGAACGTCTGGTTTATCCGGGAGGCGATACGGCGCTGCTGGTCTTCATTCCGCTGCCGGATGGCGCCTCGCTGGCGGCCCTGCGGCTGCTGGCGCAGCATTGTGAGCCGCTATTTTTCCAGCGCCTGCGGGTGGAGCAGCAGATTGGCTATGTGGTGAGCTGCCGCTATCAGCGGGTCGCCGATCGCGACGGGCTGCTGATGGCGCTCCAGTCCCCGGATCGCCGCGCCGGGGAATTGCTGCGCTGTGGTAAAGACTTTCTGCGCCAGCTGGCCCCCATGGATGAGGCGACCTTCAGACCGCTACAGCAGCGCCTGGCCGCTCAGATCCGCGCCAGCAGGCCGCCTGAGGCGCGGGCGCTGTCCGCCCTGCGTCAGGAGTATGGTTTACCAGAGCTAACGCCGCAGGCGGTCGACGCGCTGCGCGTTGCAGAGGTGGCCGATCTGGCACGCGAAATGACCCGCCGGCGTCGCCGCTGGCAGGTGCTGTTCACGACAGGGGATTAATGGCCGGGGGCATCCGGGGTCAGAAAGGCGCTGACGAAGCGCGTAAGGATCGCCGCGCCCTGCGGGCTCTCCTGCACCTCGTCGTGTAACCGCTGCGCGTCAATACCTTCCGCCTGCAGCACCGCCTCCCGGTGGCGGATCAGCGAACGGGCTATCGGCGCGGTAAATTCCGGGTGAAATTGCGTAGAGACCGCGTGCGGCCCATAGCGCACAATCTGGTGGGGATCGTGGGAGGACGCGGCCAGCACCGTGGCCCCTTCCGGCAGACGAGTCACGGTTTGCAAATGGCTCAGATGCGCAGGAAATGTAGCCGGCAGGCCGCTCAGCAGCGGATCATCGATACCCCATGGCGACAGCGTAATGGTTTGGCTGCCGCTTTCCCGCCCGCCAGGATGATACGCCACCTCGCCCCCCAGGGCATGGGCCATCAGTTGATGACCATAACAAACGCCGAACAGCGGCATGTCGATAGCCACCGCCTGCCGGATCCAGTCGGCGGTCCGTTCGCTCCACGCCAGACGATCGGTTACCATCGCCCACGAGCCGGTCAGCACCGCTATGGTCTGGTTATCCGGCGTCGGCAGCGGTTCATCTTCAAACACCCGCACCGTGGTGAGCTGCGTCTGCCACGGCGCCAGCAGCGTGCGAAACCAGCGCGGCAGATCGCCATGCGCCTGGCGAATGGCCGTCGGCGGCGTGCCGGTCTGGACCAGCAGTAATCGGTTACGTGTCACCTTTCCTCCTCGCTCCGGGTCATGTTCCCGTAAAACACTATGCCGCCGGGAAGACGATGGGACAAATAACCAATTACTATGGACGATGCGCCTGCGGAATAAGTCCTGTCGCTTACTGGGCATCGGCGCTGTCACGCTGCGGCACATCGGCTGCCGCCGAAGATGCCTGCTGCGGGACAAAAATATGGTCCAGGATGGCGCGCGCCGTCGGTCCGGCCACC
>NZ_KV792636.1:93025-146185 GCF_001808265.1 Klebsiella sp. HMSC16A12
CCACCCCATCCCCGCCGCCGTTCTCCAGAATCAGCGCCATCGCCACCTTCGGATGCTGATAAGGGGCAAACAGGGTGTAGAAGATATGGTCGCGCAGACGCACCGGGATCATTTTGGCGTTATAGGTCTGGTTTTGCTTCAGGCTAAAGACCTGCGAGGTCCCGGACTTCGCCGCGATCTGATACGGCGCAGTATGAAACAGCTTATAGCCGGTGCCGTTGGGCTGATTCGCCATCCCATACATGCCGTTGCGCACAATGCCCCAGTACGGGGATTTCGGGTCACCCACCTGCGGCAGGTTCGCCGGCTGCTGATAACGTTCCACATGGTTGCCCTGCTTCATCGAATAGAGCAGATGCGGATCCTGTACTTTACCATTGTTCAGCAGAGTGGTAAGCGCCTTCACCATCTGGATCGGGGTGGCGATCCAGTACCCCTGGCCGATGCCGACCGAGATGGTGTCCCCCTGATACCAGGGCTTTTTATGCACCCGCTGTTTCCACTCCCGGCTGGGCAGCACCCCGGCGTACTCCTCATTAAGGTCGATGCCGGTGGACTGGCCGTAGCCGAACTTGCTCAGCCATTCATGGATCCGGTCAATGCCCATCTCGAAGGCGACCTGATAGAAAAAGGTGTCCGCTGACTCTTCGATGGCTTTAGTCACGTTGAGCATGCCGTGGCCGGTTTTCAGCCAGTCGCGGTAGCGGCGTTGCGTGCCCGGCAGCGTCCACGTCGGCGCCCCGAAGAAGGTGGTGTTCGGGGTGATGACCCCAGCGGAGAGCGCCGACAGCGCCATATAGGGTTTGACCGTCGAAGCCGGAGGATATAGCCCCTGGGTGACGCGGTTGATCAGCGGCCGGTCCGGATTCTCCAGCAGCGATTTATAGGCCTGATAGCCGATACCTTTGACGAACGGATTAGGATCGTAGCTGGGACTGGAGACCATCGCCAACACGCCGCCATCCCGCGGGTCGACCACCACCACCGCCGCCCGCTGTCCCTTCAGCACCGACTCAATATACTGCTGGAGATGAAGGTCGAGAGTCAGATAGAGGTTTTTTCCGGCCACCGGCGGCATCTCTTTCAGTAGACGCACCACCCGGCCGTGGTTATCCACCTCCACTTCCTGATAGCCGGTGGTGCCGTGGAGCGCTTTTTCATAATAGCCCTCGATGCCCTGCTTACCGATATTGCGGTCGGCGGCGTAGTTCTCCTCTTCGCCGTTTTTCGCCAGCCGTTGCAGATCGCTGTCGTTGATTTTCGACACATAGCCCACCACGTGCGCCAGCTCTGCGCCGTAGGGGTATTCCCGTTGTTGGTAGCTCTCCACCGTCACGCCGGGGAAACGGAATTCGTTGACCGCGAAGCGGGCCACCTCCACATCGCTGAGGTCTGACTTGAGGGTGACCGCTTTGTAGCGGCTGGTGTGGTGCATATCGTCGCGAAAGCTGGCGATGTCGTCCGGCGTCAGGTCGACGATAGGCGTCAGCTGCTGCAACAGCGCGGCCATATCGGGAATTTTGCTCGGGATCACCTGCAGGCGATACAGGGTGATATTCTGCACCAGCGGAATGCCGTTGCGATCGAATATCAGCCCGCGGCTGGGGGCGATGGGCAGCATTTTGATGTCGTTCTGGTTTGACCGGGTCTGGTAAAAATCGTGCTGCTCCACCTGCAGATGGTAGAGGTTAACGATCAGCACGCCAAAGCAGACCACCACCAGCAGAAAAGCAATTGCGGCCCGGCGGATAAACAGCATCTCTTCCGCGGAGTGGTCGCGAATTTCGTCTCTCAAAAGGGGCATTAGCGGTACATCACCTGAATCACTGGAAAAGCCAACGGCGTAACGGCCGGGAAGCATAGCCTTATCGCAGCGTCAGCCCTACTGAAAGGTTGCTAATGATCTGGCAGAAATGTTTCAGCATGTTAGAGGGATCGTTATTCTTAACCTTGCCCGTGACGCGTCAGGCTATATTCACGATGCCCGACGCGTCGGCGCAGCTCAGTGTTCTGCGCGGGCCGCCTCGTGGGAGGTAGCCGACTTCCCTGAGGTGTAGATTAAGTACAGCGCGAGGGCCAGACATATCACCGCCGCCAGTCGCGCCGGCGAGAACGCCATCGTGCTATTGCCCAGCCAGCCAAAGTTGTCGATCAGCAGGCTCATCGTCAGCTGGCCAAAGATCACCGCCACGGTAGCCGTAGCGGTGCCTATCCGCTGCACCGCCAGCACCATAATGACGATGTAGGGCACGCCGCAAAAAGCGCCCAGCAGCTGCCACTTAGGCACCTGTAGCAGGTTTACCGACGTCGCTGGAGCAAAAAACAGGATCAGCAATCCCGTCACCAGCGCGCCGGTGGCGAAGGTTAAAAAGGCGCTGCGCAGCACCCCCACCTGGCTGCCAAGACGGCCATTTATCGCCGCCTGGACGCTAAGCAATGCGCCGCCGCACAGCGCCAGAATGATCACTATCGTATCCATTTCCCCTCCTTAACCCAGAGCCACCAGCAGTAACGCCGCCATAATCAACATCAGCGCCATGGCGCGCCGCGGATCGATTTTGCGCCGTGGGCTGCCGAATAACCCGTAATGGTCGATCGCCAGGCTTTTCGCCACCTGACCCGCCAGGATGCCGATCATGGTCATGGCAATACCAATCACCGGCGTCGCCATGGTCAAGATCACCACGTACCCCGCCCCCAACAGACCGCCGGTGAGTTGCCAGCCGGGCAGAGAAAAGAACGACGGGCTGCTACGCGGGCTGAAAAAGAGCATCAGAAAAAAGGTTAACACTGCGCCAATCCCAAAGATGCTCATGGTTGCCCACAGATCCCCCACCTGGCTCGCCAGCGGCCCCAGCAGGCCGGCCTCGACCGATAATCCCATGCCGCCGGCAATCACTAATAAAATGAATAATAACGCCATTACTGCGCCTCCTCTGTACAACAGGCGGCTGAGGATAAAACAGCGTGCTGATGCGATAAACGGTATAATGCAGAAAACACTATTGCAGGAATTGCACAGATGGCCGATGCCAGCAGCGTCGATTTTCGCGCCCTTCAGCTTTTCATCGCGGTTTACGATAACCAGAGTTTTTCCGTAGTGGCCCGCCGCGAAGGGGTCTCTCCCTCGTTGATCTCGCGAACCATCCAGCAGCTGGAAGATGCCCTCGGGCAGCAGCTGTTCTACCGCAACACCCGTGCCGTGGTACCGACCGAAGCAGGACGCCTTTTCGCAGCGTCCGCCCGGGAACTGCTGGGACAGTACGCCGACGCGCAACGGGCGTTACAGGATCGGGCACAGGTCCCCGGCGGACTGGTGCGGATCAATGCGCCGGTCTATTTTGGTCAGCGGCATATCGCCCCCTGGCTTCCGGAACTGGCGGCCCGGCATCCCAAACTGCAGTTTGACCTGATGCTGACCGACGATTTTATCGATCCCCATCGCGATGCGACGGATATCCTTTTTCGCATCAGCAGCCTGCCGGACGCGGGCTATCACGCCAGAGTGTTTGGCAGCCAGCGCTATTACCTGACCGCCTCCCCGGAGTATGTTTCACGGTACGGCAGCCCGACTTCGCCGGAGGCATTGCATCAACATCGCACGCTGGTGTATGGCGGTTCGCAGGGAGCCAACCGCTGGCTGTTTCGCCAGCGCGAAGAGGCATGGGTGCACTATCCGTTGACCCCGCTCATGACCTCGAACAATGCCGATGCCCTGCTCACTTCAGCCATCGGCGGGATGGGGATCGTGTTATTTCCCGACTGGATGGTCAGCGGGGCGCTGCACAACGGGACATTAGTCACGCTGATGGATCGCTATTCGGCGGCCATCAGCCACACGCCATCGTATATCGCGGCGATTTATCCTTATACCCGCCATCCCTCTCTCAACGTGCGGACAGTGATTGACTATTTTGCCGACGTGTTTGGATCGCCGCCCTACTGGCAGCGCTAATGCGAGATTCGTAGTAAAACTTGTCATATCTCAAACAATTAGCATTCCTTCGCCCAGCTTGACGCGAATCGTTTCCTTTGCCGCCTCGTTACGGCTATGGTTACTAATGAGGTTAATCTCAATCTCCAGGCCGACACGGTCCCACCAGGGGGTTGCCTAACCCTTCATTGAACGGAAATAGCTATTAAATCCGTAGATTCATTCAAATATCGCTTATTGGTAGCAGTGTATATCGTAACGGCATTCACAAAAGCAAACGGAGCCTGATATGAGCACGTCTAACGACCCATCCAACAATGCATCCGCCGGGAAGTGCCCTTTCCACGCCGAGACGCCAAAACAGAGCGCCGGCAGCGGCACCGCCAACCGCGACTGGTGGCCGAACCAGCTGCGTGTCGATCTGTTAAACCAGCACTCCAATCGCTCCAACCCGTTGGGTGAGAATTTTAACTACAGGGAAGAGTTTAAAAAGCTCGATTACTCCGCGCTGAAGGCTGATCTCAGAGCGCTGCTGACCGATTCGCAAGAGTGGTGGCCGGCAGACTGGGGTAGCTATATTGGCTTGTTTATTCGTATGGCCTGGCACGGCGCCGGCACCTACCGCACCGTTGACGGTCGCGGCGGCGCAGGTCGTGGACAGCAGCGCTTTGCCCCCCTGAACTCCTGGCCTGACAACGTCAGCCTCGATAAGGCCCGCCGTCTGCTGTGGCCGGTGAAACAGAAATATGGCCAGAAAATCTCCTGGGCCGACCTTTACATGCTGGCGGGTAACGTCGCTCTGGAAAACGCCGGCTTCCGCACCTTTGGCTTTGGCGCCGGTCGCGAAGACGTCTGGGAACCGGATCTCGACGTCGACTGGGGCGATGAGAAAGAGTGGCTGGCCCACCGTCATCCGGAAAGCCTGGCGAAACAGGCCATCGGCGCCACCGAAATGGGTCTGATTTATGTCAACCCGGAAGGTCCGAACGCCAGCGGCGAGCCGCTGTCCGCCGCGGCGGCCATTCGCGCCACCTTCGGCAATATGGCGATGGACGATGAAGAGATCGTCGCGCTGATCGCCGGCGGCCATACGCTGGGCAAAACCCACGGCGCCGCAGAAACCAGCCACGTCGGCGCCGAGCCGGAAGCCGCGCCGCTGGAAGCGCAGGGTCTGGGCTGGCACTCCAGCTACGGCAGCGGCGCAGGCGCGGACGCCATCACCTCCGGTCTGGAAGTGGTCTGGACGCAGACGCCCACCCAGTGGAGCAACTACTTTTTCGAAAACCTGTTCAAATACGAATGGGTGCAGACCCGCAGCCCGGCTGGCGCGATCCAGTTCGAAGCCAAAGACGCGCCGGAGATTATCCCGGATCCGTTTAACCCGGAGAAAAAGCGCAAACCGACCATGCTGGTCACCGACCTGACCCTGCGCTTCGACCCGGAGTTTGAAAAAATCTCCCGCCGCTTCCTCAACGATCCGCAGGCCTTTAACGAGGCGTTCGCCCGGGCGTGGTTCAAGCTGACCCACCGTGATATGGGGCCAAAATCCCGTTACCTCGGGCCGGAAGTGCCGAAAGAAGATCTGATTTGGCAGGATCCGCTGCCGGCAGCGACCCATCAGCCGAGCGCGGAAGATATCGCCAGCCTGAAAACCGCCATCGCCGGCGCCGGCCTGTCGGTCAGTGAGCTGGTCTCGGTCGCCTGGGCGTCCGCCTCCACCTTCCGCGGCGGCGATAAACGCGGCGGCGCTAACGGCGCGCGTCTGGCGCTGGCCCCGCAGAAAGACTGGCCGGTTAACGCCATCGCCAGCCGGGTGCTGCCGACCCTGCAGGCGATCCAGCGCGCCTCCGGCAAAGCGTCGCTGGCCGATATTATCGTGCTGGCCGGCGTGGTCGGCGTTGAGCAGGCGGCCGCTGCCGCCGGCGTCAGCGTCAATGTGCCGTTTACCCCAGGCCGCGTCGACGCTCTGCCTGAGCAGACCGACGTCGAGTCGTTTGATCTGCTGCAGCCGCTGGCGGATGGCTTCCGCAACTATCGCCGTATCGAAGGCGGTGTCTCGACGGAAACCCTGCTGATCGATAAAGCGCAGCAGCTGACGCTAACCGCCCCGGAAATGACCGTGCTGGTCGGTGGCTTGCGCGTACTGGGCGCGAACTACGACGGCAGCAAACACGGGGTGTTTACCGACCGCGTCGGCGTGCTCAGCAATGACTTCTTCGTCAATCTGCTTGATATGGCTACCGTCTGGAAAACGGCCGATGATAACGCGGAGCTGTTTACCGGCAGCGACCGTAAAACCGGCGAAGCGAAGTACAGCGCCACCCGCGTGGATCTGGTGTTTGGCTCCAACTCGGTACTGCGCGCCCTGGCGGAAGTGTACGCCTGCGCCGACGGGCAGCAGAAGCTGGTGCATGACTTCGTTGCCGCCTGGACCAAGGTGATGAACCTCGACCGCTTCGATCTGTAATCCTCTCGCCCCGGCTCCCGCCGGGGCGTTTTCCTTATACCGCCCGCGGCAGCTGTTGCAGGCGACTCCGCGTTCGTTGAATATCCTCCAGTTCCACCCCTGCCACCAGCGTCTCCAGGTCGCAGCGGGTCACCAGCAGCAGGCGGATCTGCTTTTCATACAGCACATCAATCACATTGATAAAGCGCTGCTGGGCCGCCGGCCCCACCGTAGCCAATGGCGGCACCTCGTCCAGTAGCCAGACGGCATAGCTTTCGCAGAGCGTCAGATAGTCCATCACCGCCGTGGCGGCCTGACAAAGCTGGGTAAAGGTGAAGTGCAGCAACGCGGGCGACGCCGCGGCCGCCAGCAGCGTGCGATAGCCTACCGTCAGCGAAACCGGTTCGCCAGGCAGCGACGGCAGGTCATACAGCTGACGCTGTTGTGCATTCGGATTAACCCACATCCGCCCGCTGCAGAAGGCCTTATCCTGGCTAAGATGCCGTACGCGATAATCCTCCTCGCCGTTCAGCGCCACCACCGTTAGATGGGCGCGGATCAGCGCGATCGACGGTAAAAAGCGATCGTGATATAGCGGATTGGGCAGCAGCATCTCCGGTGGGTAGTTTGAGGTGGCCAGCAGCACGATACCGTGTTGAAAGAGGTGTTCCAGCAAGGCTTTAATCAGCATGGCGTCGCCTGGGTCGTGCAGATGAAATTCGTCGAAGCATAGCAGGCGGCAACCGGATGTCATCTGCCTCATCACCGTCTGCAGGTCGGGCGCTCCGGGGGCATTCAGCCGCTGGTGCAGTTCGCGGAAGAAGTGATGAAAATGGACCCGCCGCCTGGCGGCGAGCGGCAGGCTGGCGAAAAAGTGGTCGAGGATAAAGCTTTTCCCTCGCCCGGTACGTCCCCAGACGTACACCCCCTGCGGCCTGCCTGTCGTGGACACCAACTGCTGACCGAGGGCGTCAAGGCGGGCGATGAGTGACAGCTGATCGTCGTCCAGCGTCAGACGCGCCCGCGCCGCCTGCTCGGCCATCACGCGGGTAAAACGAAAATCAGCCGTCACCTCTGTGGGACCAGATTCCGAGGGTACACATCCATTATTTAACATTCTTATAACCTCCTGCGAGGAGGCCATTCTAGCCGCTTTCCCGCGGGATGGCGAATCGCGCGACGAGCGGCCGTTTCCGCTGCTCCGCCGCCAGCCCCTACGCCTCTCCGACACGCCAGTGCACCGATGTGACGTTCTGCTGAACGCCCATCTGCGCCATAATTTGCGCCAGCGTTTTTTGGTGCTGCTTATGGCTAATCAGCTGCGCGCAAATCTCCAGATGGTCCGCGGTGTCCGCCGCCGCCGACTGCAATCCCTGCAGGGTAAACCGCTGCTGCTGCGCAATATTCAGCAACAGCTGACGTACGGCATTTTCATGTTCGCGCAGACAGGTGACGCGTAAGACATAGCGTTTCTCTTCGTCACCGGCCCCCGGCAAGGCATGAATGCGCTGCGCCGCCTCGCGCAGCAGGATATTGGCGCACAGAATAATCAGCGTAGCCGCCGTCGCGTTCCAGAACTGTCCCAGGCCGCAGAGTACGCCGATCCCGGCCGAACACCACAGCGTGGCGGCGGTATTGAGGCCGCGGACGTTCATGCCATCACGCATAATCACCCCTGCCCCAAGGAAGCCGATACCGGAGACGATCTGCGCTGCAATACGCCCCGGGCTGTCCGGCGAGGCCGACATCGCGCTGAGAATAAACACCGCCGCGCCGGTGGCCACCAGGGCATTGGTGCGTAAACCGGCCATACGTTGTCGCCACTGTCTTTCCGCGCCGATCAGCGCCCCCAACAACATTGCCGCGAGTAAATGTGTCATATAAGGAAATACCATCGCGCCTTCCTCCAGAAAACAGAAAGCCAAAAATTACAGATGTAGCGCTCAGCCGCGCCGGGCGATTAGCGGGTGGATGATGGTGGAGGAAATAAGGGTCTGGAAAACATAAACATAACGCTGCCTCTCGCGCTCAATGGCGCATAAATTATTGAGGGAGGCAATCCGGAACTGAGAGATTGCTGCCCGCCGGGATGGCAAGCAGCGAAATGATCGCGTTAGCTTGCCGGAAAATCGCAATAAGGGTGACTGTCCAACGTATGACTCCTGAATAAAAGTGGGCACATTATAGCCCGGGGTAATGATGGGTAAAGCACGAAAACGCCGCCGGTGACGATTCGTTTAGTTTGTCTTTCGCGGGTCCTGCGTAGCGTGACATCGCCAGGCGACTAAAATGCCGTCAGCGGTGATTTACTTCAATTCCGTCGCTGGGATGCGGCGAAAACCAGCATGAATATCATCTTTATGTCTCCCCAGCGCGATCTTACGCTAAAGAATGTCGCTAAGGCTAAGGATTAAAAATTTAAAACTATTAACAATCAATTAACATTAGCAGGCAAACCATTCTTCCTGAGGAACACAACACCATGTCTACCACCCAGGTTCTCGGCGAAACGCCCTATGCTTCGCCAGGACAACCGCACGCCAGCTTAACCGGACGCATTGATGCGCTGCCCGCCTCATTTGGGTTATGGTCGTTTATTACCCTGCTCTCACTTGGCGGCTTCTTTGAGCTCTACGATCTCTTCCAGACCGGGTATATCAGCGCGGGCCTGCTGGCGGAGGGCATTTTCCACACCGGACAGGCGGGCATCTTCGGCATCGCCGACCAGGCGGCCTTCGCCTCCGCCACCTTTATGGGGCTGTTTATCGGCGCCAGTCTGCTGGCGCCGCTGGCGGACAAACTGGGCCGCCGCCTGACCTTTATGGTGGCGCTCGCCTGGTACGGTCTTTTTTCGCTGCTGATGGCGACGCAGAGTAGCGCGGAAGGGGTGATCTTCTTCCGCTTTCTGGTGGGGATCGGCCTCGGCATTGAGCTGGTGGCCATTGATACCTATCTCAGCGAATGGGTGCCAACCCATCTGCGCAATAAAGCCTTTGCCTTTGCCTTCTTCATCCAGTTCCTCTCGGTTCCGGCGGTGGCGCTGATGTCCTGGATGCTGGTGCCGACCACCCTGTTCGGCCTCAGCGGCTGGCGCTGGGTGATCATCTTTGGCGCACTGTTCTCACTGGCGATCTGGTTTATCCGCAAAAAGCTACCGGAGTCAGCCCGCTGGCTGGAAAGCAAAGGGCGGCATGATGACGCGCATACGGTGATGTGTGAGATGGAAGCCCGCTGCGGCCTGACGCCGTCGCCGAAGCATGCGCATGCGGCACAGAGCGTCGTCAAACGCGGCACCTTCCGCGAAATCTGGGCACCGCAGTATCGGCAGCGCACCCTGATGCTGATGGTGATGAACTTCTTCCAGGCGATCGGTTTCTTCGGCTTTGGCAACTGGCTGCCGGCGCTGCTCTCCGGTCAGGGCGCCAGCATCACCCATAGCCTGCTGTACGCCTTCTTTATCACCCTCGCCTATCCGCTGGGCTGCCTGTTCTGCACCCGCTTCGTGCATCGCTTTGAAAACAAGTGGCAGATTGTCCTCTCCGCGCTGATGACCGTTATCTTCGGCACCCTGTTCGCTCTGCAAAACAACCCGATTCTGCTGGTGATCTGCGGGTTTATGATCACCTGGTCCAACGCCTGGCTGACCATCAGCTACCACGCCTACCAGGCCGAGGTCTTCCCGACCCATATTCGCGCCCGCGCCGTCGGCTTCTGCTACTCGTTCAGCCGGCTCTCGACCGCGGTGACCAGCATTCTGATCGGCATTATTCTGCAATACGCCGGTACGCCGGGAGTAATTAGCTTTATCGTCGTCAGTATGCTGATGGTGATGCTGTCGGTGGGGATCTTCGGCCCGAGAACGCGGGGCATTCGTCTGGAGAATATCTGATGGCGGTCGCCGCCGAGGGTGCCGGCGGCGACATATTTTATCAGTTGCGATGTTGCAGCTGGCGCTGAACCTCAATAAGCTCCGCGATCAACTCCCGCGCAAGCATAGAGGTCATTATATGATCCTGGGCATGTACCAGAATAAGATTAACCGGTACTTTGCCACAGCCCTCATCCATACCGATAAGCATGGTTTGTACATCATGCGCGCGTTTTGCGGCATCTGCGGCGTCCTGCATCAGCCTATCAACGTCCTGCCACACTCCTTTTCTGGCGGCTTGCAGCGCCTGCATCGCCAGACTGCGGGACTCACCGGCGTTAATGATGAGTTCCATGACGGTTGCTTCCATATCCATACGGTTTCCCTACTTGTTAAGTGAATGACGACTGTTGCCATAGTTAATATTTGTGATGTGTACTGCAGAAGGGATAAAAAATTGTCATTAAGGCTTGTAACTTCTGGACAGCATTAAGCGGCGCCGCAATACCACTTTTACCAACGGTCCAGCATCACCGGGGCTATATTGACACTCTCCCATCAGAGGGGCGTTTAGGCATTTTAGTGACAAGCCGCCAGGTCTGCGGCCCGGCCTCAGCCAAATATCCCCTGCGCCTCGGCGAAGCATTTTTCCGCCAGGGTCGAGACTGGTTCCTGCTGGCGCATAATCAGCGCCAGCTGTGAATCAACATGGGTTTCGGCGATCGGCAGAATTTCAAGATTATCGCTTAGCGCTTCGAGGCCGTTGTTAAGCGGCATAATGGCGCAGCAGATCCCCGCCTGCACCGCCTGGATAATCTGAAACGTCGAATCACTTTCAAAGACATACCTCGGCGTTAGCCCTTTGGCCTTAAAGCTGATTTCAATCGATTCCCGGTAATACATCCCCTTGGTCAGAAAGCCGAGGGGCAGCGTCGCCAGCGTCTCCCATCCCGGCGTCCCGGCGCTGAAGTCGAAATGGCGTTTATCGTGCAGCAGTCCCATCCGGGTTTGCGGCAAGCGAGCAATCTTGAACTGACCTTCATCCAGATGCTGCAGATAACAGATCCCCAGATCCAGCTGATTACGGCTGACGCCATCGATAATCTGCTCCGAGGTCATCGACAACAGGCTGAACTGCAGCGCCGGATATTTCTCCGCCAGGGGTTTAATCAACTGCATCGGATTGAGGCTCGCCAGCGGCACCATACCGACCCGCAGCTGGCCGACCATCTGCCCGCGACAGATGGCCGCCTCTGCCGCCAGGCCGTCATGAGCGGCCAGCACCGCCCGCGCCCAGGCCAGGATCCGCTCTCCCTCCGGGGTAAACCCCTCAAAGCGCTGGCCGCGCTGGATCAGCGTCAGGTTCAGCTCCTCTTCCAGGTTACGAATGCGCATGGAGAGCGTCGGCTGGGTAATATGACAGGCCGCCGCCGCCTGGCCAAAATGGCGCGTCTGATCGAGCGCGATCAAATACTTGAGTTGCTTAATATCCATTCTCTTTCCCGTTTGAACCCCGCCGTTCACCCCCGGGGCCGCGCACAGGTTACCAGAATGTTAGTTTCGCTAGCGATAAATTCAAGCGAGGACACCACGAGGTGCTGCGGGGCGCAGGACGGCGCGACGCCGCTCTGCGCTATACCTTTTTAACGCCCGCCGGCCAGCGGACGGATCTCTTTCGAGCGCAGCGTCAGGCGAACGGGAACCGACTTATACGAAGGGGTGCCGCTCTCTTCATCGAGATAGTTCAGCGGCACCAGCACGTTGGCTTCCGGATAATAGGCGCCGACGGTGCCCGGCGCAATGCCGTAGGCCACCACCGTGATATCTTCCAGCGTCAGCGCGCTTCCCGGCAGCGCGGTATGGATATCCACCCGATCGCCATGCTCCAGACCCTGGGCGGCCATATCCTGCTCGTTCATAAACAGCACGTCGCGGCGGCCAAAGACGCCACGGTAGCGGTCATCCATCGCGTAGATGGTGGTGTTGTACTGGTCATGACTGCGCAGCGTCACCAGGCGCATCACGTCCTCACCCTCCACCACCACGTTCTCATGCACCCCTTTAAATACCGAGAACATGGCTTTACCGGTGGCGGTAGGCCAGATGCGCTCGGTCGGCGGCAGCGGCATGCGGAAGCCTCCAGGATGGCGAATGCGCTGGTTATAATCCTCGAACCCAGGAATGGTCTGTTCGATCAGATCGCGAATGCGATCGTAGTCTTCCACGAGGTACTGCCAGTCCACTTTGCTGGCGGGCAAGGTGGCCTTCGCCAGACCGGCGACAATCGCCGGCTCCGAGCGCAGCATCGGCGAGGCGGGCTTAAGCTTGCCCGACGAAGCATGCACCATCGACATCGAATCCTCGACGGTGATCGACTGCCGGCCGCTGGCCTGCAGGTCAAGCTCGGTGCGGCCCAGACACGGCAGAATAAAGGTCTCTTTCGCCGTCAGGAGATGTGAGCGGTTGAGCTTGGTGCCGACGTGAACGCTGAGCTCAAGGCCGCGCATCGCCGGGAAGGCGCGTTCGTGGTCCGGCATCGCCACGGCGAAGTTGCCCCCAAGGCAGATCAGCGCTTTGGCTTCGCCGGCGATCATGGCCTCCAGGGCTTTTACCGCATCGTGGCCATGATGCCGCGGCGGCGTAATCCCCATCACCCGCTGCAGGCTGTCGAGGAAAGCCGCGGAGGGTTTTTCGCTAATCCCGACAGTGCGGTTACCCTGGACGTTCGAGTGACCGCGCAAAGGACAGATCCCGGCCCCCGGCTTGCCGATATTGCCGCGCATCAGCAGCAGGTCGGCAATCAGACGCACGTTGGAGGTGCCTTTGTTATGCTGGGTGATGCCCATACCGTAGGTGACGATGGTGGCCCTGGATTTGGCGTAAGCCGCCGCAACCTGGTTCAGGGATTCGCGCGTCAGGCCAGACTCCTGTTCGATGTCCTGCCAGCGGGTGGCGTGGAGGTCATCGGCGAAGGCGGTGAATCCCTGGGTATGTTGGGCAATAAACGCGTGGTCGAGCACATTGCCCTGCTCCTCCTCCAGCTGCAGCAGCGCTTTGGCGATCCCTTTCAGCGCCGCCGCGTCGCCGCCGGCCCGTACCTGGTAGTAGGTCGAGGCGATCGGCGTCGAGCGCCGGGTCGCCATCTCCATCACGTTCTGCGGATCGGCAAAACGCTCCAGCGCCCGTTCACGCAGCGGATTGAAAACGATAATCGGCACGCCGCGGCGGGATAGCTCATGCAGGGTGCCCATCATCCGCGGGTGGTTGGTGCCCGGATTATGGCCGATGGAGATCACCAGCTCGGTCTGGTCAAAATCGTCGAGAGAGACGGTGCCTTTACCAATGCCGATCGACTGTGGCAGGCCCACGCTGGTGGATTCATGACACATGTTGGAGCAATCGGGGAAGTTGTTAGTGCCATACTCGCGGGCAAACAGCTGGAACAGCCACGCCGCTTCGTTGGAGGCTCGGCCAGAGGTGTAGAATTCAACCTCATCCGGCTGCAGGCCGCGGAGGATCTCGCCGATACGGGCGAAGGCTTGCTCCCACGCCACCGGGCGCAGGGTATCGCTGTCCCGGTCGTAAACCAAAGGATGGGTTAAGCGGCCGTAGCCCTCCAGTTCAAAATCGCTTTTTGCCAGCAGGGAAGATACGGTATTTGCCGCGAGGAATGCGGGCGTCACCCGTTTGGTGGTCGCCTCCCAGGTCACGGCTTTGGCGCCGTTTTCGCAAAACTGGAAGGTCGATTTATGTTCTTTATCCGGCCAGGCGCAGCCCGGGCAGTCAAAACCGTCCGGCTGGTTGGTACGCAGCAGCGTGGCGGGCGCCTCAAAGGCATCCATCTGGGTGCGCACGGCGATGGCCGTGGCCTTCAACGCGCCCCACCCGCCTGCCGGACCGTCATAGGGGTGAACACCGGGAACCGCGCGTCTTTTATTGGTCATCTCTTTACTCCTGCTGCTCTGTTCTGGCTGTCGCTAGCCGAAAAAGGCGTACGACAACCCCGGCGACGAAGCGTGAATCGCATGGCGTCACCTGAAAAGAATGCTGTTTCTCAAGGATAGTACGATGGGAAAGCGTAGGTACTGCGTTTGTTAACTGAATAATAACATACACCACAATTCTGTATAATTGATGTTATCTATCAGGTGTTAAATTTAACTTATTTGCAAATTTTGCGGTTTTCACCGCGGTGCTGTGACGGATAAATTGCTACGGAAAGTGATGACCGGGCAGCGAAACCGCCCGGTGGGCCAGGCTCAGGTCAGATTGAAGTAACGGTCCGGACGCAGCGTCTCCGGCAGCGGATGCTGACCGGTCATGTCGAGCAGATTGCGCTCGATGGTATTGCACATCGCGTTCAGCGGCAGGTCATTGGCTGCGGTGCCGAACGGATCTTCCAGCTCTTCCGCCAGCGAATCCCACGATAAAAAGGTGTAAGAGATAAAGACCGAGACAAACGGCGTCATGTAGTGCAGATCGCCGACCAGGGCGAACGGCAGCAGCGTACAGAACAGGTAGACGGTACGCTGCAGGATCAGGGTATAGGCGAAAGGCACCGGGGTGGTGGCCAGCCTTTCACAACCGCCCAGCACGTGCGCCAGCTCGTCGAGTTTGTTGTCCATCAGCCCGTAAGTGATGTCGCTGAGCTTGCCCGCCTCCCGCAGCTGGCCAATTTCGTTGCCGGCCAGCAGCAGGATCCGGTTGGTGGGCATTGAGCTGGCGAGGATCTCCGTCACCCTCTCCTCCGGTAGCAACCGCCGCAGGTCAGCCGTCGGATCGGTTTTGCGCAGCTGGTGCTTCAGGCTCCAGCTAAAGGCCACCAGATAGCTGACGATGCGGCGATGGGCATCGTGTTCCGCCGGCAGGATATTGCGCAGCTGACGCACCAGCGTGCGTTCGGCGATAAGCACCGTCCCCCACAGATTGCGCGCCTCGACGAAGCGGCTGTAGCTGGCGCTGTTGCGAAAGCCGAGGAAAATCGCAATCGCAATCCCCAGCAGGCTGAACGGCGCCACGGTTAAGTGGATCCCCAACTGTTCGTACCATTGATAGCTGATAATGGCGATGATCGACATCAGCACATTTAGCAGCAGGCGAAAGATGATTTTCGACAGCACGGAGCCGTGCCAGTCAAATAGGCGAAGAAACCAGTGTTGTTCTGGCCGAATGATCATTGTCTGACTTCCTGAATTACCGCTCTGGTCATTATCTCTGAATACAGAATAGAGATTATCTATGAGCCGATTGGTTTATTTTATCGTTAACTGCGATGGGCAGATCTGCGCCATTATTTAGCGATGGTAATGGCGTTTTTAGTATGGGCCTTTTTTATATTTCAGGCAATCAATGCGCCAGCAATAATGCCTCAGAAGAAAAAATAACCGCTGAGCCAATTCATTTTTCCGCTTATGCTACCGGGTGTATCAGACCGCTTTCTTCAACCCCATGCTCATCGCAGGGATCGAGATGCACCATCACATTAAGCACCGGATGCTGCGCCAGCACTCGCTCACGCGCGTGACGGGCAATCTGATGTCCTTCGGCTACCGACATCTCGCCAGCCACCTCGAGATGGACATCCACCAGCACCAGATCCCCCGCCTTACGGGTTTTCAGATCGTGGAGGCCCGCCACGCCCGGCGTGGCTCGCAGCGTATCGGCGATCGCCTGCTGCATCTCTTCATCAACCGCACGGTCCATTAAATCATGCAGCGCGCTGGCGGCGAAACGATAGCCCATGCGCGCAATCAGCAGCCCCACCGCCAGCGCGGCGAGCGGGTCGAACCAGGCGAACCCGGCCAGATTACCGATAATCCCCAGGGCCACCACCAGGGAGGATGCGGCGTCGGAGCGGGCATGCCAGGCATTGGCGATAAGCAGCGACGAATTCAGCCGCCTGGCGGCCGCCAGCATATAGCGAAACAGCCCCTCCTTGACGGCCAGCGCCACCAGCGCCATCCACAGCGCCGCGCTGTGCACCGGCGGAATAGTTTGCGGTTGCGCGAGATGGCCCGCCGCGGACCATAGCATGCCACCCCCGACGAGCAGCAGCATCGCGCCGATGATTAGGGAGGCGCCGTTCTCATAGCGCCAGTGGCCATAGTGGTGATCGTGGTCAGACGGTCGACGGCTCTTTTTATTCGCCATCAATACCACGCCATCGGCGACCAGATCGGAAAAAGAGTGCATTCCGTCGGCAATTAATCCCTGAGAGCCGGAAAATATTCCCACGACTACCTGTAAGGCAGAAAGGAAAATATTAACCACCACGCTAACAAGGGTACTCTTTCGCGCCTGCACCGAACGCTCATGATATTTATTATCATTTTCAAAATTATGTTGTGTCATTATTTCTCTCCCTTTGTGAGCGGGAAGAATAAACTGACAAACTGAGTTTATGCTTAACAATATAAAAGCCATTGCCTTGCCGTTTAACGATATCGCGGCGGTCGGTAATGACTATTTACTGTATGTGCCGTTGGAACGCTGCAACCTTGCGCCTATGAACTATCTTTTGAAGGGTGGCCACAGGTCGGGCCATTTTAGCTTAGCCACCACAGGAGTCAGCGATGTCACATAACAAACCATCCCGGCTGCGTTTCGCCATTAATCTGGGCAATGCGGTCCTGGCCCATCTCGGGGAGACAGGAAAGCCAGCGGGCATCACCGTCGAGCTCAGCCATCGGCTGGCGACGCGCTGGGGCGTCAGCGCCGAATTCGTTCCCTATCCTGCCGCGGGTAAAGTGGTGGCTGACGCCGGTGGCGAGCACTGGGATATTGCCTTTCTGGCCATCGATCCGGCGCGGGAAGCCACCCTGCGCTTTACCTCGCCCTATATCACCATCCAGGGTACCGCGCTGGTCAGCGTTGATTCGCCCTGCCAGAGCGTGGCCGACATGGATCGCCCGGCAACCACCATTAACGTCGGACAAAACGCCGCATACGATCTATGGCTAACCCGCCATCTGCAGCACGCCAGCCTGCATCGCCTTCCCTCTTCGCAGGAGGCAATCGACGCCTTCCTCGCCGGTGAAGGGGATATGGTCGCCGGCATCCGCCAGCCGCTGGAGGCGACAGCCCGTCAGCACGCCGGGGTGCGGGTACTGGCGGATAATTTTACCGAGATCCAGCAGGCCATCTGCGTCGCCCGGGCGGACGTGGACCGTTTTCACGCGGTAAACGACGCGCTTAGCGAGTGGCGGGCGGATGGCAGTCTGCAGGCGCTGATTGCCGGTCACCTGGGCCAAGCGAACTGAATCAC
This sequence comes from Klebsiella sp. HMSC16A12, assembly GCF_001808265.1. Classification (NCBI taxonomy): domain Bacteria; kingdom Pseudomonadati; phylum Pseudomonadota; class Gammaproteobacteria; order Enterobacterales; family Enterobacteriaceae; genus Klebsiella; species Klebsiella sp. HMSC16A12. The sequence goes on from NZ_KV792636.1 coordinate 110,538, forward strand.
GCCTCCGTCATCCGGCGCATGGCGCAATGCCAGGCGCCGTTGCGTACCGAGGCGCGCAGTACGCGGGCCACGCCATGCACCATCAGGCGCGTCGTGCGCCGCTGCAGCGGCGTGAGCGACAATCCCAGCATCTCCTGCGCCCATTCCGGCAGGAGGTCAATTCCTGCGTTCATCATCACCCGGCCGACCGGCTGGCTCATCCGCCCCGGCAGACGGGTGGAGAGCAGCACCTCAGCTACCTCCCGGGTACGTTCGTCGCAGCGCAGTCGCGGGCGCATCGCCTCGAGATAGTCCGCCACCTCCTGCGGTGTCTGAGGGATATCCCGAGCCCCCAGCCGCCGGGCGATTTCCGCCGACTCACGAAAATAGTCCTCCTGGCGCTCGGGACTGACCACCGTCCGCTTGTAGCGCAGGTGGGAGGCCATAAAGCAACTGCACTCGGCGACGTGCACCCAGGTTAACAGCGCCGGGTCGCTCGCCTGATACGGGGTTCCGTCCTTATCCACCCCGGCGATCCGCTGATGGATCCCCTGTACTTTGGCGATTAGCCGTTCGGCGTCGGGGGTAGTGGCAAAAGTGGTGGCAGAAATAAACTGGCTAGTGCGGCGCAGGCGGCCCAAAATATCCTCGCGAAAACGAGAGTGATCCCAGACGCCGGCCAGCGCCAGAGGATGCAGCATCTGCAGCAACAGCGCGCTAATGCCGCCGCAGAGCATCGAGGTAAAATCGCCGTGCACCTGCCAGATGGCCGACTGGGGACCAAACAGCCCCGGCTCTCCTTTGGGTCGTTCAAAGTCGATCTCTTTTAGCGCCATGCCGGTCAGGCCGAGCACCTGCGCCTCGATCATCCGGCGAATGCCGATCATGATGGTATCCCTTACGTGCAACTAAAGGACAAAAGATACCACTGTTGGACAGCATTGGGAGAGATATTGCGGAAAGAGTGCCCGCAGCACGCGGGCACGACGGCTTACGGATTCAGCTGGTAATCGAGGGTAATGTTGGCCTTTAGCACCTGCGATACCGGGCAGCCTGCTTTCGCTTTCTGGATGATCTCATCGAACGCCGCCGGAGACACGTCCGGCAGGACGATCTGGCTTTGCAGCGCGATATCGGTAATCGCAAAGCCGCCGTCGGTTTTATTGAGGGTGACCACTGCGGTAGTGTCAATGGACGTTGCGGTATATCCCTCTTCGCTGAGCATCAGCGACAGGGCCATCGAAAAGCAGGCGGCATGTGCAGCGCCGATCAGCTCCTCAGGGTTGGTGCCCTTCACCCCCTCAAAACGGGTGTTAAATCCGTAGGGCTGCTGGCTCAGCGCCCCGCTTTCTGTCGACACGGTGCCTTTGCCATGCTTCAGGTCGCCTTCCCAGTGCGCTAGCCCTTTCTTATGAATCGCCATTTGATTCCTCCTGTAGTGATGTCGAACAAAAAGTATAGTGCGTGATGCCGAAGCTGCGTCTTTTTGCAGCCTCTGGCTCCCACGTTCCCCTGGTTTTCGTGTCGTTGGTGACGCTATCGGCCATCCTGCGGATGCCAGGGATCGGATTTGTCATCCTTGCTGTCGTCCCGTTTACGCGGAACTTCGCCCTGCTCCCCGGGCGCCTCACGGGCAGGTTGCTTACCGCGCTCTTCGTCTTGCGAGTGAGAAAAGGTGCTCATATCGACGTGCTCCGCTTACTTAGGCGACTGCTTGAGCAGACGATCGATTCGCACGACCGGCGGCGTCATTTTGCGATCCAGACTGCCGTTGATATTGACCAGATCGTCTGGCTCTACGTGTTGTTCGTTAAACGCGGCGACCGGGATAATAACGGTGATGATGCCGCTTTTATCACGAAACTGATAACGGTCATCTCCCTGCCGCTTGAGCAGATTGCCGCGCAGCGAAACGGTCGCGCCATCGTGCATGGTTTTCGCCTGCTCAACGGTCATGATCCGGCCATCCTCGACGCCGCGATAGCCGTCATCGAGTTTGTGCGGCGGCGGCGGCGCGGCATCCTGGCTAAACCCTCCCTTATCGTCCGCCTGCGCGACACCTACGGCAAACAGACATGCCATGGCTAATGCTAGTTTTTTCATCATGCCTCCGTTTTTTGCTGACGATTTGCTGACGATGAGAATAAAGCCTGGCTGAGGCTGGCCATTTTTACAAAGTCAATTGTTCTGATATCGTCTAATATAAGAATGTCCTTATCGTTACGCTCCTGGCGAAACGAAACGCGGGGAAAATATTAATGATTAAGAATCAACAGCCTTGTCCTATCGTCGATGAGAATGAACGCTCCTTACGCTTTGAATATCGCTTCCGCCGCTATGGGATAATTGTTTTGAGTCTCATCATTCTTACCGCGTTAAGCGGCCTGTGGTCCTCCGGTTATTTCAGTGAAGCACACCGGGAAACCGGCGGAGGCGAATTAAGCGTCGATTATCAGCGCTATGCCAGGCTGATGAGTGAAACCGAGCTTAATATTCAGATTAAACCGGATACGGCCAGCGACACCATTATCAGCTTCGCCGCCCCGTTATTAACCCGCTACCAGATCGGTGATATCCGTCCGCAGCCGGATAAAATGTATAGCGCCGACGGGAAATTACATCTCGTCTATCAGCGGTCGAACCCCCCTTCACCGATATCTGTGTGGTTAGCCGTTACCCCAAAAACGGCCGGTAATATCTCTCTGCAGGCGGTAGTTAACGATCGCTATTCTGTAACCTGGCAGCAGTTTGTCTATCCGTAGGAGTCGCTATGGAAATGGTCCTTAGAGCCGCAGCAATCTATCTGATCCTGTTGATTATTTTTAAGATTGCCGGCAGAAGAACCCTGATGCAATTAACCAACTTTGACCTGATACTGTTGCTGATTATCAGCGAAGCCACCCAGCAGGCGATGCTCAGCACAGACTATTCGGTTACCGGGTCGATGCTGACTATCGTCACCCTGGTTAGTATTGATATTTTGTTCGGCTATATTAAGAAAAAATTTGCTCAGGCAGAAAATTTTCTCGATGGTACGCCGGTTATCGTGGTGGAAAATGGTGCTGTCATCGACGAGAAGATTAAGCTCGTCAATATCTCTGTCGATGATATCCTGCTGGCGGCCAGGCAGCACCATGGCATTTATGAATTGAAAGCGATCAAATTCGCTATTCTCGAGCGTAACGGCCAGATATCCATTATTCCTGAGCAGGAATAGTATCGGCTTCGCTATTTATCACGCTCCGGTTGTTTATCACCTGATTCCGGAGCGCGAGTGGCGTCATCCTCTTCTTTTTCACCGTTAACAACGTTCAACATTAACATTTTTCCTCCTCGCTGGTTGTCAGGGATCCTACAAATTATAGAACGCCTTCGCCGAAGTATGTAGGATCTGCCGAAACTAACCAGGAGATGCCGCCTGATTCACACTGCGCTTATTCCAGGATATTTCCCACCTCGTCATTGCCATTGGTGAGAAATAATTAACCGATCCGTACAGTCAATATTGTGAAAGCCAAAACATAATGAGGTCACTATGTCTGTGATGGTTATTACCGGTGGAACCGCGGGAGCGGGCAAAGCTACCGCGCTGCGTTTCGCCCGCGCTGGATATCACGTGGCGCTGATCGCCCGAGACGAAACGGGTTTACAGGAGACGCGACAGGCCTGTGAACGGTTTGGCATTAAAACGCTGGCTATTAGCGCCGATGTCGTCGATGCCGGGGCGCTGCAGCGCGCCGCCGCCGAGGTGGAAACCACCCTCGGGGCAATCGACGTCTGGATCAACAACGCCATGACCACCGTGCTGGCGCCCTTTCGTCAGATGAGCGAGGAGGAGTTTCGCCGGGTGACGGAGGTGACCTATCTCGGGTACGTGAACGGCACCCGCGCGGCGCTGGAGGTCATGATCCCCCGGGATCGGGGGGTGATTATTCAGGCCGGCTCGGCGCTGGCCTGGCGTTCAATCCCACTGCAGTCGGCTTACTGCGGAGCGAAAGCGGCGATCCGCGGCTTTACCGATGCCGTGCGAACCGAACTGATGCATGAGAAAAGCCACATCCAGTTGACCATGGTGCAACTGCCGGGGATGAACACCGCCCAGTTTGGCTGGGCGCGAAACAAAATGGATCAGGCCATGCAGCCGGTGCCCCCGGTCTATCAGCCGGAAGTCGCCGCCGAGGCTATTTACAGCGTCATCCAGCGCCCGGTCAACGAGCTGTGGGTCGGAAAAAGCACCATCCAGTCGATCCTCGGCCAGGTCTTCTTCCCTCGCCTGCTCGATCGGCTGATGGTGAAAAAAGCGTGGGAGGGACAGTTTACCGGTCAGCCAAAGTCGTCAGACCAACAGGACGACCTGTTCACGCCGGTGCGCGGCAATCATCCGGGCCACGGCCCCTTTAACGATGGCGCACGGCGTAAAGCAGTCACCATCAGCGCCGATCTCCCGGGTAAAGTCGCCGCCGGCGTCGGGGTAGCGGTGGCGACGATGGCGCTGCGGGCGTTGTTCCGTCGTTCCGGAAAACGGCGCTAACTCAGGCTGCGGCTGAACCAACGGTAACCATACCCGGAGAGTGCCAGCCGCGCATCTTTCCCGCCGTGCAGCCCATCCTGATAGAGCTTATCTTCCAGAATTGGGCTCCAGTAGCCCTCGGCCAGCGGCGGGAGCAGGACCTCTACCGCCTGCTGGCTGCAGTTGGCCAGCATCAATACCTCCCGCGATTCGCTGCGATAGAGTAAGCCCAGCACCGCGTCGGGCTTTAGGGTAAGGAGAGTAAAAGGGAGGGATCCCGGTTCAGTATATTCCGTGCGCGCCAATACCATATTGCGTACCCGATGCAGCAGCGACCTGGGATGGCGCAGCGCCGTTTCGACATTGATCCGTTGGTAGCGGAACCGCCCGCTGGCCACCGGTTTTACCGGCAAATCATCCCGCGCCGCCCGGGAAAAGCCGGCGTTGGCCGCGGCTGACCACTGCATCGGCGTTCTGACCGCGTAGCGCTCCGGTAAGGAGAGATCGTCACCCATGCCAATCTCGTCGCCATAGCGCATCACCGGCACGCCGGGCAGCGCCAGCAGGATAGCATGGGCTAAGGCTATGCGTCGGGTATCGCCGTCCAGCATCGGCGCCAGTCTTCGGCGTACGCCGCGCTGGTAAACGGACATCGATTTATCAGGGGCAAAGGTGCGGATAACCTGGCGCTTGTTGCGCTCGCCAATCCCCTCAAGATCCAGTTCATCATGGTTGCGCAGCCAGTTGACGAAGCAGCACCCGTCCGGCGGGGTCACCATCGCCTGCAGGGCCTTCACCACCGGCGCGGCGCGCTGCTGCGCCAGGCTGAGGTAGAGGTATTTGTTAAGCCAGAAATTAAGCACCATCTGCAGCCGATCGCCCTGGCCGAAATAATGACGGTAATCTTCTACCGCGACGTCCACTTCACCCAGGAGTATCGCATCGGGATTGAGGCGCTGTACAACCTGCCGGAGATGGGTCAGCAACGGGTAGCCGCGCGTCTCGTCGCCCTTTCCGGCCTGCTTGACCAGATGTGACGCGGCATCGAGACGAAAGCCCGACACCCCAGCCTGCAGCCAGAAGGTGATAATGTTTTCGATTTCAGCGATCACCGGCGGATGGGCGAGATTCAGGTCGGGCTCGTGGTGATAAAACATGTGGCGATAATATTGCCCAGCCTGTTCGTCCCAGCGCCAGACGCTCTCCTCAACGCCGGGAAACATGGGAGGATCGTCGTTTTCCGGCGGCCGATCGGCCCACAGATAATACGGCCGCCACGGCGACCGGGGATCGCGTCGCGCCGCCTGGAACCACGGGTGCTGCGCGGAGGTGTGCTGGATCACCAGCTCAATGATCACCCGCAGTCCCAGCTCGCGGGCGCGGGCAATCAGCTCAATCACGTCAGCGATAGTGCCGAACCGCGGATCGGGCTGCAGATGATCGCTGATATCATAGCCATCATCCTGCAGAGGAGTGAGATAGAACGGAGTCAGCCAGAGCACCGTCGCTCCGAGGCTGCGAATGTAGTGTAGCTTTTGGCGAATGCCCGCGAGATCGCCAAAACCATCGCCATTGGCATCATAAAAGAGCGAACTGTCAACCTGATAGATGACCGCTCTGTGAAACCACTCTTCCCGTTGCATCACTCTCACCTCGCGTTCTGCCCGTCCCTGTCAGCCGCCTCAGCGCGATCCGGACCCCGCCCTGGCCTTCGCGCGCGGTTTGTCGACAGGCGATACGGGATTGCGTTCCGCTGGTAGCATCCTGTTCGCTACCGCGTCCACCAGCGCCTGCTGCCTGGCGGTTAATACCAGCGGAACCTCTTCCTCGGCGGCGAGGAGCGCGATGGTTTGCCGTTTGACCATAGCGTCCTCCGGCGGCTTAATGCCCGGCCTCAACGCCAGGCATATCGGTATCCATAAGATATTGCCCGGTCAGCACTGGCAGATAATGGAGCAGCCAATCAGCCATTCCTCTCTCTTCAGCCAGGATACCCTCCAGTGTATGCATCGCGCTGTGGTCGCCTACTCTTTTCGCCGCCGTTAATAAAGCGGTATAGCAGGCGACCTCAAAATGGGCAAAAACGTAGGCAGTGATAATCACTTTAATAACCTCATCACCGGGCAGCATGATGCCAATGGTCTGTCCTAACGCCGCCACCCGGCTCATCGCATCCTTCAGCGCAGAGCGGGAAATATGGTTGCGGGCGATGATATCCTGCAGGGCGGACAATTGCCGTCGGGTTTCATAGAGATGTTGTTCAAGGCGGGTGCGTAACTGCGGTTCATTATCGAGGCGTCTGATGGTGGCCACCAGCAGCGACTCAGCCTGTTTTTCCATGGCATGCGCATCGCGAAGCCAGTTGTGATAATTTTCAATATCCGTCATATACACCTCTGATCATTAACCTTTTATTTTGACGTGGAATCTTCACTCTCTTCCGCCGCCTGGTCAGCTCGCGCTGCGCTATATCCGGATAAATGGCCAACAATATTGGCATAAATACTGATGAGAATGACCCACAGTACGCTGTCTTTCCACCAGATCAACGAGGGTATCGCCAGACCCACCCACATAACGGCGGCGACAAGATGACAGCGCTTAATAAACACTGGCGTCAACTTCATTTTATTACCTTAGGACCGAACAATATTGAGCGACCATTTTATCGACGCTCTGACCGCAGCGTCAGGCGCTAAACCTTACGCTGAAAATGTCTTTCTTTTGCCTAAGCATAAAAAAGAAAACAGCGTTGCGTATTGTCCCGTTCCGTTATTTTCTGTCTTTACCGTCCGGCTAATTTATTGCCGCTGCGGCCTTCTTTTATTGCTAGTGATGCGGCGATTTCCTCCTCACCTTTTAGTTCCCCCGCATCGCGGATAATGAATGTCGTTATAGAGAAATAAACCCTGAATATGCAGAAACCTGCGGACCATCTGGCCCACAGGTTTTGTCTCAACGCCGATTTGTCGGCGTCACAGCTCATCAGTCGCTAGCTGTCACCGGATTTACGGCCGCCGCCATGACTGTTCTTACCACCCTTCTTACCGGCTTCGGATGCACGCTCAGGATCATTTTTAAAGTTCCCGCCGCTGTGCTGTCCGCCTTTACGCCCGGCTTCGGATGCTTTCTCACGATCTTCTGCAAAATTACCTGAACCGCCTCTATGCTCTGCCATAATTTTCACCTTTGGTTTGATCAATATCGGTTGGTAAATGGAAAATGACCCTGTTACAAATCATCGCCCTCGATATCTAACACTAGAGGAATGCCTGCAGGAGTCAAATTAATTTCAGATACCCATCCGCGCACTGACAAAATAAAGCTTTACTAACGAAGCGGTAAGATAAAATATACCTCACACAACTCCTTTATTTGACGTAGGTTATGTTCACCGGCGGGTAAAACAGAATCGTCCAACGGCCGTTTGTAAAAAAATGCAAACGATTTAATGAATAAATATTTCTTTATCCCGCTGAATACAACCCCAGGAATATTACCCCTAAAGAGGTATCAACTTATAGGCCATGGTTTGCGAATGAACATCTTCATCGTTTATTCAGGGAGCACCTTCATCCTAACTCGAGAAAAAGATCATGCGCGTTACGAAAATAGCCCTCGGTCCTTGATTAAGGATGGAATAATCCTAATTTAACGTCAGCAATAATAACGCAACGCTATCCCCCGAAATACGCCAAGGATCAGTCGGTTAAGGCATACCGTTACGCCTACGGTTGGCCATTGACTGCGATGTTGCGAGTCATTCAGTGGCTGTCGCCAGGAGAAGCTGACCTATTCTTAGAGCTGGCCCGTTCTGTCTGAAGGAGATGACTATGCAAGATGAAAAACCGCCAATGAAGAAGTTACCCACCTCCATGTTGCCAGAAGAGACGGCTCCACGTCCGGAGTTCCCGGAGCAAGAACAAACCCCGCCGGGTCTGGATGCGGAAATGGAGCCATCCCCGGACCACGGTGAAACCAGCTACACCGGCTCCGGGCGACTGGCTGGTAAGAAAGCGTTAATTACCGGCGGCGACTCCGGTATTGGCCGTGCGGTGGCGATCGCCTTTGCCCGCGAAGGCGCCGACGTCGCGATAAACTATCTGCCCGAAGAGCAAAAGGATGCGGATGAAGTTATCGCCCTGATCAAAGCCGAAGGGCGCACCGCGGTCGCCCTCCCGGGTGATATTCGCTCAGAATCCTTCTGCCAGTCGCTGGTGGCCGACGCGGTGGAACAGCTGGGAGGTCTGAGCATCCTGGTTAATAACGCCGGACGTCAGCAATACTGCGAAACCCTTGAGGAACTCACCACCGAAGATTTCGACGCCACCTTCAAAACCAACGTCTACGCGCCGTTCTGGATCACCCGCGCCGCACTGCCTCACCTCCAGGCCGGAAGCGCGATTATCAATACCACCTCGGTGCAGGCGTATAAACCCAGCCCGATCCTGCTCGATTATGCGCAGACCAAAGCCTGTCTCGCGATCTTCACTAAATCGCTGGCTAAACAGGTGGCGAAACGAGGCATTCGCGTGAACGCCGTAGCGCCTGGCCCTTACTGGACGGTGCTGCAATCCAGCGGCGGCCAGCCGGACGAGAAGGTGAAACAGTTTGGCAAAGACACGCCGATGGGGCGCCCGGGGCAACCGGTAGAGATCGCCCCGCTGTATGTCACCCTGGCATCCGATGCCTGCTCATATACCTCCGGACAGGTGTGGTGTTCTGACGGCGGGGATGGTGTGGTCTAAGCCTCCCGGCATACCGACGCGCGCCAGCGCGCGCCGGTATTTTCCCGGCCAACCCTTGCGGCTATATACTGGCCCCTCGCCTCCCGGTTGCGGCAATTTTTTCTTTCCTCCACTCCGCTACTCTGGCCGCATGCTATGATGTCCGCCCGCCGCTGTGCGCTAACCCTGGCCCCGACGCCACCCCTGAGGACGACAGATGAGTAATGACATCCCCCTGAAATTTTATGACATCGTGGACGAATACGAGACCGAAGCGGCTGCGCCGGTAAAGGATGAAGAACGCGATGCGCTGGCGCGCTATTTCCAACTGCTGATTGCGCGGTTAACTAATAACGAAGAGATTGACGAAGAGGCGCAGCGAGAAATGGCCCGCGAGGCGGCCATTAACGAAAACCGCATTGACGATATCGCTAATTTTCTTAATCAGTGGGGCAACGAATAAAGCTCAACGTCAGCCTACCGGCGGAATTGCCTTCCGCCGGTGCTGCCTGGGCACGAAGCGCCTAGACTCAGCCGTGGCCAGTCTCCTCTCCCAGACGCCTCTGCAGCGCATCAAGAAATAGCGGTAATCCGTCAGGTTGGTAGTCGCGGGAAAGATAGATGCCGTAAACGCTCAACGCCTTTGGCGTCCACTCCGGAAGCACCACCTCCAGCGTGCCGCTGTCAATCGCGCCCCGGGCCTCCAGTTCGGGAAGCATCGCAATGCCGCACCCGGCAACCGCCGCCTCCAGCAGCAATGAAGATATCCCTGCGCTCAGATTACCGTTCACCGCCACCGACGCTTCGCGCCCCTGCGCATCGCTGAACTGCCAGTGCTGGCTGGCGAAATGGCTGTATAGCAGGCAGTTATGTCGTTGCAGATCGTCGGGCGTCGTCAACGGGCCATGCTGGCGCATCCAGCCCGGCGCGGCGCAGAGCAGCGAACGGCACACTCCGAGGCGACGAGCGATGGCCCCCGCTTCCGGGTTGTCGGTAATGCGAATGGCCACGTCGATACGCTCGCCGATCAGGCTGACCGGATGGTTATTGATATCCAGCTCCAGGCGCAGCAGTGGATAGCGGGCGAGAAAGTCCGGTAGCAGCGGGGAGATTAGCTGCATGGCGGTAAAGTGCGCGCAGGCGACGCGCAATGTGCCGCTGGGATCGGCCCGCTGACGCTCGCCGGCGATTTCATCGGCGATCCGCGTCAAACCGCGGGTCTTGAGCAATACCTTCTCCCCGGCCGGGGTCAGCGTCAGCCGCCGGGTTGAGCGATGGATCAGCCGGGCGCCGGCCCAGCTCTCCATCTGCTCCAGATAGCGACTGACCATCGGGCGCGACATACCCAGCGCCCGCGCCGCGGCGCTAAGACTTCCCAGCTCGCAGATGCGCAGATACACCTGCGCAGCAATCACCCTGTCCATCACTCCCCCTGATCTGCACGTTTTATGAAACTCAGCATCTCTTGTTTCAGGAATTTTATCAAATAGCGAAATCCGTACAATGGAACGCATTCACCTGTTACTGAGAATAAATCATGAAATTATCTGCCCTTGCTGTTGCTACCGCCCTGTTCAGCGGCGCGGTCTTCGCGGCGCCTCTGACGCTGCAAACTTACAACCCGCAGGAAAAAGGACTTTTTGCCGTCAACTCGACCCTCGTTTCCGGTCCGCATGAAGCGGTACTTTTCGACGCGCAGTTCAGCGTCAAAGATGGGGAAAAGCTGGTGGAGATGATCAGGAAAAACGGCAAACCGCTATCGCGGATTGTGATCACCTCTGGCGATCCGGATTTCTATTTTGGTCTTGAGCCGCTGGTAAAAGCCTTCCCGCAGGCGGAGGTGGTCGCCACGCCGGAGGTCGTCAAACATATTGCAGCCACCAAAGCGGCCAAACTGGCGTACTGGGGCCCGCAAATGAAAGACGGCGCGCCGACGCAGGTGTATGTCCCGCAGGCGCTGGAGGCCAACAGCTTTACCATCGATGGCGAGAAAGTGACCATCATGCAGCCGCATGACTACGCGGCGTTCGTCTGGATCCGGGCGAACAAAACGATCCTCGGCGGCACCGGCGTGGCGTGGGGTATGCATCTCTGGACCGCCGACACCCAGACGCCGGCCAGTCGTCAGCAATGGCGTAATACGCTGGACCAGATGATCGCCCTGCACCCGCAGCGGGTGATCCCGGGCCATTATCTCGGCCCCCCGCCGGAGGGAGACAGCGCGGTGCGCTTTACAAAAACTTATCTCCAGCAGTTCGAGCAGGCGCTGAAGACGCATTCGGATTCGGCCGGGGTGATCAAGGCGATGGAGTCACAGTGGCCGGGCCTGGCGGAGACCAGCTCGCTGGAGTTAAGCGCCAAAGTTAATACCGGTGAGATGAAGTGGTGACCCCTGCGGCGCGCAAGGAGGACTGTTCTTAATCTGGCTCCCCAGGGTTGCTATTACCGAGAAAATGGACCACCCTACCTGTGGCCGCACAAAAAACGCGCGGCCGACTTTGGGTTACATTTCATCCGGTCATTACCGGGTTTGCCCTTGAAACCAGAACAGGATAAAGGAGTCAGAATGAAATCGAACCATCAGGCACGTCATCTTCTCGGTCTGAACTATAAGCTTTCCCGGCAGAAAAAAGTGGTGCTGGAAGGCGATGAAGAAACCACCATTAACCACATCCATGCTACCGGCCGCAAACGCCGCGGTGGTTAATTTTCAGCCTGAGTGATGATAAACAACACCGTCCTGTTGCCAGGATGGTGTTTTTTTATGGCAATTGACTGCTTGTTTACCCGCTTGAAGACCTTCTGCTCTATACTCTGCCCGCTGCTTTCCACCCGCCCTTCGCTTATCGCCGCGCCGGGACTGTGGTCATGATCAAGGAGTTAGTGCGATGCAATTTACCCATAAGAAAAACCGTTCCCTGTACATCCCCTACGCGGGTCCCGTTCTGCTTGAATTCCCCCTGCTCAACAAGGGAAGCGCCTTCAGTATGGAAGAGCGCAGCAATTTCAATCTGCTCGGCCTGCTGCCGGAAGTGGTTGAAACTATCGAAGAGCAAGCGGAACGCGCCTGGATCCAGTATCAGGGATTCAAAACTGAAATCGACAAACATATTTATCTGCGTAACATCCAGGACACCAACGAAACCCTGTTTTATCGCCTGATCGGCAACCACCTTGAAGAGATGATGCCGGTTATCTATACCCCGACGGTAGGCGCGGCCTGCGAACGGTTCTCCGAGATCTATCGTCGCGCCCGCGGCGTCTTTATCTCCTACCAGAATCGCCATAACCTTGACGACATCCTGCAAAACGTCCCGAACCACAACGTGAAAGTGATTGTGGTCACCGATGGCGAGCGCATTCTCGGCCTCGGCGACCAGGGGATCGGCGGAATGGGGATCCCGATCGGTAAACTGTCGCTGTATACCACCTGCGGCGGCATCAGCCCGGCTTACACCCTGCCTATCGTGCTGGACGTCGGAACAAACAATCAGCAGCTGCTCGACGATCCGCTGTATATGGGCTGGCGCCATCCACGCATTACCGACGACGAGTACTATCAGTTCGTTGACGACGTGATCCAGGCGATTAAGGCCCGTTGGCCGGACGTGCTGCTGCAGTTTGAAGATTTTGCGCAAAAGAACGCCATGCCGCTGCTCAACCGCTACCGCAATGAAATCTGCTCGTTTAACGACGATATTCAGGGCACCGCGGCGGTGACCGTCGGGACGCTGATCGCCGCCAGCCGCGGCGCCGGTAGCCAGCTGAGCGAGCAAAAAATCGTCTTTCTCGGCGCGGGTTCGGCCGGCTGCGGTATCGCTGAACAGATTATCGCCCAGATCGTCCGCGAAGGACTCAGTGAAGAAGAGGCCCGCCAGCGCGTGTTTATGGTTGACCGCTTCGGCCTGTTAACCGACGGCATGCCTAATCTGCTACCGTTCCAGAACAAGCTGGTGCAAAAGCGTGAGCAGCTGCAGAGCTGGGATACCACCAGCGAGGCGCTGTCCCTGCTGGACGTAGTGCGCAACGTGAAGCCGAACATCCTGATCGGCGTCTCGGGTCAGCCGGGACTGTTCACGGAAGAGATTATCCGCGAGATGCACAAGCACTGCCCGCGGCCGATCGTGATGCCGCTCTCCAACCCAACCTCACGGGTGGAAGCGACGCCGCAGAATATCCTGAGCTGGACCGACGGCGAGGCGCTGGTCGCCACCGGCAGTCCATTCTCCCCGGTTACCGTGAAAGGCAAGCAGTATCCCATCGCCCAGTGCAATAACTCCTATATCTTCCCGGGTATTGGACTGGGGGTGATCGCCTCCGGCGCGTCGCGGGTCACAGACGAGATGCTGATGGCTGCCAGCGAAACCCTGGCGCAGCACTCGCCGCTGGTCAACAACGGCGAAGGTCCGGTGCTGCCGGAGCTGAAGGATATCCAGACCGTCTCACGGGCGATTGCCTTCGCGGTGGGCAAGGTGGCCCAGGAGCAAGGCGTGGCGGTGAAAACCTCCGCCGAAGCGCTGCTGCAAGCGATCAGCGATAATTTCTGGTTACCGGAATATCGCAATTATCGCCGCACCTCGATTTAATCACTGTCACCGGGTCGACATATCGGCCCGGTTATTAATAACGTCAGAATAATACCTCCCGCCACAGAAACGTTTTTTCCGCCTATATACATTCATCGTAAAAATAGAAAACAGATAGCATTTGCCGCACGCCCTTTGCTGTGCAAAATAGTTGCCTCTCCCCTCACAACGGAATGTGAAATGCAAAAATTAATCCCAGGCACAAATAAAACAATCGCTATTCTGATCCGTGTTATTTTATTGCTTACGGGCGGGTCCGCCATCATCGCCGGCCTGTGCCTGTTTGGCGGCGATATGTGGATGCTCACCCCGCGGGCTGAACAGTATCAGCCCGCCACCGGCGATCTGGTGGATGTCGTCATCTATGAGCCGAGTAAATTTTTCTTCGCCCTGCTCTACGTGTTTATTATTACCCTGGTCTGGCTACTGGCGGTACGTAAAATCCCCTGGCGGCCGATACAGCATCCTATATTACCGCTGATGGTACTGATTGCCGCCGGGATATTTATTTTCCTCCACCCGGAGGTCACCCCGGGTCGGGATGCCAGTATTCAGTACGGTAAACACAATACCTATTATGCGTCCATATTCTGGATGAAAACCCGGTCAGGTAGTCATTCCGCTAAGCAATCAAAATATGAAACCTTTGTTGAAGCGAAAGATCCCCGCTGGCTTATCGACAGAAACAATCTTCGCCGCGCCTGGCGCTGTGAAGTGCAGCGGCATACCCAGTTTTACACCCTGTCATTCAATGAGGGCTGGTTCCCGAACGGCGATCCGCAGGTCCTTGCCAACCAGTGTAGTCAGATTGCCGATCTGGATACGGTCTCTGAAGACGAGCTGCTTGTCACTAAAACCATCAGGAGCCGTAAATGAGCCAGCAAAAAATGGTTTTGCAGCCGATATTACGCCTCTGGCTGGGGCTGTTTAGCGGACTGTTGCTGGTGAGCGCCATCAGCGCCTTTCACGGTGAGTACTGGTATTTCGGCGATAAGCAGGCGTTTTACGCGGCGAAAGCCGGCGAGGTCTCTGTGCATGAACTCTATACGCCGGCGAAAATCCTCTTTGCTTTTATCGTCAGCACGATCCCGCCGCTGCTGTGGCTGCTGCTGGTTAACCGTCGGGCGCCGCGGCTGCTGACCCACACTCTCCCATCGGTGTTACTCCTGCTGGCGGGTTTGCTGTTTTTCTTCCTGAGACCCGACGTGATTCCCGGCGGGGAAACCCCTGTCTATCGCTACGGCGAGCGGGAGCGCTACTACCAGACGATACGCTGGCAGAAACCGGAGCCTGGCGCGTGGCGGGGTACCCGCTCTGAGTACAACGTGTATATCGAATATCGTGATCCCAGGGGATATCGCAAAGTCGACAATATTAAAAACGCCTATACCTGTGAAACCCACCGGGAGTCTCGCTTTTTTACCTTAACGACCGAAGAGGATTGGTATCCGGATTCGTATCCGAATATTCTCGAGGCTCCCTGCCAGGCGATAAAGGATCCCCAGGCGATGACGGAATATACCCGCGACCACGCCCGCTGGTTTCCCATTACGTTTTAGCAAACACACTAGCCTTCTGCGCCAACAATATCTCGCCGGTAATGGCACTGAACACGAAAACTGGTGGGTATCGGCCCCTGCCAGTTTTGTCACTGGCGCGCTTTCCCTTTCCCCACTACACTGCCAGCACCCATCCACTTACTGAATAAAAAAGGAGGCCCCCCATGCTGTACTGTGAAATGTTTATTGTTTCACATGCCTTAGGCAATTGCGCCAGCTCAAGCGTTATCGGTATCGTGCTGCGATAACTATGGCTTGAGCGAAGACCCTTCACGCAATCCCTTCTCTCCGGCTTACCGGGTTATCGTCAGCGAGTTTTGACGAGGCATTTGCATGCCTGTAACTCTTGAGTAAGTTGACTATGAGTACATTACTAACTGCCCATGCGCTCCACGTGGAGACGGCTTTTGGGCCGCTGTTTAACTCCCTCTCCTTCACCCTGAAGAAAGGCGACCGGATCGGTCTCATCGGCCATAACGGTTGCGGCAAAAGCACCCTGCTGCAGGTGCTGGACGGCACCCTCGCGCCCACCTCGGGCAGCGTCTCGCTTGCCGGTCAGTGTCTGATGGCCCGCGTTGAACAGCATCTGCCGGAGGCGCTGCATACGCAGTCGCTGCTGCAGGCGGTGCTGGCCCCATTACCCGCCGACGCGCGGGAAGCACAGCGCTGGCTGGCCGAGCGCCTGCTGGCGCAGATGGGCTTTACCCCGGCGGTGATGGAGCAGCAGACCGCCACCCTGAGCGGCGGCCAGCACACGCGTCTGCTGCTGGCCCGGGCGCTGATCCGCCAGCCTGATCTGCTCTTGTTGGATGAGCCGGGCAACCATCTCGATCTGCCCACCCTGCTGTGGCTGGAAAGCTTCCTGCAAACCTGGCAGGGGAGCTTCGTACTGGTGTCACACGACAACACCTTACTGGATGCTGTAACTAATGCGAGTTGGATCCTCCGTGACCAGACGCTACATTGCTTCGCCTTGCCCTGCAGCGCTGCCCGTCAGGCACTGCAGGAGCAGGATGAAAGCGCCGCGTTACGTCATAAGGCGGAGCAAAAAGAGATCGACCGGGTCAGCGCCAGCGCCCGGCGGCTGGCCACCTGGGGTCGGGTCTATGACAATGAAGATCTCGCCCGCAAAGCCAAACAGATGGAGAAGCAGGTCGCCCGCCTGAAAGACGAGCAGACCGAGCTCAGCGTCGGCCCGCCGTGGCGCCTGGTGTTACAGGGGGACGCCCTGCCGGCCGACCGCCTTTTGGAGATGGACACCCTTCCCGTCTCGCCCGCGCCGGGTCAGCCATCCCTCTTCACCACCGGCGTGGCGCGCCTGCGCAGCGGCGATCGCGTGGCCATCATGGGACGTAATGGCGGCGGCAAATCGTCCCTGCTGCGCCTGCTGTGGCAGCAGATGAACAACGCATCGCCTCTCCCGGGGCTGCGCCTGCATCCCCGGTTGCACCCCGGCTACTATGACCAAACGCTGGCGCAGTTGCCGGACGAGGCCAGCCTGCTCGAGGCCCTGACGCCGTTTGCCCCGTCGGCGGACACCCGTAAACGGGCGCTGATCGCCGCCGGGTTTGGCTGGGCGAGACATAGCCAGAAGGTCAGCACCCTCAGCGGCGGCGAGCGATCGCGGCTGCTGTTCGTTGGCCTGTCGCTGGCGCGCTACAGTCTGCTGCTGCTGGATGAACCCACCAACCATCTTGATATGGAGGGTAAAGCGGCGCTGGCGCAGACGCTGCGCGATTACCCCGGCGGCGTGCTGCTGGTCAGTCATGACCGCCAGCTGATTAGCGAAAGCTGTAACCGCTTCTGGCTGATTGACAGCGCCGGGCTAACGGAGTGGCACAGCCTGGAGGAGGTCTATGCCCGTCTGCAGGCCGTGGCGCCCGCCCCGGACAGTCGGCTCGCTTTGCAGAGTACACCCGCCGGGGCTGACGATGATGAGGAGGCGCTGCTGGCGCGGCTGATTGACCTGGAGCAGTGGCTGGCTGACGACATGGCCCGCAAGCCAAAACATCAAAAGCCGTCACTGCAGGCACAGTGGCAAGAGGAGATTGCCCGCCTGCTTAACCAACTGACGTAATCTCCATGTCCCCCCACCGGCTAAGGCGCCACGCCCTTAGCCGGTGTTTCCGGACCGGGTAAACTGCTGCTCGGTCATTACCTTTCCCCACTGCTCCCCCTGCCATTCGCGGATTAACGTGAAGCCAAAGGATTCATACAGTTTGCGGGCCGCGTCCAGCCCTTTAAAGGTCCACAACTGCACCGCGCTAAACTGGCGACTATCGCAGAAAGCCATCGCCTCGCTGAGGAGCCGCCTGCCAATGCCGCTTCCCCGGCAGCTGTCATCGAGAATGAACCAGCGCAAATGCGCCTCCTGCTGGCCGAGGTCCTCGCCATCGATAGCCAGTGAGCCGACGATTTTCCCTTCGCGGATCGCCAGCCAGATCTGGTTGGCCGGGGAGGAGAGCCGGGTGGCAAATTCCGCTACGCCGCTGGCGACCTTGCCTTCAAAAAAAGCGCCAAATTCATGATGACGGGCGTAATACTCCCCGTGCATCTGGGCTATCCGGCCGATCATCCCCGGCTGGTAGCCGGTCATCAGCGAAATTTGCGGAGCCGTATCCGCGAGCGCGCTATCCCGACACTGCGCCAGCGCCCGGGCATAGGCCGCCAGTCCAGTGGCGACAGTTTGCTGCTGCGTCTCATCCAGATGGTCTAACGCCTCCACCACCTGACGGGTACCCCAGGCGTTAATTTTCGCCACCGTATCGTGCCCCTTTGCCGTCAGGGCGAGTGATTTCGCGCGCGCATCCTCCGCGCAAGGACGCTCCTCCAGCTCACCAGCCGCCAGCAGACGAGAGACCATCCGGCTGACGCTTGATTTTTCCAGTCCCAGCAACGTGACCAGCTGCGCGGCCGTCATCTCCCCCCTCATCGATACCTCAAGCAGGGTGTGCACCGCCGAAGGTGAATAATGGGTGGCGGCCAGCGTGGTGCTCATAAAGCCCAGCTCGCGCACCATTAACCGCGAGGCGGTACGAATCTGTTGGATTAAGGGGGTATCAGGCATGGCGGCGGGTCCAGAAAATGAAATGGTTGTACAATACAACCATCGCCTTCATCCTGCGTCAAGATGCAATATGGTGGGATAAGCGTTGTCGTATGACGTGTGATTTTGCCGCCATAGGGATCGTGAAAGCGAATGCCGCGGGCGCCGGACAGCGCCCGCGATGAATATTATTGCGGGTTCTTCGCCTTCCAGGCCTCCCAGGCCGATTTGATCTCCTGCTTCGCGGCCGCGGCGTCATTAAAGCCGGCCAGCTCGACCTTTTTACGCCCCTCCGGCAGTTCTTTATAGACCCGGAAGAAGGCCTCCAGCCGCTGCTGTTCTATTTTCGGCAGATCGGAGATGGTCTTGATGTCGTCGTAGGTCGGGTCAATTTTACTGGCCGGTACGGCGATGATTTTGTCGTCTTTCTCACCGCCGTCTATCATCTTCAGCACACCAATTGCCCGCAGCTTAATCAGCGTGCCCGGGGCCATCGGCGCGCGGGTATAAAACACCACGTCCAGCGGGTCGCCATCCCCGGCCAGCGACTGGGTCAGCGAGCCGTAGTTCGCCGGGTAGGCCACCGGCATCGACTGAAAGCGGTCGGCGACGATAAACCCCGTTTTAGCATCGGTTTCGTACTTAATGATCCCGCCCGTCGGGATCTCAGTGACGGCGTAAAATTCTTCCGGGTTGTTTTCCGGCTGGGGAAATTCCAGCACATTGTGGGCCTGGGCGGCGGCGGACAAAAGCAGACCGGCGGTGAGGATGGTTTTTACCAGATGCATTGTTGTATCACTCTGTTGTTATAAGAAATTGATGCGCAAAACAATAGATTCGAGTGATGACAAAAACATGACCATTCAGCGTCAATATTATTACCTACCAAATATAGCGATGTTGTCTGAATTTTGTGCTATCCCTGTAGCAAAAAGCCACATTCTGTACTAAGCGCCTTGTATTTTACCGCTCAGCGTCTAATCCTTATTGGGTACTATTGCATTAATTAAGTTAATCAATTCCCCCACAAGGAGACAGGCATGAAGGCAGCTGTTGTTACCCACGACCATCAGGTTAACGTCACGGAAAAAACGCTGCGCCCGCTGGAATACGGCGAAGCGCTGTTGAAAATGGAATGCTGCGGCGTGTGTCATACTGACCTGCACGTGAAAAACGGCGATTTTGGCGATAAAACCGGCGTCATTCTCGGCCATGAAGGGATCGGGGTGGTACAAAAAGTCGGCCCGGGCGTCACCTCCCTGAAGCCGGGCGACCGCGCCAGCGTGGCGTGGTTCTTCGAAGGCTGCGGCCACTGCGATTACTGTAACAGCGGCAACGAGACGCTCTGCCGCTCGGTGAAAAACGCCGGCTATACCGTCGATGGCGGCATGGCGGAAGAGTGCATCGTCACCGCCAACTACGCGGTAAAAGTTCCGGACGGCCTCGACTCCGCCGCCGCCAGCAGCATCACCTGCGCGGGCGTCACCACCTACAAAGCGGTCAAGGTCTCCCACATCAAACCGGGCCAGTGGATCGCCATCTACGGCCTCGGCGGGCTGGGTAACCTCGCGCTGCAGTATGCGAAGAATGTGTTTAACGCCAAAGTGATCGCTATCGACGTCAACGACGGACAGCTGGAGCTGGCGGCCTCGATGGGCGCCGACCTGACCATCAACTCCCGCAATGAAGATGCGGCGAAAGTGATTCAGGAAAAAACCGGCGGCGCCCACGCTGCGGTAGTAACCGCGGTGGCTAAAGCGGCCTTTAACTCGGCGGTGGATGCCGTTCGCGCCGGTGGCCGCGTGGTTGCGGTGGGCCTGCCGCCGGAGGCGATGAGCCTCGATATTCCGCGTCTGGTGCTGGACGGCATCGAAGTGGTCGGTTCGCTGGTCGGCACCCGTCAGGATCTGGTGGAAGCCTTCCAGTTTGCCGCCGAAGGCAAAGTGGTGCCGAAAGTCACCCTGCGTCCGCTGGAAGATATCAACGCTATCTTCAAAGAGATGGAGCAAGGTCAGATCCGCGGCCGTATGGTTATCGATCTGCGTAGCTAATCACCCGCGCCTCTCCCGTCCGGGAGAGGCGATCCCCCTGGCACGTCCTCTCGCTTCCCAACCCGGGAAGTAAATGCAATTTCCGCAAATGCTTAGCGCAATTCCTTGGTTCCTTTGTTTTTAGCCGCGCCCGATGATGGCAACACAATAGATAACAAAGGAATTCACCATGCATCGTCATTTTCGCCTGCCCGCGCTGGCCGCGCTGTTTCTCACCGGCGCCTTTTCCGTCTGGGCCGCCGACACGCCGGTTAAAGGCGGCACCTTAATTTATCTGGAGCAGCAACCGCACACCAATCTCTATCCGCCCGCCGGCGGCTTTTACCCGAATGGCGGGATTCTCAATCAGATAACCGACAAGCTCACCTGGCAGAACCCGAAAACGCTGGAGATTGAGCCGTGGATCGCCGAGAGCTGGACCAGCAATGCCGATAAAACCGAGTACACCTTCCACCTGCGCAAAGGGGTCACTTTCTCAGATGGCACACCGCTGGACGCCGCCGCCGTCGCCAAAAACTTCGATACCTATGGTCTGGGAGATAAAGCCCATCGTCTGCCCGTCTCGGAGGTCATCAATAACTACCAGCGCAGCGAAGTGATCGACCCGCTGACGGTAAAATTCTACTTCAACAAGCCGTCGCCGGGCTTCCTGCAGGGAACCGCCACCATCGGCTCCGGTCTGGTATCTCTCAGCACCCTGCAGCGTAATTTTGAAGAGCTGGGCGATGCCCGACATATTATCGGCTCCGGCCCCTTCGTCGTGCAGGATGAAAAACCAGGCCGCGAGCTGACGCTGGTGGCGCGCAAGGATTACCAGTGGGGGCCGAAAAACATTGCCCAGCAGGGGCCCGCTAACCTCGACGGCATCACCTATATTGTGACGCCGGAAGACAGCGTGCGTATCGGCGCGCTGCTGGCAGGTCAGGCGGGCTTTATTCGCCAGGTGCAGGCCTACGATGAAAAGCAGGCTACCGATCAGGGATTTAAGATCTACGCTGCCCCTACCCGCGGGGTCAACGACAGCCTGAGCTTCCGCCCGGATAACCCACTGGTCGCTGACCTGCGGGTGCGTCAGGCCCTGCTCCATGCCACCAACGCCAGGCAGGTGGTGGAGACGCTGTTCTCCGCTAACTACCCGCAAGCCACCTCCGTGCTGGCCAGCTCTGCCGCCGGCTATGTCAATCTCAGCGATAAACTCACCTTCGACCAGGCCAAAGCCCGGCAGTTGCTGGATGACGCCGGCTGGAAGCCCGCCGCCGACGGTATTCGCAGCAAAGACGGTCAGCGGCTGGCGCTGACCGTCTATGAGTCGCTGCCGCAGCCGCAAAATAAGGAAGTGCTGCAGCTGATCGCCCAGCAGTGGCGCCAGGTGGGTGTGGCGTTGACGGTCAAAGCCGGGGATGCCGGTAGCCGTACGCTGGATAACCTCGACCCGCAGAAAACCCCGCTCACCGTCTCAGAAGTGGGCCGCGCCGACCCGGATGTGGTGAAAAGTATGTTCTTCCCCAACAACCGCGATGCGCTGCTGCAGAAAGGCGGCTCCAGCGATAAAGTGCAGCGCTTCCGCGATGATAAGCTCAATGACCTGCTGACCGGCATCTCCGCGGCGGTAGAGCCGCAGCAGCGCTTGCAGTTAACCGGTGACGCCCAGCGCTATCTGATCGATAACGCCTATGTGATCCCTATTTTCGAAGAGCCGCAGGTGTTCGCCGGCGCGCCGTGGGTCAAAGGCGTCAGCTTCGAGGCCGTCGGTCGTCCGTCGTTCTACGGCGCGTGGCTGGACAAGCACTAAGAGGCCGGTTATGAGCGCTTATCTTCTGCGACGATTCGGCCAGGGGCTGCTGGTCCTGTGGGCGGCCTTTACCCTCACCTTTTTCCTGCTGCAGGTCCTGCCGGGGGATGCGGTGCTGATCAAGTTTCAGAACCCGGACCTTGGCCTGAGCCCGGCGCAAATTGCGGAGATGCGGCTGGCCTACGGCGCCGATAGCCCGCTGTGGCGCCAGTACCTGCACACGCTGCTGGCGATGCTGCACGGCGACTTCGGCTATTCCCTGCAGGCGGGTCTGGCGGTCAGCAGTCTGATTGCCAGCAACCTGCCGGATACCTTAAGCCTCGCGCTGCCGGCCTTCCTGCTGGCCGTGGCGCTAGCGTTCGCCCTCGCTTTCGCCTCGCGGCTGCCGGGGCTGCGCTGGCTGAGCAATTTTCTGCAGTCGCTACCGGTGCTGTTTATCTCTCTACCTACCTTTTGGTTGGGTATCGCCCTGATCCAGCTCTTCTCGTTTCAGTTGCGCTGGATCCCGGTGATCAACCCCGGCCCACTGGAAGGACTGATTTTACCGGTTATCGCCGTCGCGCTGCCCATTTCCGCCCCGCTGGCGCAGATCCTGATGCGCAGCATGGATCAGGTGGCGGTTCAGCCCTTCGTCGCGGTCGCCCGCGCCAAGGGCATGAGCGAAACGGGCGTCCTCTGGCGCCATGTGATGGGGAATGCTCTGCTACCGGCGCTGAATATTGCCGGGCTGCTGCTCGGCGAACTGATTGCCGGGGCGCTAATCACCGAGACCGTCTTCGGCCGCAGCGGCCTCGGCCAGCTGACCCAGCAGGCGGTCAATAACCAGGATATCGCCGTACTACAGGCGGTGGTGATGATCTCCGCCCTCGGTTTCGTCCTGATCAACCTGCTGGTCGACCTGGTCATGCCGCGACTGGACCCCCGACTCCATTTACAGACCGGAGGTGCGAAATGAGCCTGGTCGACTATACCATCGCGGTTCGCCGCCGCCCGGAGTGGCGTAGAGTGCGCCTGCAGCCTGGCCTGTGGCTGGCGTGGGCGGTGATGATCGCCGCCCTGTTAATGGCCATTGCCCCACAGTGGTTTACCTCCTCTAACCCGCTGGAGGGGATCCCCGGCGCTCAGCGCCTGGCGCCGCAGGCGCACTACTGGCTGGGTACCGACCAGCTGGGGCGCGACCTGTGGACGCGGGTGGTTTACGGCGCGGTGCATTCCCTGTCGGCGGCGCTGATCGCCGTCGCCATCGGCCTGGTGGTGGGTACCGCCCTTGGCACCCTCGCCGGGGCGCTGGCCGGACGCGTGGAATCCACCATCATGCGCCTGGTCGATGTCCTGCTGGCTATCCCCTCCCTGCTGCTGCAGCTCACGGTGATTATTCTGCTGGGTTTCGGCACGGTAAATGCGGCGGTGGCGGTTGGCGTCGCGGCTATCGCCAGCTTCGCGCGCCTGGCGCGAGCAGAAGTGGTACGCGTGCGCCACAGCGATTACGTCGAGGCGGCCCGGGGCAGCGGCGGCACTTTTTTCGCCGTCTTCTGGCGCCATATTCTGCCCAACTCGCTCACTGCGGTGCTTGCTTTCGCGACGCTGCAGTTCGGTCAGGCGATGTTGGCCCTGGCCACCCTCAGCTTCCTCGGCTACGGCACTCCGCCGCCGGTCCCGGAGTGGGGACTACTGATCGCCGAAGGTCGCAATTACCTGTCAACCGCCTGGTGGCTGACCACCTTCCCCGGCCTCGCCGTGGTCGCCGTGGTCCTTGCCGCCAATCGTCTTAGCCGCCAGTGGAGTGGAGTACGCCCATGACCGTTCTGTCCGTTGAAGATCTACGCATCAGCTACCGCTCGCGGGGCGAATGGCGCGAGGTGGTGCACAACATCAGCTTTTCCATCCAGCGCGGCGAAATGCTGGCCTTCGTCGGAGAATCCGGCTCGGGGAAAACCACCACCGCGCAGGCCATTATCGGCCTGCTGGCGGATAATGCCCGCCGGGATGCCGGGCGGATTGTCCTCAATGGCGAAGTGATTAGCGACTGGTCGGATAAACGCCTGAACCGCCTGCGCGGAGTGAGCATCAGCCTGGTCCCGCAGGATCCCGGTAATTCGCTCAACCCGGTAAAAACCATTGGTCAGCAGGTGGAAGAGATCCTGCGGCTGCATCAGTCCCTCTCCGCCGCTGAGCGCCGACAGCAGGTTCTTAACCTGCTCGCTAAAGTCGGTCTCAGCCACCCGGAACAGCGTTTTGACCAGTATCCGCATCAGCTGTCTGGCGGGATGAAACAGCGGGTGCTGATAGCCATCGCCATTGCCCTGCAGCCGGATCTGATTATTGCCGACGAGCCCACCAGCGCCCTCGACGTCACAGTGCAGAAGCGCATTCTCGACCTGCTCGATATCCTGCGTCGCGAGTCGGGCACCGCCGTGCTGTTTGTCACCCACGATCTGGCGCTGGCCGCCGAACGCGCCGACCGGATCATGGTGTTTCGCCAGGGAGAGATTCAGGAACAAGGCGCCACCGAGGCGATTGTCCAGCGTCCGCAGCATCCTTACACCCGCCAGCTGCTCCACGACCTGCAGGATGCGCCGTTGAGGCTAACGGCGGCGCGTCACCGGCCGCTGGCCACGCCGGCCATTCGCGTGGAGGGGATCAGCAAACGCTTCTCGCTGGGCAAACAGGCGCTGCAGGCGCTCGACAGCGTCAGCTTTGAGGTCAGACGCGGCAGCACCCATGCGCTGGTGGGCGAATCCGGCTCCGGGAAAACCACCCTGGCGCGGATCCTGCTGGGCTTTGAGCGCGCCGACGCCGGACAGGTCACCATCGACGGTATTGACGCCGGGCATCTCAGCCGCGAGGCGCAGCGTCAGCTGCGGCGCAAGATCCAGTTTGTCTACCAGAACCCCTTCGCTTCGCTCGACCCGCGCCAGACGCTGTTTGCGATTATCGAAGAGCCGTTAAAAAACTTTGAGCGCCTCAGCGCGGCGACGCGTCGCCAGCGTGTGGAGAGCGTTGCCGCCCGGGTGGCCCTGGCCCCCGAGCTGCTGTCGCGTACGCCGCGGGAGCTTTCCGGCGGCCAGCGCCAGCGGGTGGCGATTGCCCGGGCGCTGATCCTCGAGCCGGCGATACTGGTCCTTGACGAAGCGACTTCGGCGCTCGACGTCACCGTTCAGGCGCAGATCCTCGCCCTGCTGCAGCAGCTACAGCAGCAGCTGGGTCTGAGCTACCTGTTTATTACCCACGATCTGGCGACGGTCAGGCGGATCGCCGACAGCGTCACGGTGCTGCGCGCCGGCCAGGTGGTGGAGCATGGCGACGTAAACCGCCTGTTCGCCGCCCCGCAGCAGGCCTACACCCGCGAACTGATCGCCGCCATTCCCCAGGTTTCCCCCCGCTTAGCACAGGCCCACACGGAGAACGCATAATGCCTAAACGCCTCGGTTTTTTTACCCGTCTGCTCGATCAGGGCTCCGCGCAAACGCGCTACCGGCTGGCGGCCGAACAGATCCGCCACGCGGAGCGTTTGGGCTTCGACAGCGCATGGATTGCCCAGCACCATTTTCATGAACAGGAAGGCGGCCTGCCTTCACCGCTGGTGTTTCTCGCCCACGTCGCGGCACAGACCGACCGGATCCGTCTCGGCACGGCGATTATCACTCTGCCGATGGAAAATCCGCTGCGCGTCGCCGAAGACGCAGCGGTACTGGATTTACTCACCGACGGACGTCTGGAGGTGGGTTTTGGCTCCGGCGGCACGCCAACCTCGTTTCTGCCCTTCGGCCTGACCAGCGAGCAGCGCGGGGCGGCGTTTGCCGACCATCTGCACCTGATCCATAGCGCCTGGCGCGGCGACACGCTGAGCCACCCGGACAACCGTCTCTATCCGCCGGCGCCGCAGTTGGCGGAGCGTATCTGGATCGCCACCTTCTCGGCGGAGGGCGCCATCCGCGCCGGTCAGGCGGGACACGGGCTGATGCTGTCGCGCACCCAGCCACGGCCGCCCGGCGAGCCACGTCTGCCGCTGGACGCCATTCAGAACCCGATCATCGACGCCTACCTGTCGGCGCTACCGGACGGCGTTGCGCCGCGGATCCTCGCCTCGCGCACCGCCTTCGTCGCCGACAGTCACGCCCACGCCCTGCAGGTCGCCGAGCCCGGTCTGCGCAAGCAGGCGACTCAGCACCGGGCGGCGGGTCATACGATAGAAGGTGACAGTGTCACCGACTATCTGCAACAGCTGGATGCCCACGTTGGCGATCCTGAGCATGTTATTGCCTCCCTGGCGCAGGACAGCGTGCTGGCCCGCGCCACCGATATTTCGTTTCAGGTGCACTCGGTCGAGCCTTCGCACCGGGATACGCTGCGTTCCATTGAGCTGATCGCTCAGCATATTGCCCCCCACATCAGATAAGGAGTCCCCATGACGCTGAGTCAGGATATTCTGGCCGAACTGGCGGAGATCGCCCCCGGTTCCCCGCTCGATCAGGCGCGCGCCGTCCGCGATGCCGCCACCCGTCACGCCCAGGGAAGTTATGAAGTGCTGTTCCGCCAGCAGGACGCTGACTTTCCTCTTGATGAACGCTTCGCGGTGGCCGCGAAGGTGGCGAAACTGCACCAGGCGGACGCGCTGGCGGCGCACTATGCCGGTTTCGGCCTCGCCGATCCGACCACCGATCGTCTGGTCCCGGCGCTGGCCTTTGCCCGCCTGCTCACCTTCACCCCCGTTGAAGCCACTCCCGGCGCGCTGCACACCTTAACCGGCGCGGGCTGGAGCCTGCGGGGCATCGTCACCCTGGCGCAGCTGGTAGCCTTTGTCAGCTTCCAGAGCCGACTGCTGCTGGGCCTGCGGGCGCTCAACCATAAGCCCATCGTCAGCGCAGATACGCCGCTGGTCGCCGGATACTGGCATACCACCCCGTACGCGCAGAGCGGCAAAGCGGCCCCGGTTCGCTTCACCCGCGACGAGCTGCACTGGGAACCCTGGCTGGCCGATAAACCGCTGGCGGAATTCAACGCTGAAGAACAGGCGATTCTGGCCAAATATGGCCATAGCGACTCCCCCTACTTTCGCCTGCTGGCGCGCAACCAGCCGGTGCTGGAGCAGCGGACCCTGACCGATAGGGGCATTTTCTATACCGCGGGAGGATTGCCGCGCGCCGAACGCGAGCTGGCCGCCACGGTCGCCAGTAAAATCAACGGCTGTATCTACTGCGCCTCGGTGCATGCCCGCAAAGCGGCGCAGCTGGCGAAGGACGAGACCGCCGTCGACACGCTGCTGGCGGTGACGCCGGGAGAGGATCTACGCGACGGGCAATCGCCGCGCTGGCAGGCGGAAATCGACGCCGCCGCCGCGCTATCGGTGACGCCACCCGCGTTAAACGCCGATCATCTGGCGGCGCTTGATGAGCAGGGCTTAGATACTCTGGCCCAGCTGGATCTGCTGCAGTCCGCGGCCTTTTTCGCCTGGGCCAACCGCCTGATGCTTACCCTGGGCGAACCCTGGCGTGAGTAGGCGTCGTTAGTAAGCTTGTCGCCGCTGATGGCAGCCATAGATGAGCAAGGCGCTCATCGCCAGAAACGACAGCGCGGCGGCGGGGAGCGCCACGCTGTTCCAGCCAAAGCCCTGGGCGATCATCATTCCGCCGCAGAAGGCGCCGATGGCGCTGCCGAGGTTAAAGGCGATCTGTCCCCCGGCCGCCCCCAGCATCTCGCCGCCTTTGGCGTTCTGCAGCAGCAGGATCTGCAGCGGCGCTGACAGGGCGAATAGTCCCGCGCAGCAGAGAAATGCCAGCGCCAGCGAAGCGACTTTGTGTTCACCGAAGGCAAAGATCAGCAGCAGCGTCACGGCTATGACCCCGTCGGTCATGGCCGCAATGCGCAGCGGGCTGTAGCGCCCGGAAATTTTGCCGCTGAACAGATTGCCGACCACCATTCCCAGCCCCGCCAGCATCATAATCAGCATCATCTTGCTTTCAGCAAAGCCGGATACATTGAGCATAAAGGGCTTGATATAGCTGAACCAGGCAAACACGCCGGCGTTACCGAACATGGTGGCGGCGAAAATCAGCCACGGCGCCGGGGAGGCCAGAAAACGGAACTGCTCGCGCAGCCGCGTGCTGGCCCGGTCATAAAGCGTGGGCACCCAGCAGAAGATCGCCAGAAATACCGCCACGTTAAATACCGCGATAAGCGCAAAGGTATAGCGCCAGCTGAAGTGATGCCCAAGCCAGGTGCCGCCCGGGACGCCCACCAGGTTAGCGATCGTCATGCCGCCAATCATCCCCGCCACCGCGGCGGTCACCTTCCCCGGCGGCGCGATTTTCGACAGGATAATCGCGCCGACGCCAAAGAACGCCCCGTGGGGAAACCCGGAAACCAGCCGGCCAAGCGCCAGCATGGCGTAGCTACTGGAGAAGGTAAACAGGGTATTGCCGAGAATACACAGGCCAGCCAGGAACAGCATCACCGATTTCAGGGAAAACCGGCTGGAGAGCAGCGCCATGATCGGCGCGCCGATCACCACGCCGAAGGCATACCAGGCAATCATATTGCCGGCGGCGGGTATGGATATTCCGACATCGTGCGCCATATCCGGCAGCACGCCCATAATGCCAAACTCCGCCATGCCAAGTCCAAAGGTGCCCAGCGCCAGTGAAAAAATCGTTTTTTTCATACATCTTATAGGGGTATTGAGAGCCGGCCGGCATTATTTACCATCCCGCCCCGACACACCAGCTAAAAACGCCCGACGGCAGTTTCCTCCATACAACAGCCTGATTCGTTCATGTTCCCCAGCCGCGTGGCATACCGGCGGCGTGGTTTCGTAGAAACAATCCCCTATCAAAATCAGTGAGCTCAAAGAGATAAACACCTCATTGATCTCAAGTTAACTTGAGGTTGTAAAGTCAAAACATCGTTCACCTTGGGAGAATTATCCATGCAAAGTGTTGATGTCGGTTTTACTCATGTCGCCTTTACCATCCGCTGTCTGGCCAGCAGCATCGATTTTTATACCCGCTATACCGCGATGACCGTCATTCACCAGCGCGAGCCCGACCTCCCCTCGGCGCGGAAAGTGGCATGGCTCAGCGACCGCACCCGGCCTTTCGCCCTGGTGCTGGTGCAAAGTGACGATCCGGCCGATACGCCGCTGGGACCGTTCGGCCACCTCGGCGTCGCCTGCGCCACCCAGGCCGAGATCGATGAGAAAGTGGCCCTCGCACGGCGGGAAGGTGTTTTACGCCGGGAGCCGGAGCAGCTGGGCGATCCGGTGGGCTATTTCGCTTTCTTTGCCGACCCGGACGGTAACACCCTGGAGCTGTCGTGGGGGCAGCGGGTGGGACTGGAAGTCATCCTGGCGGGAAAACCCGGCGAATAATTTTCCACCGCCTCGCCGGGGGAGGATTACACTTCAAAGGGATACCTCGGCAACACGGAGCATGGCGATGGGCAACAAGAAAAGCGGTAATCCGGTCGACACGGCGACAAAAATCGCGCCGCTCGACAACAAAGCGTACGAGAAAGCGCTGCGCAAACTCCACGTTGAGCTGGTGAAACTGCAGCGCTGGGTAGTGCACAAGGGACTGAAAGTGTGCATTGTCTTTGAAGGCCGGGACGGCGCCGGGAAAGGCGGCACCATTAAGGCCATCACCGAGCGCGTCAGCCCGCGTATCTTTCGGGTCGTCGCCTTACCCTCGCCCACCGAGCGCGAAAAAAGCCAGCTCTACTTTCAGCGCTATATCAAGCATCTCCCGGCGGCCGGCGAAATCGTGATTTTCGATCGCAGCTGGTATAACCGCGCCGGCGTCGAACGGGTGATGGGCTTTTGTACGCCGGAGGAGGTGCAGAAGTTCCTCGACGGCGCGCCGATGGTGGAGCGCGGCATGGTCGAATCGGGCATTATTCTGCTCAAGTACTGGCTGGAGGTCTCTCCGCAGGAACAGGAGCGCCGTCTGCGGGATCGCATCGACGACGGGCGTAAAATCTGGAAGCTCTCGCCGATGGACATTAAGTCTTTCAACCGCTGGGATGAATATACCGCTGCCCGCGACGCCATGTTCGCCGCCACCGATACCGCCTGGGCGCCGTGGTTCGTCGCCCGCTCGGAGGATAAAAAGCGCGTGCGTCTGAATATCATCACCCATCTGCTGTCGCAGATCCCCTATGAAGCTTTACCGGTGGAGCCTGTGACGCTGCCGAAGCGCAAAATTGGCAAAATGAAACAGACTAATTTTCCTTTCCGCTTTATTCCGGAGAAGTTTTGATTATTTCCCGTCGCGCTGGTTAATGCCAGCGCCAGGTTTATTACTATAACCATGAATATTTCAGGCTGTTACTTCCCTCTGGAAGCTGTCTCGCAAAATAAATATTAAACTTACTGCTGGTATTTATTTTTTAGTGGGTAAAGTCAATAATCACAGAACCAACCGCAAGGAGCCTATGATGAAAAGTAATACGCTACGTAAAAGACCCACTGACGTACCCGTCCAGAAGGCGTCAGAACAGCCAGGTAAGGATTTACGAGAAGCGGATAAACAGCGACAGCACAAGGAATTCATTGCCGCAATGAATGAATTTATTGCAAAAGGAGGCACTCTTACTGATGATGAATTTTTCAGGGTGCTATGATGCTTGAACAATTCAATGTTTATCGAAATTGTTCTGCTCAGACAAATAAAACCCTGCCATATTATATGATCGTGCAGAATGATTATTATACAGACCTGGCCACGAGAGTCATTATTCCTTTAATGCGACCACAACAGTTACCACGCTGGCATCAGCATGTCGTACCAAGGATAAATATAGAATTTGACAGCTTTTTACTTTGTACGCCAATGAGCAGTAACTTAAATAATAAACGGATCCCGCCACAGGATTTCGTCTGCAATCTGAGTCATGCGCGCCAGGGCGTTATCGATTCAATCGATACTCTTATCACGAACTGCTGACTGCCGGGAATCCGCTCCGACATCCTCGGAGCGGGTTTCCCCCGTAAAGGCTTACTTCATTCCCTCACGGCTCTCTTTTTGCGCTTCCAGGCGTTCGACATCGCGATACCAGCGCGGGTGGTGTTTCTTCGCCCAGCGGCGGCTCACCTTGCCTTCAATCATTCCCTTAATCGACCCCTTCACCCAGAACGCCATATACATATGGATAAGGATGGCGTGGATCAGAATGATGGCCGATGTTGCGTGAATCAGCAGGCTATAGCGAATCACCTGCATCGGGAAATACGGCGCGAAATAGGGCCGCCAGATAATCACCCCGGTCACCAGCAGCACGAAAATCATACTCATGATGGTCCAGAACATCATCTTCTGCCCGGCGTTATACTTACCGACGCGCGCCACCTTATGCTCGTTGCCTTTCAGCACCTCGACGATGCCTTTCAGCCACGGAATATCCTGTTTATCAGGGATGTTGTGGTGGACAAAGCGCACGAACATAAACATCAGCGCGACAAAAATCAGCACCCCAAAGAACGGGTGCAGAATACGCCCCATCTGCGGCGTGCCGAAGGTTTCCGTTAGCCACTGTAGCGTCGGAAAGAAGAACGATATTCCCGACAGCGCCACGAGGAAGAAACAGATAACCACCGTCCAGTGACAGGCGCGATCGATAAACGTTGTGCGCACAATCATCTTCGATTTACTCATCATGCTTCTCCTCGTCGTCGTCAACTTCCTTGTTCGGCCCGATACCGATGTAGTGGTAAATCAGCCCGGCGAAGGTGGCGATAAAGCCCGCCGCCGCCAGCGGTTTCAGCGCCCCCTTCCACAGACTGATACTGGTATCGATCTGCGGTTCCTTCGGCAGCTTGTGATACAGCTCCGGCTGGTCGGCATGATGCAGGACGTACATCACGTGGGTTCCGCCGACGCCCGGCGGGTTGTAAATCCCGGCGTTGGCATAACCGCGTTTTTTAAGCTTAGCCACCCGCTCCTCGGCCACCTCCAGCATCTCTTTCTTCGTACCGAAGTGGATCGCGCCGGTAGGACAGGTTTTCACGCAGGCCGGTTCCTGGCCGACGCTGACCCGATCCACGCACAGGGTGCATTTATAGACCCGGTTATCCTCTTTATTGAGGCGCGGGACGTTAAAGGGACACCCCGCAATGCAGTAGCCGCAGCCGATGCAGTTTTCCTGCTGGAAATCGACGATGCCGTTGGCGTACTGAATAATCGCCCCGGCGGATGGGCAGGCCTTCAGGCAGCCCGGCTCTGCGCAGTGCATACAGCCATCCTTGCGGATAAGCCACTCCAGTTTGCCGTTCTGTTCGGTCTCGCTAAAACGCATTACCGTCCAGGATTTGGCGCTGAGATCCGCCGGGTTGTCGTACACCCCGACGCAGTGCCCCACGTCATCGCGGATGTCATTCCACTCGGAACAGGCCACCTGGCAGGCTTTACAGCCCACGCAGGAGGAGACATCGATAAGCTTGGCGACTTCCGCTTTATAGTCCCGCGCGCGCGGCGCGGGGGTGATCGGGTTGGTCGCGGAGCGTTTAATAATGTCTTGGGTTTCCATCGCCATTGAATCGCTCCTTACGCTTTCTCGATGTTGACCAGGAACGCCTTGTATTCCGGCGTTTGCGAGTTGGAATCGCCAACGTTAGGCGTCAGGGTGTTGGCGATGTAGCCTTTGCGGGCCACGCCTTCAAAACCCCAGTGCAGCGGGATCCCGACGGTCTCCACCTGCTGGCCGTTGACGTTCAGCGTGCGCAGTCGGCGGGTCACCACGGCAACCGCGCGAATGAAGCCGCGCTTGCTGCTGACTTTCACCCAATCGCCGTTAGCGATACCTTTGCTTTTCGCCAGCCCTTCGCTGATTTCGACAAACTGTTCCGGCTGCGCGATGGAATTGAGCAATGCATGCTTGGTCCAGGTGTGGAAATGCTCGGTCAGACGATAGGTGGTCCCGACATACGGGAATTTATCCTTCTTACCTAAGCGAATGGCGTCCTCTTCATACAACCGCACCACCGGGCTGGAGACCACTTTCGGGTGCAGCGGGTTGGTGCCAAGCGGGGTTTCCATCGGCTCGTAGTGCTCCGGGAACGGCCCTTCCGCCAGTTTATCGAGCGCAAACAGGCGACCCAGCCCCTCCTGCTGCATGATAAACGGCCCGGTGTTGCTCCCTGGCGGCGCGGTATTGAAGTCCGGAATATCATTCCCGACCCACTTGCTGCCGTTCCACTGGATCAGCATCCGCTTCGCATCCCAGGGCTTGCCGTTGATATCGGCCGAAGCGCGGTTGTACAGCACCCGACGATTGAGCGGCCACGCCCAGGCCCATCCCAGCGTATTGCCCAGGCCCGAAGGATCGGCGTTATCACGATTCGCCATCTGGTTACCCTGCTCGGTCCAGCTGCCGGTATAGATCCAGCAAGACGACGCGGTGCTGCCGTCATCGCGCAGCAGCGCGAAGCTATTGAGCAGTTGGCCTTTTTTCGCCAGCAAAGTGCCATTTTGATCGTAGAGATCCGCCAGCGCGTAGCCGTTGTTCTCTTTTGCCACCTCTTCCGATTCCGGATGGTCCGGCTGCTTGTAGCGCCAGCTCATCTTCAGCAGGGGTTCCGCGCCCTTCCCGCCTTCGGTGCGGTACAGTTCGCGCAGGCGATGGTAAATCCCGGCAAGGATTTCGCCATCATTGCGCGCTTCACCTGGGGCATCCTGACCTTTCCAGTGCCACTGCAGCCAGCGGCCGGAGTTGGCGATCGAACCGTCCTCTTCGGCAAAGCAGGTCGACGGCAGACGGAAGACTTCGGTCTGAATCGCCGACGGGTCGACATCATTAGACTCGCCGTGGTTCTGCCAGAAGGTCGAGGTTTCGGTCACCAGCGGGTCGATAACCACCATATATTTCAGCTTGCTGAGGCTGCGAACCACTTTGTTTTTGTCCGGGAAGGAGGCAACCGGGTTAAAGCCCTGGCAGATATAGCCGGTGACGTTGCCGTTATCCATCATATTGAAGTATTTGATAACGTCGTAAGCCTGGTCCCACTTCGGTAACCACTCAAAGCCCCAGTCGTTCTCTTTTTGCGCCGCCTCGCCGTAGAAGGATTTCATCAGGCTAACGAAGAATTTCGGGTAGTTGCTCCAGTAGTTCACCTGCTCGGGCAGGGTCGCCTTCGGCGTGTTGGCGCTGAGGTAGCTTTGCAGATCGGTCTGTTTGTCCGATGGCAGCGTCAAATAGCCCGGCAGACTGGTCGACAGCAGGCCCAAATCGGTCAGCCCCTGAATATTTGAGTGGCCGCGCAGGGCGTTGACGCCGCCGCCGGCCATCCCCATATTGCCGAGCAGCAGCTGGATCATTGCCATGGTGCGGATGTTCTGCGCGCCGACGGTGTGCTGCGTCCAGCCCAGGGCATACAGGAACGTGGTGGTGCGGTCCGCGGCGCTGGTTGAGGCCAGCACGTCGCACACTTTAAGGAAGTCCGCTTTCGGCGTACCGCAGATGTTTTCGACCACCTCGGGCGTGTAACGGGAAACGTGCTGCTTCAGCAGATTCCACACGCAGCGCGGGTGGGTGAGCGTTTCATCGCGTTTGGCGTAGCCGTTTTCATCGAACTGGTAGTTCCAGGACGATTTATCGTACTGGCGTTTTTCCGCATCGTAGCCGCTGAACAGCCCCTCTTCGAAGGCAAAATCATCCCGCACCAGCAGGCTGGCATTGGTGTAATGCTTAACGTACTCGGCATTGATCTTATTGTTTTCGATCAGGTACAGCAGCACGCCCGACAGGAAGGTAATGTCGGTACCGGAACGAATCGGCGCATAGATATCGGCCACCGACGCGGTGCGCGTAAAGCGCGGGTCGACGACGATCAGCGTGGCGTCGTTATTGTTTTTCGCCTCCATCGCCCAGCGGAAACCCACCGGATGGGCTTCGGCGGCGTTACCGCCCATCACCACCACGACGTTGGCGTTTTTGATATCCACCCAGTGGTTGGTCATCGCACCGCGACCAAATGTTGGAGCAAGACTTGCTACCGTTGGTCCGTGTCAGACGCGCGCCTGGTTGTCTACCGCCAGCATACCCAGCGATCGCACAAATTTTTGCGTTAGCATGCCGGTCTCATTGCTTGCCGCCGAGGCGCACAGCATGCCGGTGGAAAGCCAGCGGTTAACCGTCACGCCCTGTTCATTCTTTTCAATAAAGTTGGCGTCGCGGTCGGCTTTCATCAGTCGGGCGATGCGGTTAAAGGCTTCATCCCAGGAGATGCGCTGCCATTTATCCGAGCCCGGGGCGCGGTATTGCGGATAACGCAGACGGTTTTCGCTGTGGACATAGTCCAGCAGGCCTGCCCCTTTCGGGCACAGCGCGCCGCGGCTCACCGGATGGTCCGGGTCCCCTTCGATATGGTAGATCGCTTCTTTGGCGTTTTTCGCACCGTCGCCGAGGCTA
>NZ_KV792636.1:146205-244917 GCF_001808265.1 Klebsiella sp. HMSC16A12
GCGTTTTTCGCACCGTCGCCGAGGCTATACATTAATAGCCCGCAGCCCACGGAGCAGTAAGTGCAGGTGTTGCGGATCTCTTTCGCACGCAGCAATTTGAAATTGCGTGCCTGAGCCTGCGCCATTTTAGGGGCAAAGCCCAGGGCGGCGGCGGTAGTTCCGGCCATACCGCCTGCGCAGATCTTAAAGAACTTTCTGCGGCTGACGTCCATTGCATTCCTCCATGCAGGATGTTGATTCATCGCGCGGAGGAAACTAACAGCAAAATCCCGGGAAAATTTGCGTCAAATCAAGGAGGAAAACCTTCGCCCCCTTAATCGCCAGCCCTGGCCATTTTCGCTAATCCCTAAGGGTTAGCAACGGCGGAAAATTTCGCCCCTCACCGATAAAAAGATGATATATATGCCGGCTGCATTTGCGTAACCATCAGGAAAAGCATGGAGAAAAAGAGAGCCACGACGATCGGCTTCGCCGCCATTATCTTATGGAGCACGATGGTCGGATTGATTCGCGGCGTCAGCGAAGGACTGGGAGCGGTCGGCGGCGCGGCGATGATTTACAGCCTTAGCGGCCTGCTGCTGATCTTTACCGTCGGCTTTCCCAACCTGCGCCAGATCCCGCGTCGCTATCTGCTGGCCGGCAGCGTGCTGTTTGTCAGCTATGAAATCTGCCTCGCGCTGTCGCTGGGCTATGCCGCCAGCCGCCAGCAGGCCATTGAGGTGGGAATGGTCAATTACCTGTGGCCCAGCCTGACGATTTTATTCGCCATTCTCTTTAATGGCCAGAAAAGCAGCTGGCTGGTGATCCCCGGACTGATTCTCGCCCTGCTGGGCGTTGGCTGGGTATTGGGCGGTGAGCATGGGCTACAGCCCGATGAGATTATCAGTAACGTCATTTCCAGCCCGCTTAGCTATCTGCTGGCCTTTGTCGGGGCGTTTATCTGGGCCGCCTACTGCACGGTGACGGCCAAATATGCCCGCGGTAAAAACGCCATTACGCTGTTCGTCCTGTTAACCGCCCTGACGCTATGGCTGAAATTTCTCGCCAGCGACCAGCCGCCGATGCTGTTTAGCTGGCCGGTAGTCATTAAGCTGATGACGGTCTCCGTGGCGCTGGGGCTGGCCTACGCGGCGTGGAACGTTGGCATCCTGCACGGCAACGTCAGCCTACTGGCGGCGGCCTCCTACTTCACGCCGGTGCTCTCCTCTGCGCTGGCGGCGATCCTGCTGAGTGCGACCCTGTCGTGGTCCTTCTGGCAGGGGGCCGGGATGGTATGTCTCGGCTCCCTGCTCTGCTGGTACGCCACCCGCCGTTAGCCGAGATCGCCTCCGGCTACCGGCAGCGTCACGCCGGTGATATAGCTGGCCTCATCGCTGGCGAGAAACAGGATCGCATTCGCCTGTTCCGCCAGCGTGCCGTACCGGTGCAGCAGACTGCTCGCCACCGTCTGATCGACGACCTGCTGATACCACGCCTTTTCCTGCTCGCTCGGCTGCTCTTCGTTACGCGGCGTCAGGCGCGGCGGCGCCTCGGTCCCGCCCGGGGCCACGGCGTTAATCCGAATACCGCTGCCGCTGTACTCCATGGCAATCGACCGGGTCAGCGCGTTAACGCCGCCTTTCGCCGCCGAGTACGGCACCCGATTCACTCCCGCCGTCGCCACCGACGAAATGTTGACGATGCTGCCTTTGCCCTGCTTCAGCATCCATGGCAGCGCCGCGCGGCAGCCCCACAGCGTGGGGAACAGCGAGCGGCGGATCTCTTTCTCAATCTGCTCCGGCTGATATTCGGCAAAGGGGCGCGCCCAGATGGTGCCCCCAACGTTGTTGATCACCACGTCGATACGGCCAAAATGAGCGACCCCGGCGGCAAACGCCTGCTCGGTACTTTCCCACGCTTCCAGATCCGCCTCCAGCGCCAGCACCAGACAGCCGGATTGCGCCAGCGTCGCCGCCAGCTCATGGACGTATGACGAGCGATCGATGAGCAGCAGAGCCGCGCCTTCTGCAGCCGCCTGCTCCGCCGTCTGGCGGCCAATGCCCTGCGCCGCGCCGGTGATGACGACGACTTTATCGGTAAAACGCATTTTGTCTCCTTATGCCGCCGCGCTCTGGCTGGCGATAAATTTCTCATACCAGAACCCCGCCGGGGTGATCCCGCGGTCGCGCAACGCCGTGGCAACCGCGTTAACCATCGGCGGCGGGCCGCAGAGATAGATGTCCACGTCGCCGTTGTTCAGCATCGCGTCGTCGAGATGGTCGGTGACAAAGCCGCGCTGCAGGCAAGTGCTGTTTTCATCGGCCACCACCGGTAGCCAACGATACCCCGTCAGCTGTTGAATAAAGGTATCCAGCGCGTCGGTTTTCACCAGATCGCAGTCACGAGTAACACCGTACAGCAGCATCACCGGACGCTGGCTGCCCTGTGTCTGCAGGGTATGGAGCATGGAGAGCAGCGGCGCCAGGCCGGTACCGCCCGCCAGCATCAGCAGCGGACGTTCGCCGTGGCGCAGATAGAAGCTGCCCATCGGGCCGCTGAGGGTAAGACGATCGCCGGGCCGCGCCCGCTGGGTTAACCACTGGCTCATCATGCCGCCAGGCACGTTACGGATCAGAAAACGCCCTTCGAGGGAACCCGGTTGCGAGCTAAATGAGTAGGCGCGGACATGAGGCGTACCCGGCACCTGAATGTTGACGTACTGCCCCGGCAGGAAGGCCAGCGGCTCATCGAGGGCGACCACCAGTTCGATGGCGGTATCGGACAGTAAATTCACCTGCCGCACCTGCGCCCCGAGCGTCGCCAGGGCCGTTTTGCACTGGGCAGCGGCCACCGGCACATCGATCACGCAGTCGCTGGTGGGCACCATCTGGCAGGTCAGCACCTGGCGGGCCTGCGCTTCGTCGTCGCTTAACGCCTCGTCGAGATAATCTTCACCCAGGTCGTACTCACCGCTGGCGCAGTGGCATTTGCAGGTACCGCAAACGCCGTCCGAGCAGTCCATCGGCAGATTCACCTTCTGGCGATAGGCGGCATCCAGCACCTTCTCTCCGGCATTGCACTGAATAAAACGGGTTACGCCGTCCTCAAAATTAAGAGCAATATTGAAGGTCATAAGCGCCTCTTAAATGTGGTAAACGTCAATCACCTGACGGATATAATCGTTATTCAGGCGCACGGTTTTGCGGACGATCTGCGGTCTGCCGTCCTGTTCGATTAGCGTGCAGCAGGTAGAGCCAAAATAGGCATCAGTGTGCTGATAGCGATGGCTCCAGGTGACCCAGCTGTAACGCACCTCCAGACCCTCGTCGCTTTCGCCCATCAGCTCAACGTTGCTGATGATATGGGTGGTCCGCGGCTCTGGCGTGCTGGCCCCGGAGCGCTCGGTTTTAATGCGGTAAACGCGATCCTCCAGCCCTTCGCGGTTGGGGTAGTAGATAAGCGAAATCTCTTTTTGCGGGTCGCGGGTCAGCTGGTCATCGTCGCCCCACGCCGGCATCCAGTAGACCACCTGCGGGCTGTAGCAGCTGAGCCATTCGTCCCACTGACGATCGTCCAGCAGACGGGCTTCGTAGTAGAGAAACTGGCGAACCTGTTCGAGGTTAAGCATCAGGCCACCTCCACGCGCTGGGTAATGGACTGGTCGTAACGCTGTTGTTCCTGTTCAATGGCCGCCAGCATCAGCGTCTGCCAGTGGTGGTGATGGGCGATGTACAGCGCTTCGTCCTCCGATTTCCCCCCGCTTAACCGCGGCGAAAAGCCGGCATGTTGCGCATGCTCATCCGCGCCATCGACCCAGCGCAGCGCGCCGCGGCTGAGGTCGCTCCATGGCAGATTTTCGCCGAGATAGCCGCGCTGACAGGCGCTGAACTCTTCGAGGTCGTCCGGCGTCCCCATCCCACTGACGTTAAAGAAATCCTCGTACTGGCGGATACGCAGCGCTCTGGCCTGGTCGGATTCCCCTTTCGGCGCAAAGCACCAGATGGTGACTTCGGTTTTATCCACCGCAATGGGGCGGATTACGCGGATTTGCGTCGAGAACTGATCCATCAGGTAGACATTGGGGTACAGGCACAGGTTGCGGGTTTCGTTGACCATCTGGTCGGCACGGCGTTCGCCAAATTCCGCCTGCAGCCGTTCGCGGTGGGCATAGACCGGGCGCACTTCCGGGTTGAGCGCCCGGGTCCACAACAGCATATGGCCGTTATCAAATCCATAGCCGCCGCCGAGGCTTTTTGACCAACCGTTGGCATCCACCGTGTGCGTCCCTTCCGCTTCATAGTTGCGGCGTGACATGGTTGAGGCGTAGTTCCAGTGGACCACGCTGACGTGATAGCCATCGGCGCCGTTTTCCGCGCCCAGTTTCCAGTTGCCCTCATATACATAGCTCGACGAACCCTTAAGTACCTCGAGCCCCTCCGGCGCCTGGTCGACGATCAGGTCGATAATCTTGCAGGTTTCCCCGAGATAGGCCTCCAGCGGCTGCACGTCGGCCTTGAGGCTACCGAATAAGAAACCGCGATAGGACTGAAAACGCGGCAATTTTTGCAGGTCGTGGGAGCCGTCTTGTTTAAAGCTCGGCGGATAGCCGCCAGTGCTCTCATCTTTGGCCTTTAATAATTTGCCATTATTGCTGAAGGTCCAGCCGTGAAACGGACAGGTAAACGAATTTTTATTCCCGGTTTTGCGTCGACATAACATGGCGCCGCGGTGGGCGCAGCTGTTAATTAGCGCGTGCAGCTCATTCTTTTTATCGCGGGTAATAATAACCGGCTGCCGTCCAAGCGTCAGGGTATAATAATCTCCCGGCTCGGCAATCTGGCTTTCATGGGCAAGAAAAACCCAATTTCCTTCGAAGATATGTTTCATTTCAAAATCAAATAACTGCTGGTCGGTAAATATAGAGCGGTGGCAACGGTAAATATGATTTTCACGGTCGACAACTAAGGCATTATTGATTTTGTCTTTGAGCGTCGAGAGCGTTTTTTGCATGAGTCGGTCCCTCCTGCAGGATTCAGGATGAAAGAAACAGGGTGAATTCTTCGTTTTCGAGTGCAATATCTGGCCCGGGCAGTAGCGTGCCCGGGGCCGATAATGCCGCTTACTCTTTGGCGCGCACGCGGATCCCGCGCTGCTCTTCGTCGGCGCTCAGCGCTTTACACAGGGTGAAATCAAAACAAACCTCGGTGTGCTCTCCCTCAAGATTGCGCTGCGCGATGATCTCGCGGTCGGTCACTTTTACCGGATCGGCAATCAGGCCGTCGCGGGTGGCAAAGGCAAAATCGTCCCACAGGTATTTATCGCCATTGAGGTTAATCTGGCTGGTCAGATGTTTATGACCCGGCGCGGAGACGAAAAAGTGAATGTGCGCCGGACGGTTGCCGTGGCGACCCAGTCTGTCCAGCAGTTTCTGGGTTGGGCCATCCGGCGGGCAGCCGTAGCCGGAGGGCATGATGCTGCGCACGCTGTAGCGGCCATCGGCGCCGGTGCGGATCCGCCGGCGCAGGTTGTACTCACTCTGGCCTGGGTCGAAGAAGGAATAATTTCCGAGGGTGTTGGCGTGCCAGATATCAACAATAGCGTTGGCCACTGGCCGGCCTTCGGTGTCTTTGACTTCACCGTGCAGCCACATCACTTCTCCGGCGTCGGCGCCGTCATCCATGCGGGCGTGACCCTCGGCCAGCGGCGCATTAGCCACGTACAGCGGCCCTTCGATGGTGCGCGGGGTGCCGGTTTCCCGATGCGCTGCCGCGTCGATGGCGTCCTGGCGCAGATCGAGGAAATGCTCCAGTCCCAGACCCGCCGCCAGCAGCGCCGCCTCCTGACGCCCGCCCAGCTCGTGCAAATAGTTTACCGCGTGCCAGAACTCTTCTTCCGTAACGTTATAGTCGTCGATGAGCGTGCAGATATTTTCCAGCAGACGATGAATAATCGCCTTAAAACGTTCATCGCCGCCGGCAACATCTAATCCGGCACTATCGCGTAATAATTTTTGAATAGCTGGTTGTTGTACGAATACATTACTCATACTGGTTCTCTCTTATATTTTGCAGGGTATACGCCGGTAATACCGGCGTGAGGTCAGATATTATTATTAGCGATCGTCATCGCGAATTGATGACGGATGACGACAGAGGGCTTCCACTTTTATCGCCATAAAGGGATATAGCGGCAATCCCATTAATATTTGATGCAATTCTTCGGCATCTTGAACATCGAAAATACTGACGTTGGCATAAAGGCCGGCAACGCGCCAGATATGTCGCCATTTGCCTTCCCGCTGTAATTGTTGCGAATAGGCTTTTTCGCGTTGTTTTATTTCCTCCGCCTCGTTGGCGGGAAAGCCAGGCGGAATATTGACGGTCATCTCCACTTTAAATAACATTTTTTTCTCCTGTTCCCCGCTACGGCTGGCGGGTATAAAAATGCAGTTTGTCTTCATCCAGCTCGACGCCAAGTCCCGGCGTTTGCGGCAGCGCCACCTGACCGTCGGCAAAGGTGAGCGGCACGCTGACAATATCGTCTTTCAGCAACAGCGGGCCGAACATCTCGGTACCCCACTGCAGCGGCAGCGTCGACCAGGCGTGCAGAGAAGCCACGGTCCCTACGGTGCCTTCCAGCATGGTGCCGCCGTACAGGCCAATCCCTGCCGCCTGCGCGACGCGGGCCAGCGCCAGCACGCTGTTCGGCCCCCCGGCTTTGGCAATTTTCAGCGCGTAAGCGCCGGTAAAGCCCTGCTGCGCCAGCTGATAACCATCGTAAGCGGTCGCGACCGCTTCATCCGCGAGGATCGCGGTTTCAATTTGCTGGCTTAACCGCACCAGGGCGGCATTATCGTGGGCGCTGACCGGCTGTTCGATAAGATCGACGCCCATCGCCGCCAGTTCGCGGCAGCCTTTCGCGCCGGTGGCGGCGTCCCAGGCCTGGTTGACGTCGACACGGATGCTGGCGCGGTCGCCTAACGCTTCAACGATGGCGCGGGTATGACGCAGGTCGGTGGCGAGTTCACGCGCGCCGATCTTCAGTTTGAACGCCCGGTGGCGGCCTTCGGCCAACAGTTTTTCTCCTTCAGCGATATCTTTCGCGGTATCGCCGCTGGCTAAGGTCCACAGCACCGGCAACGCCGTTTGCAACGCGCCGCCGAGCAGGGCTGATACCGGCAGACCTAAGGCTTTGCCCTGAGCGTCGAGCAGCGCGGTTTCGATGGCGGACTTCGCAAAGGTGTTGCCTTTAATGGCGCCGTTCATGCGGGCGGTCAGCGCATTCAGGTTATCGGCCGGCTGCCCTTTCAACAGCGGCGTCAGATAATGGGTGATCGCCGACGAGATGGCCTCGGGGCTCTCAACGCCATAGCTCAAGCCGCCGATGGTGGTGGCTTCGCCGATGCCGCAGATGCCGTCGGAACGGGTAAGGCGCACGATCACCAGCGACTGGCAGCCCATGGTGGTCATCGACAATTTATGCGGCCGGATGGTCGGGACATCCACAATCCAGCTCTCGATTTGCTCTACGGTGGCAGTCATTTTCTGTTCCTGATGAGATATATAACTTTTTGTACCCACATCCATAACGGGGGTCTGTGCCATTGACAATAGGGTTCAGCCTGGCGGATGGTCAACGGCGATAATCGAAATGTTGTGCGATTATCGACGCGTTTGTTAAAAGACGGTTATTAATGTGATCGTGGTGGTAAAACCGGCACAATTCAGCGCGCCCCATTTTGCGCAAGGTATAGTGATCTGCCGTGAGCTTTACGCTGCAACGGAGAAGGATGCGATGAGCGACAATATCCCCAATACGCTGAGCGCCAGGCAGGCCGAGCACGACCCTAACTTTATGCTGTCTCTGGCCCGCGGGCTGGAGGTCCTTAACGCCTTCACCCCCCAGCGCCAGCGGCTGACCATTTCCCAGCTCAGCCAGAAAACGCAAATCTCGCGCGCGGCGGTACGCCGCTGTTTGTATACCCTCGCCGCGCTGGGCATGGTGCACAGTCCGGATGGCCGTAGCTATGAACTGCTCCCTCGGGTGCTGGCCGTCGGCCACGCCT
Source organism: Klebsiella sp. HMSC16A12 (assembly GCF_001808265.1). Classification (NCBI taxonomy): domain Bacteria; kingdom Pseudomonadati; phylum Pseudomonadota; class Gammaproteobacteria; order Enterobacterales; family Enterobacteriaceae; genus Klebsiella; species Klebsiella sp. HMSC16A12. Next base: position 154,250 of record NZ_KV792636.1, read on the forward strand.
ATCTGGCAGGCACGCCGCTGGCCAAGGTGGCGCAGACGGCGCTGGATAATCTTGGCAAAGCGCTCGGCGAATCCTGTTCGGCGGCCACGCTCGACGGGGATAACGTGCTCTATATTGCCCGCGCGGCGGTCAATAATTTACTGAGCATCGATCTGGGGCGCGGCAGTCGCCTGCCGGCGTGGGCCACGTCGATGGGGCGGGTGTTGCTGAGCGCGCTGCCGGAGGAACAGCTGGAAGTGACGTTGTCACGAGTTACGCTTATTCGCTACACTCCGCATACCCTGTGCGATTTGTCCGGTTTACGTGCAGAGATCGCTCGGGTGCGCATGCAGGGCTATGCCCTCGCCGACCGGCAGATCGAGGTAGGCTTGTGCTCGCTGGCGGTACCCGTGCTGTCGCGTCACGGTCAGGTGGTGGCCGCCCTGAATGTCGGGGTACCTGCCGCGACGGTCAGCGCCGCGGCGTTAAAAGAGAAGGCTCTCGCCCCGCTACGGCGCGCGGCGATGGATCTTTCGCTGCAGCTATAGCGCCGACTGCGGTTTCGCCACGGTGGCGAGGCTGCGCCAGATCCCGGCGGCCAGCAGCAGAAGCAATACACCCGCCGTCGCCAGCACCAGGCTATGAGCCTGAATAAAAGCCGTCTTCGCCGCCGCCATCAGCGCCTGCGCCACCCCGGCGGGCAGCGCCTGGGACAGACTCACCGCCTCGCCAATCGATGACGTCGCCTGCTGCGCCATGGCGCCACTCAGGCCAGACGGCAGCGCAATAGAGGCGCTGTAGCTGCGGGTCAGGATCAGGCCGAACAGCGCTATGCCGAGACCGGCGCCCAGCTCATAGGCCATGGTTTCAATCGCCCCCGCGGCCGCCGCTTTCTCCTTCGGCGCTGCCGCCATAATCGCGGAACTGGAGGCCAGCAGCGCGCTGGCCACGCTAAAGCCCAGCAGCGTCATCAGCCCCCAGGCCAGCCACTGCTGGGTACTGAAATCGGTCAACGCCAGGCCGAGAAAGCTGAAGGCGCTGAGCAGCATCCCGCCGGTCGCCACCTCGCGCAGCCCAAGCCGCGACACCAGCAGGCCGGCAATCGGGCCGCTGAAGCCGCTGGCCACCATTACCGGCAGCATAAATATCCCCGCCTCGAACGGCGTTTTCTGGTGCACAAACTGCAGCTCCTGGGCCATCAGTAGCTCAAAACCGACCAGGGTAATCAGGGCCGTCATCGCCATCATCACCCCGCTTAAGATTATGCGATGGGTGAACAGGCGCATATCCACCATCGGGCGGGCCGCCGACAGCTGCTTGCGGATAAACCAGGTTAACATCGCCGCCCCGCCGAGCGCCACCAGCGCGGTGAGCCACAGCGCCAGCTGGCCCTTCAGCGCCGATTTCGCGCTAAACACCAGCATCAGGATCGCGGCAATCAAAACGAGCGCCTGCAGTAGATTGAGCGGCTGTTCGCGGCGCGCGGGCTGGCGCGGCACCACTTTCGCGTTAATCGCGATAACCACCAGCACGATCGGCACATTGATCAGGAACACCGACCCCCAGTAGAAATGCTCCAGCAGGATACCTCCCACCAGCGGGCCGAAGGCCGCGCCGCCGGAGCCGACCGCTGCCCATAGCCCCAGCGCCATATTGCGCTGGCTGGCCTCGGCAAAGGTGCTGCGGATCCCGGCCAGCGTCGCCGGGACGATCATCGCCGCCCCCACCGCCAGCAAAGCGCGTGAGGCAATCAGCGTCATGGCCGTCGGCGACAGCGCGGCGCACAGCGAGGCGATGCCAAAAATGGCGCTGCCGAGCAGCAGCAGGCGCTTAAAGCCGATCTTATCGCCAAGGGCGCCCATCGGCAGCACCATCCCGGCCATCACTAATGAGTAGATATCAATGATCCACAACAGCTCATTGCCGCTGCTACCCAGCGCCACGCTGAGGGTCGGCGCGGCCACATGTAACACCGTAGCGTCAATCGCCACCGGAATATAAACCAGCAAAATCGCCATCAGCGTCATCCATTGCCGTGACATAGCTTGTACCTCAATCAATATTGAATATTGGACACACGTCCAGGATGGCGATCCTGCCGGATTGTTGAACACATGTCCAACTTTTTGTTACACTCGGCCAAAGCCAGATGACAGCGGGGTTCTATGCACTATTTACAACGTGATGCGCGACGGGAAGGGATTATGCAGGCCGCCATGCGCCTGGCGCTGCGCGGCGGCTTTGCCGCCATGACCGTGCGGCAGATCGCCCGCGAAGCCCAGGTGGCCGCCGGGCAGCTGCACCACCACTTCACCTCCATCGGCGAGCTGAAAGCGCAGGTTTTCATCCGCCTGATCCGCGAGATGCTCGACATGCCGCTGGTGGCTGAGGACGCCAGCTGGCGCGAGCGCTTGTTCTCGATGATCGGCAGCGAGGATGGCCGACTGGAACCCTATATCCGCCTGTGGCGCGAAGGCCAGGTGCTGGCCGACAGCGATCCGGACATCAAAGCGGCCTACCTGCTGACCATGAATATGTGGCATGCCGAGACCGTCGCCATCATCGAGCAGGGCCTCGCCAGCGGCGAATTTCGGTCGGCTGAGCCTGCGGCGGATATCGCCTGGCGCTTTATCGCCCTGGTGTGCGGCCTCGACGGGATTTATGCGCTGGACGCGCAGGCCCTGGATGAGGCGGCGTTTAGCCGCTATGTAAATAAGATGATTACGCTGGAGTTGTTTTAGGCATATTTACATTTAGTAACAATTAATTCCGCTACGCTTACCACGTGCTCTCTGTCAGCACGTTTTTTTTATCTACGCTTCATAGATAACGCAAATTAAGCGTTATTCACTATCCCCTTGTATTCAGCTGTTGACCTTATTTATTTACTCCTTTCCGGGCAAGTAGAGGGCAATATGTCGGTGCAGAATGATAAAGATAATCATTACCTTTTGAACAACTGGCGGCCTGAAAACAAGGCGTTCTGGGAAAATAAAGGCCAAGCCATTGCGCGAAGAAATCTATGGATATCAGTGGCCTGTTTGCTGCTTGCTTTCTGCGTATGGATGTTATTCAGCGCCGTAGCGGTGAATCTCAATAAGGTCGGTTTTCATTTCACCACCGACCAGCTTTTTTTATTAACCGCCCTGCCTTCACTTTCCGGCGCGATATTACGGGTCCCCTACTCCTTTATGGTACCCCTTTTTGGCGGGCGCTACTGGACCGTATTAAGTACCGTTATCCTGATCGTGCCTTGTATTTGGTTAGGGGTGGCAATCCAGAATATTACTACTCCGTTCTGGGTATTTATTATTATTGCGCTGTTGTGCGGTTTTGCCGGAGCGAATTTTGCTTCCAGCATGGGAAATATCAGTTTCTTTTTCCCCAAAGCGAAACAGGGCAGCGCGCTGGGAGTCAACGGCGGCCTTGGCAATCTGGGCGTAAGCGTGATGCAGATGGTCGCCCCGGCGGTCATCTTCCTGCCGCTCTTCACCTTTCTCGGCGTCCATGGCGTCACCCAGCCCGATGGTTCGACAATCACCCTGAGTAATGCGGCGCTCGTCTGGGTACCGCTGCTGCTGCTCGCCACCGTCGCGGCATGGTTCGGCATGAACGATATCGCCGGTTCAAAGGCCTCGATTCGCGATCAGCTTCCCGTGCTCAAGCGACCGCATATGTGGCTGTTAAGCCTGCTCTATCTGGCGACGTTTGGCTCGTTCATCGGCTTTTCCGCCGGCTTTGCCATGCTGGCGAAAACCCAGTTTCCCGCGGTCGATATCCTCAAGCTCGCCTTCTTTGGACCGTTCATCGGCGCGCTGGCGCGCTCGTTCGGCGGGATCATCTCCGACCGTCTCGGCGGCGTGCGGGTGACGCTGGTTAACTTCGTCCTGATGGCGCTGTTTACCGGCCTGCTGTTTCTGACCCTGCCAGGCAGCGGCTCCGGCAGCTTTCTCGCTTTCTACGTGGTGTTTATGGGGCTCTTTTTAACCGCCGGTCTGGGAAGCGGCTCCACCTTCCAGATGATCGCCGTCATCTTCCGCCAGCTCACCATCGACAGCGTAAAACAGCGCGGCGGCAGCGATGAAGAAGCGCAGCACGAGGCGGTGACCGATACCGCTGCCGCGCTGGGCTTTATCTCGGCGATCGGCGCCATCGGCGGCTTCTTTATTCCGAAAGCCTTCGGCACCTCGCTGGCGATGACCGGCTCACCGGTTGGCGCGATGAAAGTCTTTTTTGTCTTCTATGTGGTTTGCGTGCTGGTGACTTGGCTGGTCTACGGCCGCCGTAAATCCGCTTAACCATAACGATTTATCTGCCGGATAGCGGCTTACGCCTTATCCGGCCTTACGAGTTCGTTCGCTCATCCGGCCGGGTGGCACGATGCCGGACATCATCGGAGCAGGAGAAATGTCATGAGTAAACTTCTGGATCGCTTTCGCTACTTTAAGCAGAAGGGCGAGACCTTTGCCAACGGCCACGGCCAGGTCTACAACAACAACCGTGACTGGGAAGATAGCTACCGTCAACGCTGGCAGTTCGACAAAATTGTCCGCTCCACGCACGGTGTGAACTGCACCGGCTCCTGCAGCTGGAAAATTTACGTCAAAAACGGTCTCGTTACCTGGGAAACCCAGCAGACCGATTATCCGCGCACCCGGCCGGATCTGCCAAATCACGAACCGCGCGGCTGCCCGCGCGGCGCCAGCTACTCCTGGTATCTCTACAGCGCCAACCGCCTGAAGTACCCGCTGGCGCGTAAACGACTGATTGAGCTGTGGCGCGAAGCCCTGGCGCAGCATCCCGACCCGGTGCTGGCATGGGATAGCATCATGCAGGATCCGGCAAAAACCCGCAGCTATAAAGCGGCGCGCGGCAAAGGCGGTTTTGTCCGCTCCAGCTGGAAAGAGCTGAACCAGCTCATCGCCGCCGCCAACGTCTGGACCATCAAACATTATGGCCCGGACCGCGTCGCCGGCTTCTCGCCGATCCCGGCGATGTCAATGGTCTCCTACGCCGCGGGCACTCGCTATTTATCGTTGATTGGCGGCACCTGCCTGAGCTTTTATGACTGGTACTGCGATCTGCCCCCCGCCTCGCCGATGACCTGGGGCGAACAGACCGACGTGCCGGAATCCGCCGACTGGTACAACTCCAGCTACATTATTGCCTGGGGCTCCAACGTGCCGCAGACCCGAACCCCGGACGCCCACTTCTTTACCGAAGTGCGCTACAAGGGCACCAAAACTATCGCCATCACGCCGGACTATTCGGAAGTCGCTAAGCTCTGCGACCAGTGGCTGGCGCCGAAGCAAGGCACCGACAGCGCGCTGGCGATGGCCATGGGCCATGTGATCCTCAAAGCCTTCCACCTCGATAACCCGAGCGATTACTTTCTCAACTACTGCCGGACCTACACCGACATGCCGATGCTGGTGATACTCGAGCCGCGCGACGACGGCAGCTATACGCCGGGCCGTATGCTGCGTGCTTCCGACCTGCTTGACGGTCTCGGGGAAAGTAATAACCCGGAATGGAAAACCGTGGCCTATAACAGCGACGGCGAACTGGTGGCGCCGAACGGCTCCATCGGCTTTCGCTGGGGCGAAAAAGGCAAATGGAATCTCGAACAACGGGCAGACGGCAAAGATGTCGAGCTTAAGCTGTCGCTGCTGGATATTCGCGACAGCGTGGTGTCGGTGGGCTTCCCCTACTTTGGCGGCAACGAAAACCCACATTTTCGCAGCGTATCGCAGTCACCGGTGACCCTTCACCCGCTACCGGCTAAACAGCTGACGCTGGCCAGTGGCGAAAGCGGCCTGGTGGTCAGCGTCTATGACCTGATTCTGGCCAACTACGGTCTGGATCGCGGGCTTGATGATGTCAATGCGGCGAAGGATTTCGCCGAGGTCAAAGCCTATACCCCGGCATGGGCGGAGCAGATCACCGGCGTACCGCGTCAACATATCGAACAAATCGCCCGCGAGTTTGCCGATACGGCGCATAAGACCCACGGCCGCTCAATGATTATCCTCGGCGCCGGGGTGAACCACTGGTACCACATGGATATGAACTACCGCGGGATGATTAATCTGCTGGTATTTTGCGGCTGCGTCGGCCAGAGCGGCGGCGGCTGGTCGCACTATGTCGGTCAGGAGAAACTGCGCCCGCAGACCGGCTGGCTGCCGCTGGCGTTCGCCCTGGACTGGAGTCGTCCGCCGCGGCAGATGAACAGTACCTCTTATTTCTACAACCACGCCAGCCAGTGGCGCTACGAAAAACTGACCGCGCAGGAGCTGCTGTCGCCGCTGGCCGACGCCAGCAAATTTAGCGGCAGCCTTATCGACTTCAACGTCCGTGCGGAACGGATGGGCTGGTTACCTTCTGCGCCCCAGCTCAACATCAACCCGCTGACCATTAAGCAGCAGGCCGAGGCCGCCGGGCTCTCCCCCGCGGAGTTCACCGTCCAGTCGTTAAAATCAGGCGATATTCGCTTTGCCGCCGAGCAGCCGGATAGCGGCAAAAACCATCCGCGCAACCTGTTTATCTGGCGCTCAAACCTGCTGGGATCGTCCGGTAAGGGGCATGAGTACATGTTGAAATACCTGCTCGGGACCGACAGCGGTATTCAGGGTGATGAACTGGGCGCCAGCGATGAGGTAAAACCTGAGGAAGTCGAGTGGCAGACCGCAGCGATTGAGGGCAAACTCGATCTCCTGGTGACCCTCGATTTCCGCATGTCCAGTACCTGTCTCTTCTCCGATATTGTCCTGCCGACCGCCACCTGGTATGAAAAAGACGATATGAACACCTCGGATATGCACCCGTTTATCCACCCGCTCTCCGCCGCCGTCGACCCGGCCTGGGAGGCGAAAAGCGACTGGGAGATCTACAAGGATATCGCTAAATCCTTCTCGCAGGTCTGCGTCGGCCATCTTGGCAAAGAGACCGATGTGGTGCTGGTCCCGCTGCAGCATGATTCCCCCGGCGAACTGTCGCAGCCGTTCGAGGTGCTTGACTGGCGCAAGGGCGAATGCGATCTGATCCCCGGGAAAACCGCACCGTCGATTGCCCTGGTGGAACGCGACTATCCTGCCACCTGGGAACGCTTCACCTCTCTCGGCCCGCTGCTCGATAAGCTTGGCAACGGCGGGAAAGGCATTGCGTGGAATACGCAAAGCGAAGTCGATTTCCTCGGCAAGCTTAACTACGTCAAGCCCGACGGTCCGGCCAAAGGCCGGCCGCGGATCGACAGCGCCATTGACGCCTCCGAAGTTATTCTTAGCCTCGCCCCGGAAACCAACGGCCAGGTGGCGGTGAAAGCCTGGCAGGCGCTGGGAGAGTTTACCGGCCGCGATCATACCCATCTGGCGCTCAATAAAGAGGATGAGAAGATCCGCTTTCGCGATATTCAGGCGCAGCCGCGCAAAATTATCTCCAGCCCGACGTGGTCGGGACTGGAAAGCGAGCACGTCTCCTACAATGCCGGTTATACCAACGTGCATGAGCTGATCCCATGGCGCACCCTCTCCGGCCGCCAGCAGTTGTATCAGGACCATCCGTGGATGCGCGCCTTCGGCGAAAGCCTGGTAGCCTATCGCCCGCCCATTGATACCCGCAGCGTCAGCCAGATGAAGGCCGTACCGCCAAACGGCTTTCCGGAAAAAGCGCTGAATTTCCTGACGCCGCACCAGAAGTGGGGGATCCACTCCACCTATAGCGAAAACCTGCTGATGCTGACGCTGTCGCGCGGCGGGCCGATCGTCTGGCTTAGCGAAACCGACGCGAAAGAGCTGGGCATTGAAGATAACGACTGGATTGAAGCGTTCAACGCCAACGGGGCTCTCACCGCGCGGGCGGTGGTGAGCCAGCGGGTGCCGCCGGGGATGACCATGATGTACCACGCTCAGGAACGGATTATGAATATCCCGGGTTCGGAAGTGACTGGTCGTCGCGGCGGCATTCATAACTCGGTAACCCGCGTCTGTCCGAAGCCAACGCACATGATTGGCGGCTACGCCCAGCTGGCCTATGGCTTTAACTATTACGGCACCGTCGGATCGAACCGCGACGAGTTCATCATGATCCGCAAAATGAAGAAGATTGCCTGGCTGGATGACGAAGGTCGCGATCAGGTACAGGAGGCGAAAAAATGAAAATCCGTTCTCAGGTTGGAATGGTGCTGAATCTGGACAAATGCATCGGCTGTCACACCTGCTCGGTCACCTGTAAAAACGTCTGGAGCAGCCGCGAAGGCATGGAGTACGCGTGGTTCAATAACGTGGAGACCAAACCGGGCATTGGCTACCCCAAAAACTGGGAGGACCAGGATCAGTGGCAAGGCGGCTGGATCCGCGGCATTAGCGGTAAACTGACGCCCCGCCTCGGCAATCGGGTCAGCGTGTTATCGAAGATTTTCGCCAACCCGGTGCTGCCGGCGATCGACGATTACTACGAACCCTTTACCTACGACTACCAGCACCTGCACAACGCGCCGGAGGGCAAATATCTGCCGACCGCCCGCCCGCGCTCGCTGATCAGCGGCGAGCGTATGGATAAGATTAACTGGGGCCCGAACTGGGAGGAGCTGCTCGGCGGCGAATTCGAGAAACGCGCCCGCGACCGTAACTTCGAAGCCATGCAAAAAGAGATGTACGGTCAGTTCGAAAATACCTTCATGATGTATCTCCCGCGCCTGTGCGAGCACTGCCTCAACCCGAGCTGCGTGGCCACCTGCCCGAGCGGCGCCATCTACAAGCGTGAGGAAGATGGCATCGTACTGATCGATCAGGATAAATGCCGCGGCTGGCGGATGTGCATCAGCGGCTGCCCGTACAAAAAAATCTACTTTAACTGGAAGAGCGGTAAGTCGGAAAAATGCATCTTCTGCTATCCGCGCATTGAGTCCGGGCAGCCAACGGTCTGCTCAGAAACCTGCGTCGGGCGCATCCGCTATCTTGGCGTACTGCTGTATGACGCCGACCGCATTGAAGAGGCGGCCAGTACCGAACATGAAACCGACCTCTATGAGCGCCAGTGCGAGGTGTTCCTTAATCCAAACGATCCGGCGGTCATCGAGGAAGCGCTAAAGCAAGGGATCCCGCACAACGTCATTGAGGCGGCGCAGAAGTCGCCGGTCTATAAGCTGGCGATGGACTGGAAGCTGGCCCTGCCGCTGCATCCGGAGTATCGCACCCTGCCGATGGTCTGGTACGTGCCGCCCCTGTCGCCGATCCAGTCGGTTGCCGACGCCGGCGGCTTACCGAGCAACGGCAACATCCTGCCGGCGGTTGAGAGTCTGCGCATCCCGGTGCAATACCTGGCGAATCTGCTGAGCGCCGGCGATACCGGACCGGTCTTGCGCGCGCTGAAACGGATGATGGCGATGCGCCACTACAAGCGCTCGCAAACCGTCGAGGGCGTCACCGATACCCGGGCCATTGAAGAGGTGGGCCTCAGCGTTGAGCAGGTCGAAGAGATGTATCGCTATCTGGCGATCGCCAACTACGAAGACCGCTTCGTGATCCCCACCAGCCATCGCGAACTGGCGGAGGATGCCTTTCCGGAACGTAACGGCTGCGGCTTTACCTTCGGCGATGGCTGCCACGGGTCAGATACGAAATTCAACCTGTTTAACAGCCGGCGGATCGACGCCATCGACGTCAGCGGCGTGCGTAAGCATGGGGAGGGCGAGTGATGCGGATCCTGAAAGTGATCGGTCTGCTGCTGGAGTACCCCGACGAGTTACTGTGGGAGAACCGCGACGACGCCCTGGCGCTGGTCAGGGCCGATGTCCCTTCCCTGACGCCGTTTGTCGGTGAGCTGCTGACGGCTCCGCTGTTGGATCGCCAGGCCGAATGGTGCGAGGTGTTCGAGCGCGGGCGCGCCACCTCGCTGCTGCTGTTTGAACATGTGCATGCCGAATCCCGCGACCGCGGCCAGGCGATGGTCGACCTGATGAATCAGTATCAGCAGGCGGGTCTGCAGATCGATTGTCGCGAGCTGCCCGACCATCTGCCGCTGTATCTGGAGTATCTCAGTATTCTACCTCCCGCGGAGGCTCGGGAGGGGCTGCAGAATATCGCGCCGATTCTGGCGCTGATCGGCGGCCGTCTTAAGCAGCGAGCCTGCCCGTACTACCAGCTGTTTGACGCCCTGCTGGCGCTGGCTAAAAGCCCGCTCACCAGTGACAGTGTCACAAAACAGGTGGCAGGAGAAAAGCGCGACGATACCCGTCAGGCGCTGGACGCCGTGTGGGAAGAAGAGCAGGTGAAGTTTATCGAAGATAATGCGACCGCTTGCGATAGCTCGTCGATGCAAGCTTATCAACGACGCTTTAGTCAGGATGTGGCGCCGCAGTACGTTGACATCCGCGCCGGAGGCCCGAAATGATCCAGTATCTGAACGTCTTCTTTTACGATATCTACCCTTACCTGTGCGGCACCGTCTTTCTGGTGGGCAGCTGGCTGCGCTACGATTACGGGCAGTATACCTGGCGCGCCTCATCCAGCCAGATGCTGGATAAGCGCGGGATGGTGCTATGGTCGAACTTATTTCATATCGGCATTCTCGGCATCTTCTTTGGCCATCTCTTTGGCATGCTGACCCCACACTGGGTCTACTCGTGGTTCCTGCCGATGTCCCAGAAGCAGCTGATGGCCATGATCCTTGGCGGCATCTGCGGCGTGCTGACCCTGGTAGGCGGTATCGGCCTGCTGATGCGCCGCCTGACCAACCCGCGAATTCGCGCCACCTCCACGACCGCGGATATTTTGATCCTGTGCATTCTGCTGATTCAGTGCGCGCTGGGGCTGACAACCATCCCCTTCTCCGCCCAGCATCCGGACGGCAGCGAAATGCTCAAGCTGGTGGACTGGGCGCAGGCGGTGGTCACCTTCCACGGCGGCGCCTCGGCGCATCTGGACGGTGTCGCATGGATTTACCGCGTCCACCTGGTGCTCGGAATGACCATCTTTCTGATCTTCCCCTTCACCCGCCTGGTTCACGTCTGGAGCGCGCCGGTGGAGTATTTCACCCGGCGTTACCAGGTGGTACGCTCCCGGCGCTGAGCGCTGGCGGCGTTTACCATTCATCCTTACCGGTAGCCCGGACGAGGCCTTCGCGCCAAATCCGGGTATTTATCGTACCTGGCTCCAGGCTTTATGCCGGGTGGCGGCTGTCGCCTTACCCGGCCTACAGGGTCCTCCCACAGGCTCATACCTCGCAGGCCCGCGCAGGCGCAGCGCCCGCCGGGCAAGATATCAGGCACGGTTCCTGTAATTTCGCCGGGTGGCGGCTGTCGCCTTGCCCGGCCTACAGGGGCCTCTCACAGGCTCATACCTCGCAGGCCCGCGCAGGCGCAGCGCCGCCGGGCATGAGGAGATTTACTTCCCGGCTTCCGGATGGGTATCGAACGCCGCCATCACCGCCGCCAGCGCCGCTTCGCTGAAGCCATGTTTAGGATCGTCCACCCCCAGGCCGAAGCGGGTCTGCAGCGCTTCATACAGCGCGGAGACATCGGCAAAATCGACCTTCTCCACCACATGGTTATTCTCCCAGTGGGTAAAGTGGAAGTTGGTGAGGGTCATTTTGCCGCCTTCCGGCAGATGACGACACATCAGCAGATGGTGACGGAAGTGGGACTGCGGCCAGTGCGCCGACCAGAAGTTGCCCATCACATAATCAGACGCATACTGGCGGCCTAAATCGAAATGGTACATCGACTGCCAGTGTTCGTGATGGTTGAACTGCAGCGTCCACTCATCCCCTTCATGCACCAGACGATAGCTGCCGTGCGGCGTTTGCTGTGGGATATCGGCCAGCAGTTTGATCGGCGCGGTCAGCGTCTGGCCGCCGAAGCCGACGTCGGCGATCCAGCGCTCCCCCGCCACCTCCACCAGCAACAGACGGTGAGTACGCGGCGGCATCTGCGGCGGGTTGGCCAGCACCACGCGGCCCAGCAGGCTGCGGACGTTAAAGCCTATCTCGCGCAGCGCGCGCTCCAGCAGGCCATTCTGTTCAAAACAATACCCCCCGCGGCGGGCGGCGATCAGCTTCTCTTCCAGCGCCCCATCGTCAAGGTGGATTTCACGCGGCAGCAGGACGTCGAGGTTTTCAAAGGGGATGGCGCTGTTATGCTGCAGATGCAGTTCCCGCAGGGTATCAATGGAAACATCAGGCTCACCCGTCCAGCTCAGACGGGAAAAATAGGCGCGTAAAAAGGGACTCATCAGGGCCTCCAGCTGTAGGTGTCCGACATTTATAGCCTATTTTTCCGCGCCGACCGTCTTTTTTGTGCGCTTAGCGTTAACCGCGCGTGCGGCGCTGCATCAGCGCCAGCGCCGTCAGCATCAGGACCAGACCGGTCAACAACGTCAGGCTGGCCATCGCCATGCCCTGACCGACGGAACCCTGTTCGAACTGGCGCCAGATAAACACCGCCACGGTTTGCGTACCGGCCGGAGAGAGCAGCAGCGAGGTCACCAGCTCCCGGGAGGCCACCGCGAACACCATCAGCATCGCCGCCAGCAGCGCCGGAAAGATCAGCGGCAGGACAATCAACCGCAGCGCCTGCAGTGGCGACGCCCCATGCACCCTGGCGGCGGGCTCAAGGTTCGGGCCCAGCTGGCGCAGCGCGCTGCCGACATAGCGCACCGGCCAGGGCAACAGCAGGCAGCAATAGGAGAGCAGCAGCATCCACAGCGTGTTATAGGGCGAGCGCGGCCAGAAGGGCTGATTCCACAGCAGGATCAAACCGACCCCCACCACCACGCCCGGCAGCGCCGCCGGCATCAGCGACAGCGCGTCCACCATCCCGCGCCCTTTAATCTTCTGCACCATCACCAGCCAGGCGGCCAGCAGGCCCAGCGCGCCGACGATTAGCGCCGAACCCAGGGCTAGCGACAGGCTGGTGCCGAGGGCCGACAGGGCATCTCCCTGCTGGTCAAACAGCGCCGCGAAATGACGCAGCGTGACATTCTCAACACTCACGCCACCGGAGAGCGTGCCCATCACGCTGGTGAGCATCATCGAGACGGCGGGGACGCCGACCGCCAGGCCGCCGACGGCCGCCATCGCCAGCACGGCGGGCAGCGTCATCCAGCCCAGCGATGCCCCGTGGTTCTCCCCCGGCTTACCGGTGATGCTGGTGACCTCTTTCTCCCCCACCAGCCGCCTTTGCAGCCACCAGGCGAACAACGCCACCGCCATCAGCAGCAGCGACAATAGCGCGGCGCCAGGGAGATCCACCGGCCAGTCGGCCAGCTTTTTCTCAATACCGACCGTCAGCATCACCACTCCCGCCCGGCTGCCCAGCGCCGCCGGTACGCCAAACTCCTCGATGGCGAGGGTAAACGCCAGCAGCATCCCCGCCGCCAGCGCCGGAGAGAGCATCGGTAGCGTCACGTGCCAGAAGGCGCGCCAGGCGCTGGCGCCATGGACGCGGGCGACCACCGCCAGCCGGGTCCCGCTCGCCAGCAGGCTGCGGGAGACGGCAAAGTAGACCACCGGAAATATATTAAAGGTCATCACCAGCACGATCCCGCTGCGGCTGAACAGCAGATCGTTCAGCTGCCAGCCGGTCAGCTGCTGCAGATAGCCCTGGCTTTGCAGGGCCAGCATCCAGGAGAGCGCCGAGATATAGGGCGGCGTCAGAAAGGGGATCAAAAACAGGAGATCCCACAGCCGGGGCAGCGGCAGCGAAAACATACCGCGCAGGATGCCGAGCGGCAGGCCAATCATTACGCTGACCAGCGCCACGCCGGCGGCGATCCACAGCGTACCGCCGAGCATCGCCGGCAGCTGAGGATCGGCCAGCAGCGCCGGGATACCGCCAAAGGCGTCCCCGAGCGAACCGGCGCTAAAATGGGGAAAAATCGCCTGCAGCAGAATAAACACTAACGGTAACGCGACCAGCATCACCAGGGCGGCAAGGGTCGCGCCGGAAAGGAATGTTTGTTTCACAACCGGTTCCTGAAGCTGAGGGTCCTCCGGCGGCCAGCGCCGGAGAAACGGGATCAATTACTGCGCGTACAGCTGACTGAAGCGGGCGAGCACGGCGCCCCGCTCGCTGCTGCCCTCGCTGGTGGTGGGCAGCACCTTCAGCGCGTCCAGTAGCGGACGTTTAGCCGCCACGTCGCGGCGGGCGGGCATCAGCCAGGCGTCGGCGACCTTCGCCTGACCTTCCGGCGACAGCACGTAATCGATAAAGGCTTTGGCATCGCCGGGATGCTGGCTGGTTTTGAGGATCATCATCGGGCGCGGGGCAATCACTGTTCCGCTGGCCGGGAAGATCACCTTCAGCGACTCGCCCTGCTGAATGTTGCCGTAGGAGACATAATCCACCGCGCCAAACACCGCCGCTTTCGCCCCCTGCATCACCGGCGTCACCGCCTGGGCGTTGGGTCCGCTGACTACCATGCCGTTCTTTTTCAGATCGTCAAACAGTTGCCAGGCCTGGTCGCCCATGCTGTTTTGCAGCCCGATCAGCAAATCCAGCGACGCGCCGGAGAGCGCCGGGTCGGGGGTTGTCACCTTGTCTTTAAACGCCGGCTGGGTGAGATCCCGCCACTCTTTCGGTTCCGGGGTGCCGCTTTTACTGTTCCAGACAATACCCAGGGCGGAGACGCCCTGGGCGATATAGTCCGCCGATTTCAGGTTCGCCGGTACCTGGTCGGCGTTGGCGCTCGCAAAAGGCAACAACCAGCCCCGCTGGTGCAGATCTTCGGCGGTATCCCACGAGGCGGAGATCAGCACATCCGCCTGCGGGTTGGCCTGCTCGGCCTCCAGTCGGGCCATCACTTTGCCGGTGGTGGCCTGAAAAACGGTCACCTTCACCCCGGTCTGTTGTTCAAAACCGCTGGCCAGGCTTTTCGCCAGCGAGCCGGGTCCGGCGGTGTAAACGGTCAGCGCATGGGCGCTGGAGAGCATCATGGCGGAAAGAGCCATCGCGAGTACCACTCCTTTCTTAACGGTCATAACGGTGTTCATGCAACTTCCCCTGAGGTTGGCGTAACGGCGCGGACAGCGGCCACGCGGCCCGCGGATAAATAGACAATCTGGTCGGCTAACAGCTCGGCTTCACGTCGGTCATGAGTGACATACAGGGCGGTGATGCCGAGCTGTCGCAACAGGCGGCTCATTTCGCCGCACAGCGATTCGCGCAGTTCGCTGTCCAGGTTGGAGAGCGGTTCATCAAACAGCAGCACCCGCGGCGCGGCGACGATCGCCCGCGCCAGCGCCACCCGCTGCTGCTGACCGCCGGAGAGGCCTGAAGGCTTACGTTCGGCAAAGCCGTTGAGGCCTACCCGCGCCAGCGCCTCGCTGACCCGGCGCTCGCGTTCGCTGCGGGAGACGCCGCGCATGCGCAGCGGAAAGGCGACGTTCTGCGCCACGCTCATATGCGGCCAGAGGGCATAATCCTGAAAAACCATGCCGATATCGCGCTGCTCCGGGGGCAATCCCCATCCTGCGCTGGCGACCAGCCTGTCGCCAAAGCGGATTTCGCCGCTGGCCGGCACGCTCAGCCCGGCCAGCAGACGCAGCAGCGTGCTTTTGCCGCAGCCGGAAGGGCCCAGTAGCGCCACGATGCGGCCGGGTTCGATATGCAACGTGAAGCGGTCAAGAATGGGGGTCTCTGCGAAGGCGAAAGAGACCTCCTGCAGGGTGATAGGGGTCAGCGTGCGCATCATCGCCCTCCCTTTCGGGACAGCGAGACCAGCCCGGCGGTCGACATCCGACGGGGCACGCTCACCTGGGATAGCATCAGGGGAGCCAACATATTGTGATCCTCTTTGGGACTTAGTGCTGGCGACTATAGTCAGACGAGATGACGTATTGATTACATTTTCATTGCGGCTTAACGTGTTACCTGCCAACCGACCCATTATTCAAGGAACGCCTATGAGCCGCTTTCGCCACGTTGAACTGCAGTACGCCAGCCGCCTGCTCAACCACGGCCCAACCATTTTGATCACCAGCTACGATGCCCCGTCCGACCGGCGCAACGTTATGGCCGCCGCCTGGTCAATGCCGGTGGAATTCGCCCCGCCGCGGGTGGCTATCGTGGTGGATAAAAGCACCTGGACGCGGGAGATCATCGAGCGCAATGGCACCTTCGGCATTGTGGTTCCCGGCGTCGCAGCCGCCAGCTGGACCTACGCCGTCGGCAGTGTCAGCGGCCGCGATGAGGACAAATTCAATGCCTGGGGGATCCCGGTGGTGACCGGTCCGGAGCTGGGGCTGCCGCTGATCGAGGAGAAGTGTCTGGCATGGATGGAGTGCCGGTTGCTGCCGGCGACGGCGGCCCAGACCCAGTACGATACCCTGTTCGGGGAGGTGGTCTCTGCCGCCGCCGATGAGCGCGCGTTCGTCACCGGACGCTGGCAATTCGACGACGATAAGCTCAATACCCTGCATCATCTTGGCACCGGCAATTTTGTCGCCAGCGGCCGTCATGTGCGGGCAAACTCCCTCGACGAATAAACCGTTCTCGACGATTTCGGCAGCAAAGGCTTTACCGCCGGTGGGACATGGAACTTCGGCGTGCAGACGGAGATTTGGTTCTGACCGAGTGTCACTGGCGGGCATCATGCCCGCCAGTGGCAACTACATGCTATAACCCGGCTGCTTAATCAACTGCGCCATCTGTGGGGCGATCTCGCTGTCCCACACCGCCTGCCACGCGTCCGGCTCAACCTGAGTGAGTGCGACGCTGACCGCGCCCTCTTTACTGTTCAGATGGCGGATCAGCACCTCGGTAATGTCGGCGGCCAGCGCGGTTTTTTGTTCATCAGTCAGTTCACGGGGAAAGCATTTAATATCAACATGCGGCATAGCAAAGACTCCTTGTGATCAGAGCCATAACGCTACCACAGAATGGCCGTTATGGTTGGCATCGCGTGCGTTAAATCAGCTTGTTACGGCGTAGCGCCGCGGCCAGCTCCGGTCGCTGACAGACCGCCCGGGCGATGGCGGCGAATTTTGGCGCGTGGTCGTCAAACCACGCCTGGCGGGGTCCCCAGCGGTACATCGCCGCGATATAGCAATCCAGCAACGTTACCGACGCGCCCAGCGCCCACGGCCCGGCGGCCAGCTGCTGTTCGAACCAGAGATAGAGATTTTTCCGGTACTGGCGACAATTCTCCACCAGCTGCTCCGCGGCGGCGGGCGCCCAGCGTTCCGGGTAATCGGCATAGGTAAAGGTAGGATAGACATTGGCCACCAGCCAGACCAGCAGGCGCTGAAACTGCGGACGCTGTGGCGTCCCCGGCGCGGGGGCCAGATCGGGACGCTGGTCGAGGATCATCAGCGCGATGGCGGCGGTTTCGGTCATGATGCTCCCGTCGGCCAGCCTCAGGGTGGGCACCTGGCACAGCGGATTAATCTGTCGCAGACGCTCGCGCGCCGGACCGGGCTGGTCAAAGCCCTCCACGTCAACCACCTCGTAGGGAATATCGGCCAGGGAGAGCATCAGCTCGCTAATCGTCGAGCCCCATCCCGGCACGCCATAAACGGTTATCATGGTCTGCCTCCAGGGTAAAGCCTAAGTGTAGGCAGAAATTTGCCGCTCACCCACCCGGCACACCATGCCACTGGGGGTTAGTAGGTTATCCCCGGCGGGTTGACCACCGACTGCGCCACCGCTTCGCCCTGCTCCCCCCAACGCGCCAGCACCTGCTGATATTCACCGCGGGCAATCGCCCCGTCGAGAGCCGCCTGCAGGGCATAGACCAGACCGTTGCCTTTTTTGGTGGTTGTCGCCACCCACGCTTTTTTCGGCCCCAGGCCCACCACCCGGGTCTGACCGTTAAGCGCCGCTTTATAGGCTGCCACCGACTGCGGGCCGAAAAAGATATCCGCCCGCCCGGACTGGATATAGAGGTTGCCGGAGGCATCATCGGTCAGGTAGACCGGCTGGGCCTGCGGCCG
The DNA here is from genome assembly GCF_001808265.1 of Klebsiella sp. HMSC16A12. Taxonomy (NCBI): domain Bacteria; kingdom Pseudomonadati; phylum Pseudomonadota; class Gammaproteobacteria; order Enterobacterales; family Enterobacteriaceae; genus Klebsiella; species Klebsiella sp. HMSC16A12. The sequence continues at coordinate 172,154 of NZ_KV792636.1, forward strand.
TCCGGCGGCGCGGTTGTCCTCGTTCCAGCCCAGCAGGATCCGCTCCTGATTGGTGCCGGACCCGACGATCACTTTGCGCCCGGCAAGGTCGGCGGGTCCGTTTACCGCGGCGATATCGCTGGTGGATTTCACCGAGAAGGCCAGGGAGTCCACCCGGTAAGTCGCAAAATCGAACTTCTCTTTGCGCTTCTCGGTTACCGCGATATTGATCAGCGCCACATCGTAGCGGCCGGAGGCGATGCCCAGCGGCCAGTCCTCCCACGCGGTGGGCACCAGCCTGAGCTTCAGGCCAAGGCTTCCGGCCAGCAGGCGGGCTATATCCGGGTCGCTACCGATCCGCGTGCGGTTGTCGCTGGCCAGCAGGGCCAGCGGCGGCGAATTGAGCGCCGAGATCGCCACCGTTAGCGTCCCCGGCTCGACGAAGCGATAGCCCGGCGGAATTTTCGCTATCGCCTGCGGGTCGCGGGTGACCGGCAATGGCTGCTCATTGGCGCGCAGATCCAGCGCCGCGTAAGCGCTCATGGCAAAAGCGCTGAGAACAAGGGTCATTAGCGCTCTGTTCATGACGGCAGCACCCTGGATAAAAACTGCCGGGTACGCGGATGCTGCGGATGGTTGAGCACCTCGTCGCTGCTGCCCTGCTCGACGATCCTGCCGTCGACCATAAACACCACCTGGTCGGCCACCTCGCGGGCAAAGCCAATCTCATGGGTGACCACCACCAGGGTGGTGCCCGATCGCGCCAGCTTCTTGATGACATCCAGCACCTCGCCCACCAGCTCGGGATCCAGCGCCGAGGTGGGTTCATCAAACAGGATCACCCGCGGGTTCAGCGCCAGCGCCCGGGCAATGGCGATACGCTGCTGCTGGCCGCCGGAGAGATGCCGCGACCAGGCGTCGGCTTTATTGCGCAGTCCGACGACGTCCAGTAGCTCATAGGCGCGGGCAATGGCCTCTTTGCGCGTGACCTGCTGGTGGGCGATCGGCGCCTCAATCAGGTTCTCCAGCACCGTCAGGTGCGGAAACAGGTTAAAGTTCTGGAACACGTAGCCGACGTTGATCCGCTGGCGAAGAATTTCCTTTTCTTTCATCTCATACAGCTTGTCGCCTTTGCGGCGATAGCCGATATAGTCGCCGTCAATCTGAATAAATCCCTCATCGACCCGTTCGAGGTGATTTATGGTGCGCAGCAGCGTGGACTTGCCCGAACCGGAAGGGCCGAGGATCACCGTCACCGTGCCCGGGGGGATCTCCAGCGACACATCGTCCAGCGCCTTGTGGCGGCCATAGTATTTGCTGACTCCGGTGATAGAGATATGGCCATTATGAGAGCTGGGCATGAGCGGCCTCCTGCGGCTGTGGTTGACGTGCGGGTTGATTCAGACGGCTGCTGCGGGCGCTGTTTACCGCCGAGCGGCGCTCGCTGCGCGCCAGGCCCCGTTCCACCAGATACTGAATGGCGGAGAGGACGCTGGTGATCGCCAGATACCAGGCGGCGCCGACCATCAACAGCGGGATCACCTCCTGGGTACGGTTGTAGATCATCTGGATGGTGTAGAACAGTTCCGGCATCGCCAGGACATACACCATCGCCGTTCCCTTGGCCAGACTGATGATCTCGTTGAAGCCGGATGGCAGGATGGTGCGCAGCGCCTGCGGCAGAATAATGCGCAGCGTGCGCCGCCAGGCGGGTAGCCCCAGCGCGGCGGCGGCTTCATACTGCCCGTGGTCGACGCCGAGAAAGCCGCCGCGAATAATCTCCGCGGTATAGGCGCTCTGCACCAGGGTCAGGCCCACCACCGCCGTGGAGAATTGCCCCAGCACGTTAATGGTCTGATAGCTGGCCCAGGTCACGCCGGTAAACGGGATCCCCAGCGACAGGGTGTCGTAGAGATAGGAAAAGTTATAGAGAATGATCAGCACCACAATCAGCGGCAGCGAGCGAAACAGCCAGATATAGCCCCAGGCGAGACTGCTGAGCAGCCACGATGAGGACAAACGGGCCAGCGCCAGCAGGCCGCCGAAGATCACGCTTAGCACCGTGCCGAGCAGGGTCAGGAGCAGGGTTTGCCCCAGCCCCTCGAGGATCACCGGGTCGAAGAACCAGCGGGCGAAGACGCCCCACTCCCAGCGCGGGTTAAAGGCCACCGACTGGATCACCACCGCCAGCACCAGCAGGGCGACCAGAGCCCCGACCACCCGCAGCGGATAGCGCGCCGGCACCACTTTGATCGTTTCAGATGAATGCATAATGCCTCCTCAGGCGCTGTGGCTGTAGGCGCTCACCGCCAGCGCTTTAGTGAACCGCAGCCGGCCATCGTACGGCGGCTGACTGTACTCTTCTGGGTCTCTCGTGAGGTCAAACTGCGCCTCATACCCCTGGCTGAGATAGAGCTTTACCGCCTCCGGCTGACGGAAACCGGTGGTCAGGTAGATATGGCTGTACCCGGCCAGCACCGCCCGTCGCTCCAGCTCCTGGACCACCTTCGCCGCCAGCCCCTGCTGGCGCAGACGGCGGTGCGTCCAGATACGTTTGATCTCTGCGGTGTGGCGATCCTTCGGCTTATACGCGCCGGTGGCGATAATTTCGCCCTCACGCTCAAGGACAATAAACAGCCCCTGCGGCGGCACATACCACTCACTTAACTCCACTTCCGCATCGCGGGAAAAATAGTCGCCGTAGCGGGCGGCATATTCGGCAAACAGCCCGCTAATAATCGGCTGCAGCTCCGGAGCCTCCGGAGAAATATCGCGGAATGCTTCGCTCATCGCGCCTCCTGTCAGTCGCCCAGTCCGGGCGGATTGATTTCCGATTGCGGAATGCTTTCCACCCCTTCGCCCCAGCGGTTAAGCACTTTGGCGTAGTCCCCGCTGGCGATAGCCCCGTTCAGCGCCGCCTGGACGGCGTTCACCAGCCCGCTGTCTTTTTTCAGCGTTACCGCGATGTGCGCCGCTTTCGGCCAGCCGCCATCGACGCTGCCCACCAGTTTGGTTTTGCCGGTCAGCGCCGCCTTCCACGCGCCAATCACGTTGGGGCCGAAGAAGGCGTCGGCTCGTCCGGTCTGCAGGGCCAGCGTCTGGGCGGCATCATCCTTGGTGTAGACCCGGATAAACGGCTTCAGCCCCTTCTTGACGTTCTCCGCGTTCCACGCCAGCAGGATCGCCTCCTGGTTGGTGCCGGAGCCGACAATAATCTTTAGCCCGGCGATATCTTCCGCTTTGTCAATCTTGCTCAGCGGACTGGTGCTTTTGACGTAGAAGCCCAGCGAGTCTTTGCGGTAGGTGGCGAAATCGAACTTCTCTTTCCGCTCTTTGGTGACGGTAATATTGCTGATCGCGGCATCATATTTGCCGGAGGTGACCCCCAGCGGCCAGTCTTCCCATGAAGTGGGAACCACGTTTACTTCCAGCCCGAGGCTCTCCGCCACCAGCCGGGCGATATCCGCCTCGCTGCCGAGCAGGGTTTTGTTGTCATCGGCAAAGACCGTCAGCGGCGGAGAGTTCAGGGCCGCCACCGCGACGGTGAATTTCCCCGGCACCGCCAGATGCAGATCTTGCGGCAACAGGGCAATGGCCTGCGGATTTTTCGCTGTATGAATCGGCGTTTTGTTGGCCTCCAGGCTCACTCCGGTGCCATTGATCTTGACGTCCTGACCCCACGATGAGGCGCTAAATGCCAACGCGACGGCCAGCAAGAGTGTTGTTTTCTGCATAGCGTGATTCTCTTTTATTATTTTTGGAATTGATTAGCGGGTAGCGCCAGACCCAGACTTTCCCGCAGGGTGGTGCCCGGATAGTCGCGACGGAACAGTCCGCGCGCCTGTAACAGCGGAACCACCTCATCCACAAAGCGCGGGAAGGTTTCCGGCGTGCCGCCCTGAATAATGAAGCCGTCCGCCGCGTGCTGCTCGAACCACAGTTGCAGGCCATCAGCGACATCGCTGGCGGTGCCGGTAAAGCGCGGACGCGGGCTGGCTGCCTCCAGAGCCACCTGGCGCAGGGTTAATCCCCGCTCGCGGGCGTGACGCTTAATCTCATCGGTGGTACTGCGGAAGCTGTTTTGTCCCAGGTCGCCAATATCCGGGAACGGTTCATCAAGCGGGTACTGCGAAAAGTCATGGTGTTCGAAATAGCGCCCGAGATAATTCAGGGCATCCTCGATGGAGACCAGCGCCGCGGTGGTCTGGTACTGCCGCTCCGCATCCTCGGCGTCATCCCCGACGATGACGCTGACGCCCTGGAAAATATGCAGTTGGTCCGGGCTGCGCTGATATGCGGCGAGTTGGCTTTTGACATCCCGATAAAATGCCTGCGCCTCGGCCAGCGAGTCCTGATGGGTAAAAATGGCATCGGCGTGGCGTGCGGCTAATTTTTTGCCGTCGTCCGATGCGCCGGCCTGGAAAATAATCGGTCGGCCCTGCGGCGTGCGGGCAATATTTAGCGGCCCGGCAACTTTAAAGAAATCGCCGTGGTGATCGAGCGTATGCAGTTTATTTTTATCAAAGAACTGGCCAGTCTCCTTATTGCGCACAAAGGCATCTTCTTCCCATGAATCCCATAAGCCTTTCACCACCTGCAGATATTCATCGGCAATGCGATAGCGCAGCGCATGATCCGGATGTTGGGCCCGGGAGAAGTTTTTCGCCGACCCCTCCAGCGGGGAAGTGACCACGTTCCACCCCGCCCGTCCCTGGCTTAAATGGTCAAGGCTGGCGAACTGGCGGGCGGTGGTAAACGGCTCGCTGTAGGAAGTCGATAAGGTCCCCACCAGCCCCAGTCGCCGGGTGATCGCGGCCAGCGCGGAAAGTACCGTTAAGGGTTCGAAGCGATTTAAAAAATGGGGAATCGATTTTTCGTTAATATATAAACCGTCGGCGACAAAAATAAAATCCAGCTTCCCCGCTTCTGCTTTTAGCGCCGTCTGGGTGACGAAATCAAAATTAATACTGGCGTCCGCCTGGGCCGCCGGATGACGCCAGGCGGACATATTTCCCGATGCGCCATGCAATATGGTTCCCAGACGCAATTGTCGATTTTCAGACATAGCTACCCCTTCCCCTGTCATTCGTTAAATGTGTTGTAACGCTTCTTCCGCGAGACGGGCGAAATAGTGCGCCGCGGGCGCAATCAGCCGTTCATCCGGATTAAATGCCGGATGGTGCAAACCATATTCGCTGGCGCTGCCGATGCTGACAAACGCCCCGGGAATATGCTGAAGATAGACCGCAAAATCTTCGCCGCCGAGATGCAGATCGGCATGGTGGGTGCGATACCCGGCCTGGGCTGCCACCTCGCTGGCGAAGTCGGCCCAGCGGGCGTCGTTGACCAGCGCCGTCGGGCCGGCGTACCAGAAGACGTCAATCTGCGCGCCAAAGGCGCTGGCGAAACCGGCGGCAATCTCGCTGACCCGGGCCTTGACCCGCTGCTGCACTTCACTGCTGTGGGTGCGCAGCGTCCCCTCCAGCTCGACGCTCTCCGGCAGCACGTTCCAGGTATTGCCTCCCTGGATCCGCGTCACGCTGAGCACCACCGAGTCGAGGGTGTTCACCTCCCGGCTGGCCACGCTCTGCAGCACCGTCACCAGCTGGCTGGCCAGCAGGATCGCATCCCTTCCTTCATGTGGGCGGGCAGCATGCGCCCCCTTCCCGGTCACTTTGAAGACGAAGCGGTCGACGTTGGCGTAGAACGCGCCGCCGCGGGTGGCAAATTCGCCCACCGGCAGGCCGGGCTCATTGTGCATGCCGAAGATCGCCGACACCTCCTCCAGCGCCCCGGCGCGGATCAGGGTTTTCGCCCCGCCAAAATTTTCCTCCGCCGGCTGAAACAGGATCCGCACCCGCCCCGGGAGTTCCGCTTCCCGCTCCTTCAGCAGCAGCGCCGCCCCCAGCATCACGCTGGTGTGAATATCGTGGCCGCAGGCATGCATTACCCCTTGATTCTGCGAGCGGTAAGGCAGACCGGTCGCCTCCTCGATGGGCAACGCGTCGATGTCCGCCCGCAGGGCAATCACCTTGTCGCCGCTGCCGACTTCGGCGACCAGCCCGGTTTTCAGATCGTAGGGCAGCAGGGTCAGCCCGCCGCTCTGCAGCCAGTCGCGGATCCGCGCGGTGGTGGCCACCTCCTGCAGGGAGAGCTCCGGGTTCTGGTGCAGCTCGCGCCGCCAGCTAATCAGTTGTTGTTCAAAGGACATTCAGCACCTCCTTGCCGTAGTGAGCCTGCGCCAGCAGGCGCAGGGAGTGCAGGCGCGCTGGCCCGTCGCTAATGGGGGTATCAATGATGAGTTCATCCAACTGTTCTTCCGCCTGCAGCGCGTCAAGCCGGGCTTTAACCTGTTCGGGAGTACCGGAGATCAGCGAAGATTCACGGCGGGCAATGCGCGTCGGTCGGCTGCCGGCCTGGCGGGCAAAAGCGACGGCCTGCGCCTCACTGCCGACGGTCACCCGCTGGCCGTTCTCCAGCTCGACGCCCCACACCTCGACCTGCTGCGCCAGCGCGGCGGCGGTGGCCGGATCGTCAGCAACCACCACCTGGACGGCGACCATCGCCTCACGCGGGCTGAGCTCGCGCCAGCGGTTGAACACGGCACGGCGCAGCGCGCTGTCGCCATTGAGATGGGCGGCAAAGACAAAGTTCCAGTCAAGGCGGGCGGCCAGTTCAGCACTCTCCAGGCTGGCGCCGAGCAGAAAACCATCTGCCCGGCGCGGCGGGATCGGCGTGGCGCGCAGGCTCTCCTCTCCCCCGGGCTCAGTCAGCGACAGCCAGTTATCCAGCTGCGCCAGCTGATCGGCAAAGGTCCCTTTCTCCTCTTGATGCAGGCCCTGCTGCAGGGCGCGGGTGGAGAGCGGCAGGCCGCCAGGCGCCTTGCCGACCCCGAGATCGATGCGGCCCGGCGCGAGGGCGGCCAGCAGGTTAAAGTTTTCCGCGACCTTATAGGGGCTATAGTGCTGGAGCATGACGCCGCCGGACCCAAGACGGATCCGCCGGGTGTGGCCCAGCAGCCAGGCGATAACCAGCTCCGGCGAGGGGCTCGCCAGCTGATCGGTATTGTGGTGTTCGGCGACCCAGAAGCGGTGGTAGCCCCAGGCTTCGGCGTGTTGCGCCAGCGTTAATGTACGCGCCAGCGCCTGCGCGGCGGTTTCCCCGGCGGCAAGCGGACTTTTATCCAGGATACTGATTCGATAAGACATTTCGCAGGCTCATATGAAAGTACGTGCCTGCATTATTAAAATCTCTGCTAACTATTGAGAAACAATTAATTCACATGTGTACTGCTGAAAATTAGATATGCCCGGCTGAACGCTGCGCTTCCAGCTCGCGGAGCAGCGCCTCGGCCTGCCGCGGATTGCGCACCCGGACGAAGCGAATATGACGATATTGCGGATCCTGCATATCGGCCAGATAGCGTCGGCGATGCTGCCGCCATGTTTTCAGCGTCCAGAGGATGATGGATTCCCGGCTGCAGAACGAACGGCGAAAACTCTCGCAGTTGCCCGTGCCCGGCCACAGCTCCTGATGTCGCCACGCCCGGCTCGCCGCCCGCCATACCGCCTGGCGCAGCGTGCGCCAGAAACCATAATCTACCCAGATCACCAAATCCACCGCACGCCATTTAACGCTGCGGCTGCGATTGTAATTGCCATCCAGCACCCAGCCCGGCGTGGCCGTCGCGGCGGCAATGGCGGCGAAAAATGCCTCATCCGGCGCGCCCTGCCAGTTCGGCCGCCAGTACAGGCGATCGAGCTCGATCCAGGGTAATTCCAGCCTGTGCGCCAGGCGCCGGGCCAAAGTGGATTTGCCTGAGCCGCTGGTGCCGACCACGTTGATATTCATCTCTGTTTCTCCCGGTTACCAGACTCTGCCTGGCGATACTCTTGGATCATCTTTCGGGCTGCCGTCCCCCCGGTCATGCCGCGCCAGCGAATGTCGGTTCACCTGGCGCTGGCGTTTTTTGGGCCTACTACAATACCTGCCCTGCACAGAGGAATAAATCATCCGGCATAACCATTCTGCTCCACTGCGTCCGGTCATCAGGCTGGCACAATCCTCAGGCCGGGCATACACTCTGCGTACCTGTGAGCAGTATTCATCAATCCGGAAAGATTATGCTAAAAGAGAACGTAAACGATCTGCTCTCCTTTATGGTGGTGGCGCGTGAACGCAGCTTTACCCGCGCGGCGGCCCAGCTTGGCGTGTCGCAGTCGGCGCTCAGCCATGCCATGCGCCATCTCGAAACGCGGCTCGATGTCCGGCTGTTGACCCGCACCACCCGCAGCGTGGTGCCGACCGAAGCGGGAGAGCGACTGATTCAGCGCCTCGGTCCGCATCTGGAAGAGATCGAGCAGGCCCTGGCTGCATTGCGCGACACCCGAGAACGCCCGGCGGGCAACCTGCGCATTACCGCCGGGGAGCATGCCGCCAGCGCGGTACTCTGGCCGGCGCTAAAGCCATTTATGCTGCAATATCCTGATATTAACATCGAAATCACTGTTGATAATGGGCTCACGGATATCGTGGGTGACCGCTTCGACGCCGGGGTGCGTCTCGGCGAACAGGTGGCAAAAGACATGATTGCCGTGCGCATCGCCCCGGATATGCGGATGGCGGTGGTGGGTTCGCCGGCCTATCTGCAGCGGGCCGGTACGCCGCAAACGCCCTGGGATCTTGCCCAACATCGCTGCATCAATCTGCGCCTGCCGACACGAGGGGGACTTTACGCCTGGGAATTTGCCCGCGATGGCCGGGAGATTCAGGTGCGGGTGGAGGGACAGCTGATCCTCAACAGCCTGCCGCAGCGCATCGACGCGGCGGAGGCGGGCCTCGGGCTGGCCTACGTTCCGGATGACTGCGTGGCGGAGGCCTTAGCCAGCGGCCGGCTGGTGCGGGTGCTGGCGGAGTGGACCCCCGCCTTCCCCGGCTACCATCTCTATTACCCCAGCCGGCGCCAGCATACCAGCGCTTTCACGCTGTTACTGGAAACTCTGCGACGCTGATCTCATTGATAAATCTGTCAAATGCTCTCGGTAAATGTTTTAGGTGCGTAACTATTAGGTTACGTGTAGGATTCAGCGCCATGTCTGAGCTTATCTCCTACGTCAGAATGATGAGAAAGCCAGCATAATGTGCCAGCCGTCCTCCATTCCGGCTGCAAACATGGGCATTGACAGGAAACTGATACATCAATGAATACGAAACACGAAAGTGCAGCGGAGCATCATGCTGCAAAACGCCACTGGCTTAACTCACATGAAGCGGGTTATCACAAAGCGATGGGCAACCGTCAGGTACAGATGATCGCCATCGGCGGCGCTATCGGTACCGGTTTGTTCCTCGGCGCCGGGGCACGTTTACAAATGGCAGGGCCAGCGCTCGCCCTGGTCTATCTGGTCTGCGGCATCTTCTCCTTCTTTATTCTTCGCGCCCTCGGCGAACTGGTCCTCCACCGCCCCTCGAGCGGCAGCTTCGTCTCTTATGCCAGGGAGTTCCTCGGTGAAAAAGCCGCTTACGTGGCCGGCTGGATGTACTTCGTTAACTGGGCGATGACCGGGATTGTCGATATCACCGCCGTGGCGCTGTATATGCACTACTGGGGCGCGTTTGGCGATGTGCCGCAGTGGGTCTTCGCCCTCGGCGCGCTGGCTATCGTCGGCACCATGAATATGATCGGCGTGAAGTGGTTCGCCGAAATGGAGTTCTGGTTCGCGCTGGTTAAGGTGCTGGCGATCGTCGCCTTTCTCGTGGTCGGCACCATTTTCCTCGGCTCCGGTAAGCCGCTGGACGGCAATGCCACCGGCTTCCATCTGATCACCGATAACGGCGGCTTCTTCCCGCACGGCCTCCTGCCGGCGCTGGTGCTGGTGCAGGGGGTGGTCTTCGCCTTCGCCTCCATCGAGCTGGTGGGGACCGCGGCCGGAGAGTGTAAGGATCCGGAGACAATGGTGCCGAAGGCCATCAACAGCGTGATCTGGCGTATCGGTCTGTTCTATGTCGGTTCGGTGGTGTTGCTGGTGCTGCTTCTGCCGTGGAACGCCTACCAGGCCGGACAGAGCCCGTTCGTTACCTTCTTCTCAAAGCTGGGCGTGCCATATATCGGCAGCGTGATGAACATCGTGGTGTTAACCGCGGCCCTCTCCAGCCTTAACTCGGGTCTCTACAGTACCGGGCGTATTCTGCGCTCGATGTCGATGGGAGGCTCCGCGCCGAAGTTTATGTCGAAGATGAGCCGTCACCACGTCCCTTACGCCGGGATCCTGGCGACGCTGGGGGTATATGTAGTCGGGGTTTTCCTCAACTATCTGGTGCCATCTCAGGTATTTGAGATCGTACTCAACGTCGCCTCGCTGGGGATCATTGCCTCCTGGGGCTTTATCGTGGTGTGTCAGATGCGTCTGCGCAAAGCGATCAAGGAAGGGAAAGCGGCAAAGGTCAGCTTCAGAATGCCGGGGGCGCCGTTCACCTCCTGGCTGACGCTGCTGTTCCTGTTCAGCGTGCTGGTGCTGATGGCCTTCGATTATCCGAACGGTACCTACACCATAGGATCAATTCCGCTGCTGGCGGTATTGCTGGTGGCTGGCTGGTTTGGTGTGCGTAAACGCGTGCATGAGATTCACAGCACGGCGCCGACGCTGAGGAAGTAACTGGCAGGACTCCCGGTTTGTCCATCGCGGGCAAACCGGGAGGTCAGAACTTAATTATCTTCAACCAGCTGCGACACATCGCTGCTGTTAATTTCCCGCTTATTACCTGACTCATCGATATAGCTGGTCATCCCCGTTTCTTTATCCAGCTGCGGCTTGCCGTGGGTAACGATAGTTTGACCGCTCTTCGTGGTCATAACGTAGTTTGACGAACAACCTGCCAGCAGCGCCAGCATCGCGCCGGCGCAAATCACCATGAATGGCTTTTTCATTTTATCTCCACTGATTACCACTGCCCGCACGTGGCGGGAAAGGGTTAAGTGTATAACCATCTGGTTTGTCAGGCCAATAGGCGTTTGTAACAGAGGGTGAGTCGCCGGGCCTGGCCCGGCGGCATGCGGAGCGCGACCACCGTTTTCCGGTTTCGTCGCGCTGAGGTCTTACAGGGCGATGCGGATCACATCGTCCGGCGCGGTGGCTTCTTTCTCACGGCTGGAAGCTTGTTTCACGCTAACGTACAGCGTTTTGCCGTCCTCGGAGAGCGCCAGGCTGTTGGGGTGAGTCGGCGTTTTAAAGGTCTTCACTACCTTGTAGCTCTTGCCGTCGATAACGCTGACTTCCCCGGCCTTACGATGCGTCACATAGGCTTCGTTGCGCGCCGGGTTAAACAGCACCGCCAGCGACTCCGGCGCGGCGATTTTCTCCAGCACCTTGCCGTCGCGGGTATCGACCACCAGCACTTCCGGCTGCTTGCTGTCGGTAATAAAGGCACGATGGCCGGCGGTATCGAGACTCAGGTTAAGATAGAAATGCGCTTTGCCGTCATCCTGCAATTTTTTGCGCGACGCAATCGTGTTGCTCTCGCTGTCGATGGTCAGCAGTTCGCCATCGGCGTTGGTGGTATACAGACGCTTAGCCTGCGGATCGATCGCCAGACCCGTCGCCATTGCCCCGGTGCCGGTAATGGTCGTTTTCAGCTTCAGGGTTGCGCCATCTACCACCCAAATCACGCTCTCTTTGCCCAGACCGGTAATGTAGACCGTGTTGGTCTGCTCATTGACCGCCAGCTCGCGCGGCTGCAGCGGACGCACGGTTTCGCTGCGCTGACGCTCGTCCAGCACCAGGCGCCCCTTCACGGCGCCGGTTTTGGCGTCAATAGCGGTGACAGTGCTGTCGACGGTATTGCCAAACCACAGCGTGCCGGTGGCATGGTTGATAGTGGCGCCGAACGGCTTCAGATCGTTGTGAATAATCTGCGTCACGTCGAGGGTGGTGGGGTCAAGACGGTAAACCACCCCGCCTTTGTCCAGCGAACGACTCTGTGATGTGGCGACCCACAGCGCATTCTCCTGCTGGCTGTAGGCCATTTCGTAGGCCCCTTTTCCGACGGCCTTGCGCAGCATCTCTTCCGCGGCGTGGGCGCTAAAGCTGCCTGCCAGCAGCAGAGAAGTGACGAGCAGTGAATGGCGCAGACGCGGCGCGGCAAAATGACGTAATGACATGACGACTCCCTTTGATAAACCAGTATGTGCTGACCCGACATCGCTTCCGGCGGTAAAGTCCTGGCTTTACCCTTACTTTTGAATGCGAATAGTAATCATTATTTATATCAAAGTGGAGCGTTAATTGTTGTTGTGCGGTAAATTCATGCCTGGCGAGCACTATCCGTTAACCAGCAGCAGTTAATAATTTTCAAATATTTTACAAACGAGGTAACATATATACATATGTTCCATTTGGTTCGTCTTTGAGTATTATCGATGAAAATCCTGTCCGTGCGTCACGTCGCCCTCCCGGCCCTGCTCTTGCCGCTCATTGCCGCAGCCCAGGCCGCTGATGAACAAACCATGGTGGTGACCGCCGCGCCAACCACGGTTTCTGAACTGGATACCCCCGCCGCCGTCAGCGTGGTGAATGGGGATGAGATGCGCCAGGCCGCGCCGCGCGTCAATCTCTCTGAATCGCTGGGCGCCGTGCCGGGCCTGCAGGTGCAGAACCGGCAAAACTATGCCCAGGATCTGCAGCTGTCGATTCGCGGCTTTGGCTCGCGCTCAACCTATGGCGTGCGCGGACTGCGCATCTATGTGGATGGCATTCCGGCCACCATGCCCGACGGCCAGGGGCAGACCTCAAATATTGATATCGGCAGCGTTGACACCATTGAGGTGCTGCGCGGCCCCTTCTCTGCCCTGTACGGTAACTCGTCCGGCGGGGTGATCAACGTCACCAGCCAGACCGGCACCCAGCCGCCCACCGTGGAAGCCAGCAGCTACTATGGCAGCTTCGGCACCTGGCACTACGGGATGAAAGCCACTGGCGCCGTTGGCGACGGCAGCCACGCAGGCGATGTGGATTACACGGTCTCAACCAATCGCTTCACCACCCATGGCTATCGCGATCACAGCGGCGCGCGCAAAAATCTGGCGAACGCCCGGCTGGGGGTGCGTATCAACGACGTCAGTAAGCTGACTCTGCTGCTGAATAGCGTGGATATCAAAGCCAATGACGCCGGTGGCCTGACCGCCGATGAATGGCGCGATAACCCGCGCCAGTCACCGCGCGGCGACCAGTATAATACCCGCAAGAATACCCGACAGACCCAGGCCGGCCTGCGCTATGAGCGCCAGCTCAGTGCCCAGGACGATCTCAGCGTTATGATGTACGCTGGAGAACGTGAAACCACGCAGTTCCAGTCGATCCCGCGCGCGCCGCAGCTGAAGCCGAGCCATGCCGGCGGGGTGATCGACCTTACCCGTCACTACCAGGGGATCGATACCCGGCTGACCCATCGCGGAGAGCTGCTGGTGCCCGTCACGCTCACCGCCGGTCTCGACTACGAGAACATGAGCGAGCGGCGCAAAGGGTATGAAAACTTTGTGATGGTCAACGGCGCGCCACAGTATGGCGAACAGGGCGCGCTGCGCCGTAACGAACGCAACCTGATGTGGAACGTCGACCCCTACCTGCAGACCCAGTGGCAGCTCACTGACAAACTCTCGCTCGATGCCGGGGTTCGCTACAGCTCGGTATGGTTCGACTCGAACGACTACTACATCACCCCAGGCAATGGCGATGACAGCGGTGATGCCAGCTATCACAAATGGCTGCCCGCGGGCTCGCTGAAATATGCCCTGACCGACGCGTGGAACGTCTATCTTTCCGCCGGCCGCGGCTTCGAGACGCCAACCATTAACGAACTCTCCTACCGCTCCGATAACCAGAGCGGCCTCAACTTCGGCCTGAAACCCTCCACCAACGACACGGTGGAGATCGGCAGCAAGACGCGGATCGGCAATGGGCTGTTCACCGCCGCCCTGTTCCAGACCAATACCGATAATGAGATTGTGGTCGACAGCAGCAGCGGCGGGCGCACTAGTTATAAAAACGCCGGCAAGACCCGCCGTCAGGGGATGGAGCTGGGGCTGGATCAGCAGTTTGGCGAGAGCTGGCGTCTGAAGGCGGCCTGGACCTGGCTGGACGCGACCTATCGCACTAACGTCTGCGACGACGCCAGCTGCAATGGCAATCGCATTCCGGGGATCGCGCGCAATATGGGCTACGCCTCCTTTGGCTATCAGCCGGAGCAAGGTTGGTACGCCGGGAGCGATATTCGCTATATGAGCGATATCATGGCCAATGACGAAAACACCGCCAAAGCGCCCTCCTGGACGGTGGTTGGCCTGACGACCGGCTATAAATGGAGCTACGGCAGGATGGATATGGATCTGTTCGGTCGCATCGACAACCTGTTCGACCGGGAGTACGTCGGGTCTGTCATCGTTAACGAGTCTAACGGGCGTTACTACGAGCCTGCCCCGGGACGTAACTACGGCATCGGCCTGAACCTCGCCTGGCGCTTCGAATAACACGCCCCTTCCCCGCCGATGGCTCTCGCGATCGGCGGGCAAAGCGCTTTTCCTTACCGTCTATTCCACCGCCAGGCGGACACCCGCCAACCACCCGCGCTTGACACTCCCCCCCCTTCGTAGTCATATAGTCACCACATAATCACCATGGTTACTATTTATATTGATCGGCACTTTTATCAGCCAGGGAGGGATAAATGGATAATGTCGTTTATGCGGACTGCGTATTGATTAATGGCAAGGTCGCCACGGTGGACGCACATTTTAGTTTTAAGCGCGCCATCGCCGTGAAGCAGGGATGGATTATTAACGTTGGTGAAGACCAGGAGATTCAGCAGCATATTGGTCCCCAGACGCAGGTCATTGACCTTGGCGGCAAACTCATTTTACCCGCCGCGCATGACTCACATATCCATATCGGCTGGCTCGCTGACAGCTGGCATTGCCTGAACTGCCAGGACGTGCGTTCCCTGGCAGTACTGCGGGAAAGACTGCGCGACCAGGCAGCCCACACTCCCGCCGGGGCATGGATTCGTGTCTGCGGTCTGGATCCAAACGCAATCAAGGAGTGCGCGGCCGAGCAGCGCTCTCTGACGCGCTGGGATATTGACGACGTCACGGCCGATCA
The DNA here is from genome assembly GCF_001808265.1 of Klebsiella sp. HMSC16A12. Lineage (NCBI taxonomy): Bacteria > Pseudomonadati > Pseudomonadota > Gammaproteobacteria > Enterobacterales > Enterobacteriaceae > Klebsiella > Klebsiella sp. HMSC16A12. The sequence goes on from NZ_KV792636.1 coordinate 187,282, forward strand.
TCCCACCCTGCTCGCCCTGTGGGACGGTCACTCCTGCATCGTCAACAGCCGGGCGCTGGCCCTCTCCGGTCTTGACGCCAGCCCCCCTGATCCCCTCGGCGGACATCTGGGGCGAACGGCCAGTGGCGAACTGGACGGCAATTTCATCGACCTGCCCGCCCTGCATCTCGCATCCGGCACGATGCCCCGTCTGACCGTAGCGGCCCTCAAAGAGAACCTTCTGGCAGCCCAGCGCCTGATGAACAGCGAAGGGTATGCCAGCTACACGGAAGGCGCCATGGGTCCGGGGGAAAACACGCGCGAGGTGGGCGCTGCGGGGGATCGCGCCATCGCCGCCTACCGTGAACTGCAGGATGAAGGAAAACTCACCGCCCGGGTATCCATCGCCTTTTACTCCGCCGAGCGGGGGGTTCAATCCTGCGCCACCCTGAAGCGCGATCTGGATAGCTTTGATTTCTCCCAGTTCACCGACCGGGACTGGCTGGACTGTCGGACCATAAAACTGTTCTGCGATGGCGTTCCCACATCGCACACAGCGTGGATGAATCAGGATTACGCCGACCGGCCGGGATATCGCGGACGCTCGGTGTTTGGTGGCCCCGAGGCGACCGAGGAAGCACAAGTTGAGGCGCTACAGCAGATGATTCTGCTGGCTCACCAGCGGGGTTTTCAGGTGGCTGTCCATGCGGTCGGCGATAAGGCGGTAAAAGTCACGATTAACAGCTTCGTGCAGGCGATTCAGCGCTATCCGGGGGAGAGCCGACGGCATTATGTGCTGCACGGCTCAATGGGCGATCGGCAAGATTTCGTGATGGCGGCAAAATACGGCATTCTGCTTTCCGAACAACCCTCACCCGGCGGCCCGGCATATGACTATGAACAGCGCGCCCGCTACTGTGGCATCAAGGGGGAAATCTGCAAAGGGCTACGGGATATCATCGACCTTGGGGTCATCATCGCCGGCGGGTCAGATGGCATTATGGCGCTGGTGAACTGGCGCAAAATGGTTCAGGCAGCGGTCACCCGCAAATCATCTTCCAGCGGCAAGGTTATTCGCCCGGAGCTGGCAATTAGCGTGGCGGACGGCGTGCGGATGTACACCATCAATGCGGCCTATCAGGAAGGGAAAGAAGCGGTACGCGGATCGATAGAGGTCGGCAAAGTCGCTGATTTTCAGGTGCTGGACCGCGATATCTTCGCCGTAGCCCATGAGGAGATTGGCGCCAGCCGCGTGGTGATGACTATGGTTGGCGGAAACGTCGTCTTTCAAGACTAACCGCGCTCACCCGGCTCAGGTCGCCGGGCGGGCAGCGTGCTGCTCCAGCGGAAGGCGTCTGCCCGTCAGGGGCAACGTTCTTCCGCTACAGGAGCGAATTAAAGCAGATTTCGCAGGGATAACTCGAAAATGATCTTTTCCGCCTGGCAGGAGAAGGCGATGGAGAGGTCGAGTTTCACCGCGTCGCCAGCGGCGGCGATGGTGTAATCGACCTGCGGCGGTTCACTGGCCGGCGCTGCGGCGGCAGCACGTTCGCGCACGGCGGCTACGGTGGATTCCGCTTCTTCGCGGTTTGGGAACACCTTCTCGGCCCGGTAGACGCAGTCCTCGTTATCAATGATCGTCCCGACATCAATGGCGCAGCCTTTGGTGCTGCATTTATCTACTACATCTTTCATCGTAATAACCTCTTGAGTTTTCTTAAGGATAAGAACCCGCCCACCGAAAAGCAAACCATTAATATCCGTAAGGATTAGCAATTTTTCTATTATATCGCGTCGCGCCGGGCGCCATCTTGCGCCACCGCAAAACGTGGCACCATGTTTACGGACGGTCGCGTAACGATACGCGTTGCCTCGCAGCAATCGTGGTCTCCATCACACTATTCTGCACACCATCTCGTCTGCCCCGACTCGCAGCGTTAGTCTGGTCACAGAACATCGCCAACAAGGAGCTGCTATGGCACTGCCGATTATGATTGATTGCGATCCGGGACATGATGACGCGATCGCCCTGGTCCTCGCCCTCGCCTCGCCGGAGCTGGAGGTGAAAGCCGTCACCGCTTCCGCGGGCAACCAGACCCCGGAGAAGACCCTGCGCAACGTGCTGCGTATGTTGACGCTGCTGAACCGGCCGGACATTCCGGTTGCCGGCGGCGCGTGGAAGCCGTTGATGCGCGATCTGATCATCGCCGATAACGTGCACGGCGAGAGCGGACTGGATGGCCCGAGCCTGCCTGAGCCGGCCTTTGCGCCGCAGAACTGCACCGCCGTCGAGCTGATGGCCAGCGTGCTGCGGGAAAGCCAGGAGCCGGTGACCCTGGTGGCCACCGGGCCGCAGACTAACGTGGCGTTGCTGCTCGCCAGCCATCCGGAGCTGCACGCGAAGATCGCCCGCATCGTGATCATGGGGGGCGCCATGGGGCTGGGCAACTGGCAGCCGGCGGCGGAGTTTAATATTTACGTTGATCCGCAGGCCGCGGAAATGGTCTTTCAGTCCGGGATCCCGGTGGTGATGGCGGGCCTTGACGTCACCCATAAGGCGCAAATCCTTCCCGCCGATATCGAGCGATTCCGCCAGATTGGCAACCCGGTGTCGACCATCGTCGCCGAGCTGCTCGACTTCTTTATGGCCTACCACAAAGATGAAAAGTGGGGCTTCGACGGCGCGCCGCTGCACGATCCCTGCACCATCGCCTGGCTCCTCAAGCCGGAGATCTTTACCACGATCGAACGCTGGGTTGGCGTAGAAACGGAAGGCAAATATACCCAGGGGATGACGGTGGTCGATTACTACCATCTGACCGGCAATCGGCCCAATACCACCCTGATGCTGGATGTGGACCGCGAAGCCTTTGTCGATCTGCTCGCCCAGCGGTTAGCCTTCTACGCCTGACCTCTATGCCAGGCCCCTTTTCCCTGGCGGAAAAAGGGGCCTGTTAATTCGAAGCCCGCCAGGTTAGTCGTCCGCCGCGACGCGGATCACTACCTTACCGAAGTTCTCACCTTTTAACAGGCCGATCAGCGCCTGCGGCGCCTGGTCCAGACCGTCGATAAGCTGTTCGCGATATTTAATTTTCCCCTCCTGCACCCAGCGCCCCATCTGCTGCTGGAATTCGGCGATCCGATGCCCGTAATCCTGGCCGATAATAAAGCCCTGCATCCGGATGCGCTTTTTGAGGATGGTCGCCATCAGCAGCGGCAGACGATCTGGCCCGTCCGGCAGCCCGGTGGCGTTATAGCCGCTCACCAGCCCGCAGACGGGTACCCGCGCTGCGGTATTCAACAGCGGCAGCACCGCGTCAAAAACCTTGCCGCCGACGTTTTCATAATAAACGTCAATACCCTGCGGGCAGGCCTGGGCCAGCTGTTCGGCAAAATCATCCGCACGATGGTCAAGGCAGAGATCAAAGCCTAACGTCTCAACCGCATAGCGGCATTTTTCCGCGCCGCCAGCGATGCCGACGGTGCGGCAGCCCTTAATTTTGCCGATCTGTCCAACCGTGGCGCCAACCGGCCCGGTCGCCGCGGCGACCACCAGCGTTTCGCCCGCCTTTGGCTGGCCGATGTCCAGCAAACCCATGTAGGCGGTGAAGCCGGGCATCCCCAGAACTCCCAGCGACCAGGACGGGTGTTGCGGATTGTCACCCAGCTTCACCAGTCCGCTGCCGTCGGAGAGTTCATAATCCTGCCAGCCGCTGTAGCCCAGCACCCAGTCGCCGGGTTGATAATCGGCATGATTTGAGCTGACCACGCGACTCACGGTCCCTCCCACCATCACCGCGCCAATGGCCACCGGCGGCGAATAGGACGGCGCGTCGCTCATGCGCCCGCGCATATACGGGTCGAGCGATAAATAAACGGTACGCAGCAGCACTTGACCCGGGCCTGGCGTCGGCACTTCGCTCTCTTCCAGGCGGAAATTCTCTGCCGTCGGTTCACCATGGGGGCGGGAAGCCAGTACCCAGCGGCGATGGCGTTGCGGTTGATCTGTCATAGCAAACTCCTCTTGTTAGCAGACTGTACTGAGGCTAGCTGCTTTATGCGCAACGTGCTTTACCATTAAGAGCCGGATGGCGATTGATTAAGGCGAACCACCAGATAGACGCAGGTCTCTGCGGATTCATTAATAAAGCGACAATCGTTGGGCGGGCCAAGCTCCAGACAATCCCCCGCCTGCATCTCATGGCGGGTATTGCCTTCGACAAACACCAGCTCGCCCTGTTGCAGCCAGATTAGCTGGCGGGCAAGCGCATAGGACGCGGCGGGCATCGGCACATCGCTACCGGGCGGCAGCTCAATCTGCACCAGATCGATCGGCAAATCGCTGCGCGGCGAAACGTGGCGGCGGAGATAGTGGCTTTGCGGGTCGCGCCATACCGGCTGGCTGGCAAAGCGCAGCAGCTTGCCCTCCTGCATTTCCGCGCGGGCGATCAGGGTCGACATACTGATGCCGAAGGCGCCGGAAAGGCGGCCCAGCATCGAGGCGGTCGGGCTGCTTTCGCCGCGCTCGATTTTATGGATCATCGCCCGCGAGGCGCCGGCCCGTTCGGCGAGGTCGTTCAGCGACCAGCCGCGGGACTCGCGCTCGATGCGGATGCGCGCGCTGATGCGCTGATTGAGGTTGTCTTCTATAGTATTCATAACGTAACACTATAGTGTGCGCCCCCCCATTACACAACCATCCACCGAGACGTGTTATTCCCGGGTTAGCCGTTAAAATTATGCTGAAAACGGATGACAGCGTGGCGTTCATTATTGTAATAATATTGTACTACTATAGTGTACGAAAAATTGAGGTTTGCTATGTCCATTCGCCCTGCCATTAAAGACGACTGCGCGGCGATCGCCGAGATCTATAACCATGCCGTCGTCCATACCGCCGCCATCTGGAATGATAAAACTGTGGATACCGACAACCGCATCGCCTGGTTTGAAGCCCGCCAGCTGGCTGGATTTCCGGTACTGGTGAGCGAGGAAGACGGCGTCATTACCGGTTATTCCTCGTTTGGCGACTGGCGGGCGTTTGACGGCTTTCGCCATACCGTGGAGCATTCGGTGTACGTTCATCCCGAACATCAGGGGAAAGGGCTGGGCCGCAAGCTGCTGGTCGCCTTGATCGCCGAAGCGCGACGGCTGAATAAACATGTGATGGTCGCCGGCATCGAGTCGCAGAATCACGCTTCGCTGCATCTGCATGAAACGCTGGGCTTTATCACCACCGGGCAGATGCCGCAGGTGGGCACCAAATTTGGCCGCTGGCTGGATCTGACCTTTATGCAGCTGCAGCTGGATGCGCGTCAGGACCCGGACGGCAAAGCATGAACGCGTCGCTCACTCTCGCCTGCCTGATCGCCGCCGGCGTTGGCCTGGTAGTGCAGAACACTCTGATGGTGCGCATCACCCAGTCGGCGTCGACGATCCTTATCGCTATGCTGCTCAATTCGCTGGTCGGGATCGTTATCTTCGTGACGATGTTACTGCTGCGCCAGGGCGTCGCCGGCTTTCAGGAGCTGGCCCTGAGCGTGAAGTGGTGGACGCTGATCCCCGGCCTGCTGGGGTCCTTTTTCGTCTTCGCCAGCATCAGCGGTTATCAAAACGTTGGCGCGGCGACGACCATTGCGGTACTGGTGGCCAGCCAGCTGGTGGGCGGGTTGATCATGGATTTAGTTCGCGCCCACGGCGTGCCGGTGCGGGCGCTGATCGGACCGTTATGCGGGGCGGTGATGCTGGTGGTGGGCGCCTGGCTGGTGGCCAGACGCCAGTTCTGAGCGCATCTTCAGAGGATCGCGCCGCCTTTGGTCAACTGCTCGCGGCGCGCGTCCTGCTCTTCCTGATGCTGTCGCCCATGATGGGCGATGGCGGTGCGCAGACGCTGCTGTTGGATATAGCGTTCCTCACGACTGAGTTGCGCATCATCACTCAGGGCGATTAGCAGCTCATTCATATGCGCGATAACGCCCTCGGCCAGGGCGTCATCGACTTTGACGATAACCTCATCCAGATGTGCCATCCTGTTCTCCTTTCGCTTAATTCAGCTTCGCTTTGGAAAAATCGCTCCCCATCATGCTGACGGTGTAGCCGCTGACGTTGCTGCGCGTCGCATAGAAGGTTTTACCGGTCGCCAGGGTGATCCATGGCGCCTGCTGATAAAAAATCTCCTGCGCCTGTTCGTAGAGTTTGGCCCGCGCCTGCGGATCGCTCACCAACAGCGCTTTCTTTACCAGCGCGTCATAGGATTTATCACACCAGCGGGCGGCGTTGGAGCCGGTCTGGATATTATCACAGCTGAGCAATGTGCCAGCAAAGTTGTCCGGATCGCCGTTGTCCGACATCCAGCCATACAGGGCGCTGTCGTGCTCCCCTTTACGCATACCGGCAAGGTATTCGCCCCATTCATAGCTGACAATTTTGGCTTTCACCCCCACTTTCGCCCAGTCGTTTTGGATCATTTCGGCAATGCGTTTTGAGTTTGGGTTGTAGGGGCGCTGGACCGGCATTGACCACAGGGTCACTTCCGCGCCTTGCTCCAGACCCGCCTGCTTGAGCAGCGCTTTGGCTTTCTGCGGATCGTAGTCATAGTCCGGGAGATCTTTCTTATACCCGAGCATCGTCGACGGGATCGGTGATTTCGCCACGCTGCCGGAATCGAGGAATACCGCCTTGACGATCGCCTGCTTGTCGGTAGCGTAGTTTAACGCCTGGCGCACCAGCACATTATCAAACGGTTTTTTCTCGGTGTTAAACGCCAGATAGCCGACGTTCAGCGCCTCAATCGCATGCAGCGCCAGATCTTTATTGCCCTTAATCACCGGGAACTGTACCGGCGACGGCGCGGGAATAATCTGGCACTCGTTGGTCTGCAGTTTCGCCAGACGGGTCTCGACGTTCGGCGTAATGGAGAAGATTAAGTGCTTGGTCGGTACCTCGCCTTCCCAGTAGTGGGGATTGGCAATATAGCGGATTTGCGAATCCACTTTATACTGCTGCAGCGCATACGGCCCGGTACCGACAGGCCAGTTATCAACGTTTTCCGGCGTTCCTTTCTTCAGCATCGCCTCACCATACTCTGCCGACAGAATAGAGGCGAAGTCCATGCCCCAGTCGGCAAGAAACGCCGCGTTCGGCTCGTTGAGCTCGAACTGGACATGGTAATCATCCACCTTTTTCACCGATTTAATCAGCTTATCGAGGCCCACGTCGTGGAAGTATTCATAGTTCCCCTGCGACACCTTGTGATAAGGATGCTGAGGATCCATCTGGCGCAGCACGGAGAACAGAACGTCGTCGGCGTTAAAATCGCGGGTCGGTTTGAAGAATTTGTTGCTGTTGAACTTCACCCCCTGACGCAGAGTAAAGGTCCAGGTTTTGCCATCCTCAGAGACGTGCCACTCGGTGGCCAGCGACGGGATCGGCGTATTTTTCACCGGGTCAAAGCTCACCAGACGGTTATACAGTACCTGCGAGCTGGCGACGAACGACGGACCGGAGCTGGCGATCTGCGGATTGAAGGACTCCGGAGAGGCTTCTGAGCAGTAGACCAGAGTGTCATTGCCTGCGGCCCAGGCGGCGCCGGCCGGCAGCAGTGCGCTCAGCAGCAGCGCCAGCGTGGTTTTCCCTGTAGACATGGTTATAAGTCCTGATTATTGATTATAAGAACAGTAATAACAGCACAGCCGCCTGACGGCGGCAAATAATCAATGGCTATCACCTTATGCAAAACGCGTGGAATTTGGTGGTTTAATCGACGTTGCGCTGCTTTTTACGCCAGAGGGCTTCGGGATGTTGTGAGCCACACAAAATTCCTGCAAAAAAATGTGCGATAACCGCCCGGCTCACGCTTCCCGTCAGTGCCGCCCGGTACACTGGGGGAACCGCAGAACAAGAGGTTTCCACCATGACAATCACCTGCAATCTGTACATTGACGGCCAGTGGCACGATGCCGAAGGCCGCCGCACCTTTACCCGACGCCACCCGGCCCACGATGAGGCAGCCTCGGTGGCCGCTGCCGCCAGCCTCGCCGACGGCAAACGCTGCGTCGAAGCCGCGGCCTGCGCCTTTCCGCTGTGGCGCGATACTGCGCCGGCGGAACGACGTCGCTTACTGCTCGAGGCGGCGGAACAGATGCTGTTGCGGGAGGCGAAATTTATCGCCGCCATGGCCGCGGAGACCGGCGCGACCGCGCACTGGGCCGGATTTAACGTTCATCTGGCGGCAGATATTCTGCGTGAAGCGGCGGCGCTGACCACCCAGATTGAAGGGCAAATAATTCCGTCCAACGTGCCGGGTAACCTGGCGATGGGCGTCCGCCAGGGGGCGGGAGTGGTGCTGGGCATGGCGCCGTGGAACGCGCCGCTGATTCTGGCCACCCGGGCCCTGGCGACGCCGCTGGCCTGTGGCAACACGGTGATCCTTAAGGGCGCCGAACTTTCCCCCGCCGCTCAGGGACTGATTATCGACGCCCTTGACGCGGCGGGCTTCCCGCCGGGCGTGGTGAACTATCTTACCTGTGCGCCTGAAGATGCGCCGGCGCTGGTGGAATCGCTGATCGCCCACCCGGCTGTGCGGCGCGTTAACTTTACCGGCTCCACACCGGTGGGACGCATTATCGCCCGCACCTGCGGACAGTATCTGAAACCAGCGGTGCTCGAGCTCGGTGGAAAAGCGCCCCTGCTGGTGCTGGACGATGCTGATATTGAGCAAGCGGCGGCGGGCGCTGTTTTTGGCGCCTTCGCCAACGCCGGGCAGATCTGCATGTCCACCGAGCGCATTATTGTCGACAATGCCGTAGCGGAGGCGTTTATCCCGCTGCTGGCCAGGCGCGCCGCCGCCCTGCCTGCCGCCCTCACGGGCCCGGTTGTCGATATGAACACCATCGCCCGCTGCAACGCGCTCATTGACGATGCGTTAGCGAAAGGCGCTCGCCTGCTGACCGGTGGTAAAGCCAACGATACCCATATGAGCCCGACCCTGCTGGACGGCGTGACCCGCGAGATGCGGCTGTGGCGTGAAGAGTCCTTCGGTCCGGTGAAAGCGATTATTCGCGTTCATAGCGAAGAGGAGGCGCTGGCGGTGGCCAACGACAGTGAGTACGGTCTTTCCGCTGCGGTCTACAGCCGCGACAGCGCCAGAGCGTGGAACGTAGCGCAACGTCTGCATACCGGGATTTGCCATATCAATGGCCCAACGGTGCATGATGAGGCGCAAATGCCGTTTGGCGGCTGCAAAGCCTCCGGCTATGGCCGCTTTGGCGGCCGGGCCGGGATCGCGGAATTCACCGAGCTGCGCTGGATAACGATCCAGACCCAGCCCCGCGAGCTTCCCTTCTGAGGCCCAGCGCCTCTTAACTATGGCTGGCGATAAGCTGCGCCAGCCCCTGCGGGTTTTCCCACGCCATCGAGTGTCCGGCATGGGGCACGATGCCGACCGGGATCCCTTGTGCCTGAACGAGGTCGCTATCCGCATAAGGGAGCGACCGCTCTCCGACGATCAGCATTTTCTGGCAGCGCAGCTGGCATAGCTGGGTAAACCAGGGCGTGTCGCTGCCGCATATCAGGCTGCTGGCGGCCCGCCAGACGGCCCAGGGGGCGCTGTTTTGTAAACAACCCGCCCACGGCGAGCGCTCCTCCGCCAGCAGCCGGGCATAGCCGTCAGCGACAAAGGCTGACTCTGACTGCGCCGCAATGCGCCTGCTGTACTCGCCGCCGCCGGCGAACAGATTGGGTTCCGAGACCAGCAGCGTGGTCACCCGCTCGCCCAGTAGCCCCGCCGCTTCGATGGCGATGCTCCCTCCCATGCTATGCCCGAACAGCGCGAAGCGCTGCAGGCGCAGGTGGCTGAGGAACTGCTCCAAAACTAAAGCCTGTTCATGTATGTTGTAACTAAACACGCGCGGTTTATCGCTATAGCCGAAGCCCGGCAGATCGATGAGTATTTTGCGCCGTTCGCGGAGCGCGGGATCGCTGGCAATGCGGGGATAATCGTAGGATGACGCGCAGCCAAGGCCGTGGATAAACACCACCGGAAGGCCATCTCCCGGGAAATCGTGCCAGCGCAGCGTGGCGCCAGCGACGGACGAATAAAAACCGTTCACCTGTATGCCTCCATGATAAGGTTACTGGTTTTTTATACAGTAACCTTATCCTTTGTGCTACCCTTTTCTGCCGTCTAGCGCCTGAGGGTTAAAACAGCGAGACGAGCAGCGCCATCGGGAAGCTGAACGGCCAGGTGGCGCCGATCAGCAGGGCCGCCAGCAGGCGGATCATCCGGCTCTCTTTGGTTAAAAACCAGCTAATCACGGCGCATATCACGCCCATAATGGCGTAAAACACCAACATTTTTTGATATAACGTCATTCTTACTTTTTCCTTCCCTGAGGGGCGCTCCATGGTGGGATGATTATCTGCCATGACGTCGTGATTCAGAGATACCTGTATAACAAAATCAGAAACGGGCTGAATATTCAGAATAAAGCCTGATTCGTCTTAATCTGATAGCGCAACCGCTGGCGCCGTACTATACCTTTAGGACTTACTCATTAGGGTGGCGCTATGGATGTCTCCAGTAAAACCGTCGTTATGATTAATGTCTGCGCCGCGTTCGCGCTTATCAGCCTGCTGTCCGTAAGATTTGGCTGGTTTTAATCATTTAATTCAGCAACGAAACCTAAAAAAGCAGCCCCGAAGGCTGCTTTTTTACGCGCGAACAACAGAGTTATTATCTTGCTGTCGGGCGGCGGGGGCTAACTGCGCGGCAGCTATTACCTTATTAAGACTGGGGTTATAGCGCGGCAGTACATTGACTTTTTCACTATCCCATTCGGCGGCGGCGCAGACGGCCTGCCCTACGCCCATCTTCTCACAGCTTTGGATTCGTTTCGCCGGGGCATTACCATAGCTCAGCGCCACAGCGCCGATAGCCAGCAGAATAAAAGCAAAAATTTTCACAGCGACATCAACGTCAAAACCTAATATGCCCTAAATGATCGCATGAGCGGCGGCGGAAAGTCAAACCCGGGGCGCGCTACCGGGCGGCATCCGGTATTTGCCTCTGCCTCAGGGCTATAAAATATTCAGAACAAATATCATGCGATAACCGTAAATATTAAAAGCTTATCTCTAGCCGTGAAATACTTTCTGTTCAGGGGAGTTAATTTCGCTAATAAGGAAAATATTTCGCCGTCGGCAAGGGGAAAAGGATCGCCGCCTTCGCCACAGGCGCAATATATCGCGCGGGCCGTCATCGTAAGAAGATAAATGGCGATGGCAAGCCGTTGTAACATAACCTCTTCATCTCCGTCATCACGGATAAGAGCCAGAAATAGCGCTAAATGACAACAAATATCATTTGCCTTCGCGTCAGATAATACTTACATTCATAACCATTGGTAATGCTTTAGCGCAGTTCGCGCTGTGAATTTCGAGGTGGATATGTCCGGAATCATCACGCTGGTCATCGCGCTAATCCTGCTGGTCGCGGCGGTGTATAATCTTATTTCCTACATTCGTGACCGGCGCAGCGCCAGCCTGCCCAGCAAAAAAACCAAGCGCTGAAAGTAATTAAAGCAGTATTCTCGTTACCCCGGCGCGACTGGCCGGCTCATCTCTTCGCTCTTCTGCGAGCACAAAAAAGCCCCTGCCGACAGACAGGGGCCGCAATTCGGTCGCGAACCGCGATGTTGCCGCCCCACCCGCCGGGCGCTGTGCGCCCAGGGTGACTGGCGGACCCCATCCGGCGCTTATCTCCGGCACTCATGATGGCTTAGCTCTTGAAGGGGCATCAGAATAATCTCATATCCCCTGGGTTGAGTTTTGACAATTTTTGCCATTGTGACTATTAGCGGCCTAACACACCCATCGCGCAATAGTCGCCTGGCACTAAATGGTTAATCCTTTAGCTATGCTTAACCATCACATGGCGGACCACGGTATAATCCTCAAGGCCATACATCGACATGTCCTTGCCGTAGCCTGACAGCTTCTGGCCACCGTGCGGCATTTCGCTGACCAGCATAAAGTGGGTATTGACCCAGGTGCAGCCGTACTGCAGCCTGGCGCTAAGACGATGGGCGCGACCGACATCTTTCGTCCATACCGAGGAGGCCAGGCCATACTGAGAGTCATTCGCCCAGCTCAGGGCCTGCGCTTCATCGCTGAAAGGCGTCACGCTGACTACCGGACCAAACACTTCGCGCTGGACAATAGCGTCTTCCTGCCGGGCGCCGGCGAGCAGCGTCGGCTGGAAGTAATAGCCCGCGCCGTCAGCCCGACTGCCGCCGGTGACCACTTTAATGTGCGGCAGCGCCCTTGCGGCTTCCACCGCCGCGCTAACGCGCTCAAGATGGGCCAGCGAGCTCAGCGGACCCAGTTCGGTGGCAGCGTCCTCCGGCGCCCCCATTTTCAGGCTGGCCACCGCCGCCCCAAGTTTCTCCACCAGCTGGTCATAGATACCCTGCTGGGCGTAGATCCGGCAGGCGGCCGTGCAGTCCTGGCCGGCGTTGTAAAAACCGAAGGTCCGCACCCCATCCACCACCGCATCGATGTCCGCATCGTCAAAAACGATCACTGGCGCCTTACCGCCCAGCTCCATGTGGGTGCGTTTAATCGACGAGGCGGTATGGCCGATGATATGGGCCCCGGTGGCAATCGATCCGGTCAGGGAGACCATTCGCACTTTAACGTGGGCGGTCAAGGGGTCGCCCACCGTTTTACCGCGGCCAAACAGCACGTTGATAACCCCCTCCGGGAAGATATCTTTTGCCAGCTCCGCCAGCTTCAGCGCCGTCAGCGGGGTGATCTCCGAGGGTTTTATCACTACGCAGTTGCCCGCCGCCAGCGCCGGGGCCAGCTTCCAGGCCGCCATCATCAGCGGATAGTTCCACGGCGCGATGGAGGCCACCACGCCCACCGGATCGCGGCGGATCATTGAGGTATGCCCTTCGAGATACTCTCCGGCCGCCATCCCCGGCAGGCAGCGAGCGGCGCCGGCGAAGAAGCGGAAGACGTCGGCGATGGCCGGCATTTCATCATTAATCACGCAGTGCAGCGGCTTGCCGCAGTTCAGCGACTCCAGCTGCGCCAGGGTTTCAGCCTGCGCCGAGATGGCGTCCGCCAGCTTCAGGAGACATTCCGCACGCGTCTTCGGCGTCGTCTGACTCCAGGCATCGAATGCCCGGTCCGCCGCCTCAACGGCGGCATCGACCTGGGCCGCTGTCGCTTCGGCAATCTCCAGGATCACTTCGCCGGTTGCAGGGTTATATACCGGAACCTTCTCGCCTTCACCTGCCACTAACTTACCGTTTATCAATAGGTTGTGTTGCATAGCATTATCCTGTTTCATGGTTTTATTTCCCGTTTCCGGCGTCGTTATCGCCGTCGCGGGTGAGCCACCAGGCCCCTAAGATTGGTATCGTCGTTACCAGCATCACCAACAGCGCGACAACGTTGGTGACGGGCACATCTCGCGGCCGCCCCAGCTGATTCAGCAACCACAGCGGCAAGGTGCGTTCATGCCCCGCGGTAAAAGTGGTAACGATAATTTCATCAAACGACAGAGCGAATGCCAGCATTCCCCCCGCCAGCAGCGCCGACCCCAGATTGGGCAGCACTACGTAACGAAAGGTCTGCCAACCGGTAGCGCCTAAATCCATCGAGGCTTCCACCATACTCCACGAAGTCCGGCGGAAGCGGGCGATGACGTTGTTAAACACCACCACCACGCAGAAGGTCGCGTGCCCCACCACTATCGTCAGCAGGCCAGGCTCAAGGCCGACCGCTTTGAACGCCGTCAGGAGCGCCAGGCCGGTAATGATCCCCGGCAGGGCGATAGGCAGCAGCAGCATTAGCGACACCGCATTTTTGCCAAAAAAGGCGCTGCGCCACAGAGCTCCTGCAGCCAGCGTGCCAAGCACTAAGGCAATGGCGGTCGACAGGGCGGCGATCTTAAGTGACAGTGTCACTGCCTGCAGAATGTCGCTGCGCCCGGCCGCCTCGCTGAACCAGCGCAGCGTCAGCCCCTGCGGCGGAAAGCTAAAGGCTGCATCTTCCGTATTAAAAGCATAGATGGCGATAATCAGCAGCGGAAAGTGGAGGAATATCACCCCGCCCCAGGTCGCCAGTCGCAGATACCAGGGCGCACGTTCAGAGTGCATCGAAGGCTCCCAGACGTTTCACGAACGCCAGATAGAGGGCAATCAAGACGATAGGCACCAGGGTAAACGCCGCCGCCATCGGCATATTGCCGATCGCCCCCTGCTGCGAGTAAACCATATTGCCGATAAAGTATCCCGGCGGGCCCACCAGCTGCGGCACGATAAAGTCGCCTAGCGTCAGCGAAAAGGTGAAGATCGACCCAGCGGCGATGCCGGGAATGGCCAGCGGCAGCACCACGTAGCGAAAGGTCTGCCGCGGGGCCGCGCCCAGATCGGCCGAGGCCTGTAGCAACGATCCCGGAATACGCTCCAGCGCCGCCTGCACCGGCAGGATCATAAACGGCAGCCAGATGTAGACGAACACCAGAAAGCGTCCAAGGCCGGAGGTGGACAAGGTATTGCCGCCGACCGCCGGGACGCTCAACAGCGCGTTCAGCGCCCCCTCCAGTCCAAGATGACCGAGGAACCACTGCGCCACGCCATCTTTCGCCAGCAGCAGCACCCACGCATAGGCTTTGACGATATAGCTGGCCCACATTGGTAGCATGACCGCGATATAAAAGAAGGCCTTCATTTTGCCGCTGGTGTAGCGCGCCATATACCAGGCCATCGGCAGCGCCAGCAGCGCGCTGGCCAGCGTGACGCACAGCGCCATCACCAGGGTCCGCACAATAATGTCGTAGTTGGCAGGGTTGAACAGCGCCCGCAGGTTAGCCAGCGTGAAGTCGCTGGTCACCGACATGGTGAAGTCGTCAAAGGTATAAATGCTCTGCCACAGCAGGGTCAGCAGCGATCCCAGATAGACGATGCCAAACCACATCAGCGGCCCGAGCAGCAGTAAAAACAGGCCCAGCGCCGGTCGGCGCCAGAAGATCCCCGATATGCGCCCGGTCTGCGCAGGAATTATTGCCATGGTCATCTCAGCCTCCGCTTTCCAGCGGAGTCATCGCCGAACGCGACCATGACGCCTGTACTATTTGCCCGGTTCGCGGAACGCTGGCCGCCGCCGCGCCATCGATGTTGGCCTGGCTGACCAGCAGTTTGTCGCCATCCGCGAGGCGGAGCTCGATCCGCGTCGCCGCCCCCTGATACTGCACCGCCTGCACCACACCCTGCACCTGCACCTCGCCACCGCCCTGCAGGCGAACATGCTCCGGACGCAGCGACCAGCTGCCCGCCATCCCGCACAATCGTCGGGCCGCCTCGGCTGCAAAAACGTTGGCGGTGCCGACAAAACCGGCCACAAACGCGGTCCTGGGGTGCAGATAGAGATCCTGCGGGGCATCCACCTGCTCAATGCGCCCGTTGTTAAACACCGCCACGCGATCCGACATCGACAGCGCTTCGCTCTGGTCGTGGGTCACGAAGATGAAGGTGATCCCCAGCGACTGCTGCAGCTTTTTCAGCTCCACCTGCATCTGCTCGCGTAGTTTCAAATCCAGGGCGCCCAGCGGCTCATCGAGCAGCAGCACCCGCGGCTGGTTCACCAGCGCCCGGGCAATCGCGACCCGCTGCCGCTGGCCGCCGGAGAGCTGGGAGGGCTTGCGATGATGAGCAAAGCCAAGGGCCACCTTCTCCAGCGCCTCCTGGGCGCGGGCATGGCGCGCTTTCTTCGCCATGCCTTTGACCATCAGGCCGTAAGCTACGTTGTCAAGGATCGACATGTGGGGAAATAGCGCGTAGTCCTGGAACACGGTATTCACATCCCGCTGCCAGGGCGGCAGTTCGCTGGCCGGCTGACCAAAGATATGGATGGTTCCGCCGGAGAGCTGCTCAAAACCGGCAATCAGCCGCAGGCAGGTGGTTTTACCCGAGCCGGACGGACCCAGCATCGAGAAAAATTCTCCATCGCGTATGCCAATGCTAACCCCATCCACCGCCCGCACATCGCCATACAGGCGCGATACATTCTGGAACTCGACCGCGTACGTCATTGTTTGCCTCCGATTCTTAGCGGCCGCCCATTATCGCAATATAGTCCTGAGTCCAGCGGCTATAGGGCACGTATTTCCCGCCTTCCGCAACCGGCGTTTTCCAGAAGTGAATGCGGTTAAACTGCTCATAGCCGTTGGTCTCACAGCCTTTATCACCGAGCAGCGCGCTGGCTTTACAGCCCTCAGGCACCACCGGCAGCGAACCGAACCAGGCCGCCACATCGCCCTGCACCTTCGGCGTGAGCGACCAGTTCATCCATTTATAGGCGCAGACCGGGTGCTTCGCCTCGCTGTGCAGCATGGTGGTATCCGCCCAGCCGGTTACCCCCTCCTTCGGGAACACGGTGGCGACCGGCTGGCCTTCCGCCTTCAGGCCGTTGGCTTGATAGGGCCACGAACTGGAGGCGGCTACCCCTTCGTTTTTGAAGTCGTTCATCTGTACGGTGGCGTCATGCCAGTAGCGATGGATCAGCGGTTGCTGGTCGCGCAGGACTTTCAGCACCGCGTTGTACTGGGTTTCGGTCAGTTGATAGGGGTCTTCGATCCCCAGCTGCGGCTGGGTGGCTTTGACAAACAGCGCGGCGTCGGCGATATAGATCGGGCCATCATAGGCCTGCACCCGCCCCTGGTTGGTTTTACCATCCGGTAGATCCTGCTTGACGAACACCACGCGCCAGCTGTCCGGCGGCGTCGGGAATACGCGGGTGTTGTACATCAGCAGGTTCGGCCCCCACTGATACGGCGTGCCATAGACTTTACCGCCGACGTTAAACCACGCCCCCTTCGCAATACGCGGATCAAGGGAGCCCCAGCCGGCAATCAGCGCCGTGTTGATCGGCTGCACGCGTTTGCCCATGATCAGGCGCAGCGAAGCATCACCCGAGGCGGTGACCAGATCGTAGCCGCCTTTGGCCATCAGACTGACCATCTCGTCAGAGGTGGCAGCGGTTTTGACATTAACCTGGCAACCGGTGTCCTTTTCGAACTGACTCACCCAGTCGTACTGTTTGTCGGTCTGACCGCGTTCGATATATCCCGGCCAGGCAATAATATCGAGCCGCCCTTCCGGTTTATCCAGCGAGGTGAGCGGCTCTGCCGCCTGAACGGTCAAACAAGCCATACCCAGCACATAAAGGCTGCAACGGGCAATTTTTTTGCTCATCAGGTGTTACTCCTGTCACAAAGGAATTAGCGGCAGCCGTGCCGTAAAAATATCTCCTGAAATAAGGGTAGTCAGCGGATTAACGCCCCCAGGGGAATTTATTCAGGTTGTGACCCGGGACGCATTACGTAAAAATCGCCAACACAAGCAGGACTTTATGGATTATAGACAACGAGTTAGGGAATGAGGAGGGGTATGCATATTTCCTATGGTGAGCGCCGGTAAAATAATGACCGGCCTCGATAAAAATCCTCTTTCGCTTATTTTCGCAGAATGTTTATGATGAGAAAAATAAACGACAGGGTCAGGCAAGCTGTTCGCGAATAAGCTCCCCCAGGCGCTTCACCCCCTGCTCTTCGCGTTCCCCCCAGCCCCAGGCGGTATTAAAACGGAAAAACGAGGTCCAGCTGTCGGAGGTGGAGAACATTTTCCCTGGGGCAATGCTGATGTGCGACGCCAGCGCCCGGGCGCTAAGTGCGCTAGCGTCGGCCCCTTCCGGTAGTTCGATCCACAGAAAGTAGCCGCTGTCGCTGTGGTGGACGATGACCTCCGGCGGCAGATGGCGCAGCAGCGCCTGCCAGGCCTGCTGTTTACGCTCCGCCAGCTGACGACGTAGACGGCGCAGGTGGGCGTCATAGCGCTTGGTGGACAGGTAATCCACCAGGGCTAACTGCATCGGCGAACTGGTGGAAAGCGTACTCATCAGCTGGAGCTGCTGGATCCGCCGCGCCTGTTTGCCGGCCGCCACCCAGCCGATACGAAAGCCGGGTACCAGACATTTTGAGAACGAGCTGCAGTGCAGCGTCATCTCCTGGCGATCCCAGAACTTCGCCGGTAACGGCTTTTCGCGGCCAAAATAGAGCTCGCTGTAGACATCATCTTCGATCAACATCACGTTATAGCGCGTCAGCAGCGCCACCAGCGCCGCTTTTTTTTCAGCGCTGAGGGTGAAGCCGAGCGGATTCTGGCCGTTGGTCATCAGCCAGCAGGCCTTCACCGGATAGTTTTGCAGGGCCGCCTCCAGCGCCGTCAGATCAATGCCTTCCCTGACGTCAGTGGCTACCGACAATGCTTTCAAACGCAGCCTCTCCAGCGCCTGCAGGGCGCCGTAGAAGCAGGGGTTTTCCACCACCACCCAGTCTCCCGGCTCGGTCACCGCCTGCAGGCTGAGGTTAAGCGCCTCCAGCGCCCCGGCGGTGATGACGATCTCGTCCGGCGAGACGTTCATCCCCTGTAGGGCATAGCGACGGGCAATGGCATGCCGGAGTTCTGCATTGCCCGGCGGCAGATTCTCAATGACGCTCATGGCGGTGGCGGTTTTACTTACCTGCGCCAGCGAGCGGTTGAGCTGCTGCAGCGGGAAGAGACGCGGGTCCGGAAAGGCCGAGGCAAAGGGCAGCATCGACGCCTGGCGGCTGGCCTGGAGCACCTCAAAGATATAGGTATTGATATCGACGGCTTCATCGCGAGTGACCTGGGCAGGCGGCGCCGGCTGGCGGAGCTTCACCGGCTGGGGGGCAACATAATAACCCGACTGCGGACGGGCGACGATGCGCCCCTGGCTTTCCAGCAGCTGATAGGCATGGCTGACGGTCATAAAGCTCATGCCGCTGCTGATCACCTGCTCGCGCAGCGACGGCAGCCGATCGCCAGGCAACCAGACGCCAAGGGCGATCTGCTCGGTCAGTTGCTGCGCCAACTGTTGATACTTTTTCATTGCGGCCGTCCCCGTACGATAACGTCCCATTATCATATATCAGTTATAAAAAAATCATAGTTTCCTGTAACTGTTATATCTGCAGCGGCGGCCGCGTCGCCGTGATAGCACGGGATGGGTTTAAAATATCACCACCCAGAATAGCGAGATTAAAACAAACCAGAAGATAATCATTACGCCAAGCGTAATGCACAGACTCTGTAATCCTTTTTCAGACATTGGCATTCCCTTTTATTTATTCCCGAGCTCATACAGTACAAATTAGCCGCGGAGCCGACAATTTATTATTATTTAATTTACGATTAACCGGCTCAGCGTTTTTACTTATTCTCATACTAATGAGTGACAATAAATCAGAGTAAAAATCCGTGGCGGATTTCGTAAGCCAAAATATGAGCTACGGCGGGTGGTAAGGATATATTATGCCGACCAGGTGACTACGCCATACCGGCGGCAGGGCCGCGTAGCCAGCCGTTAGCAATAATATGACAGACAGCGGAATAGACGCCTAATCACCTTCCGCAGGGATTAATCAAGGTTGCGCAAGGATATTTTCTCGCCCTGGCAACAGCTGAAAAATCATAACAGCGGCCAACTGTTATGATAAAAAATGGCGTGACTGCCTCTGCCCCTCAGTCGTCACCCCACCTAAAATTGCGCTGAATCAATTTTGTTGTGGAGTCCTGCATGTTCGGTCTTGATGCATTCCATCTGGCGCGAGTTCAATTCGCTTTTACGGTCTCATTTCATATTATCTTCCCCGCCATTACCATCGGACTGGGCAGCTATCTGGCGGTGCTCGAAGGCTTATGGCTAAAAACCAAAAATCCCGTCTGGCGCTCGCTGTACCATTTCTGGTCGAAGATTTTCGCCGTCAACTTCGGTATGGGGGTCGTTTCCGGGCTGGTGATGGCCTACCAGTTCGGCACCAACTGGAGCGGTTTCTCACAGTTTGCAGGCAGCATAACCGGCCCTCTGCTGACCTATGAAGTCCTGACGGCATTTTTTCTGGAAGCGGGCTTCCTCGGGGTGATGCTTTTCGGCTGGAACCGCGTGGGGCCGGGGCTACACTTTTTCGCCACCTGCATGGTGGCGCTGGGTACTATCATCTCCACCTTCTGGATCCTCGCCTCTAACAGCTGGATGCAGACCCCGCAGGGGTTTGAGATCGTTGATGGCCAGGTCGTGCCCGTCGACTGGCTGGCGGTGATCTTTAATCCGTCGTTCCCCTACCGATTATTGCATATGACAGTAGCGGCATTTCTCAGTAGCGCGCTGTTTGTCGGCGCCTCGGCGGCCTGGCATCTGCTGCGCGGCAATCAGTCGCCGGCGATCCGTAAGATGTTCTCGATGGCGCTATGGATGACGCTGCTGGTCGCCCCCGTCCAGGCGCTGATCGGCGATATGCATGGCCTGAATACCCTGAAGCACCAGCCGGCGAAAATCGCCGCCATTGAGGGGCACTGGGAAAATCCGCCGGGTGAGCCAACGCCGTTGCTGCTGTTTGGCTGGCCCGATATGGACCAGGAGCGCACCCGCTACGGGCTTGAGATACCGGCCCTGGGCAGTCTGATCCTCACCCACAGTCTTGATAAACAGGTGCCGGCGTTGAAAGAGTTCGCTCCTGAGGAGCGCCCGAATTCTACTGTGGTGTTCTGGTCATTTCGCCTGATGGCCGGGCTGGGCATGTTGATGCTGCTGCTGGGCGTGCTGGCCCTGTGGCTGCGTCGCGGCGACCGGCTATACCACTCGCGGCCGTTTCTGCGTTTTGCCCTATGGATGGGGCCATCCGGCCTGATCGCTATTCTCGCCGGCTGGGTGACCACCGAGGTGGGCCGCCAACCCTGGGTGGTGTATGGCGTTCAGCGCACCGCCGATGCCGTTTCCGCTCATGGCGATCTGCATATGTCGGTCAGTTTATTGACCTTTATCGTAGTGTACAGCGCCGTCTTCGGCGTCGGCTACAGCTATATGCTGCGCCTGATCCGCAAGGGGCCGCAGGAGATGCTCCCGGCGACAACCGGTACGCCAGCCCGCCCGCTGTCCGCCGCCACTGAAGGTTATCTGCAGAAGGAGTCCCGCTAATGGGTATCGAATTATCGGTGATCTGGTTCGTGATTATCGTCTTTGCCACGCTGATGTACATCGTCATGGATGGCTTTGATCTGGGCATCGGCCTGCTGTTCAGCACGGTGCGGGGCGGCGGGGATCGCGACGTAATGGTCAACAGCGTCGCGCCGGTATGGGATGGCAATGAAACCTGGCTGGTGCTCGGCGGCGCCGGCCTGTTTGGCGCCTTTCCCCTCGCCTACGCGGTGATCATCGACGCCCTGTCGATCCCCCTGACCCTGATGCTGATCGGCCTGATTTTTCGCGGCGTCGCCTTTGAGTTTCGCTTCCAGGCCACGCCGTCGCACCGGCCATTCTGGGATCGCGCCTTTTTTGGCGGCTCCCTGCTGGCAACCTTCAGCCAGGGCGTGGTGGTCGGGTCGGTGATCAACGGTTTCACCGTCAGCGGTCGCGCCTTCAGCGGCGGCATGTTTGACTGGCTGACCCCGTTCAGCCTGTTCTGCGGACTCGGACTATGCGTGGCCTATGCGCTGCTCGGCGCCACCTGGCTGGTGATGAAAAGTGAAGGCGCGCTGCAGCAGAGAATGCGCAGCGCATCGCGGCAGTTGCTGGGTGCCCTGCTGGCGGTGTTTGCCGTCATCAGCCTGTGGACTCCGCTGGCGCACCCGGCGATTGCTGCCCGCTGGTTCAGCCTGCCGAATCTCTATTTCCTGCTGCCGGTACCGCTGCTGGTGATCCTCGTTAGCGGCTGGCTGTGGCGCACGCTGCATCAGCGCGACCGCCATGTTTCGCCCTTCACGCTGACGCTGGGCCTGGTCTTTCTCGGCTTCAGCGGACTAGGGATCAGCATCTGGCCGCATATTATCCCGCCGGCCATCACATTGTGGCAGGCTGCCGCTCCCCCGCAAAGCCAGGGCTTTATGCTGGTGGGCGCCCTGCTGATTATTCCGGTCATTCTTGGCTACACCTGCTGGAGCTATTACGTGTTCCGCGGCAAAGTTCAGCCTGGGGAGGGATATCACTGATGCGTACTGCCTGGCCTAAACGTCTGCTGTGGCTGATCGCGCTCTGGGGAGGTAGCGTACTGACGCTGGCCGCCATAAGCCTGCTGTTTCGCCTGCTGATGACCGCCGCAGGGCTAAAAGTCTGAGGGTGGATGCAGAGAGGTCCGAAAAGGGACTTCTCCATCTTATCTTCACTTTTGCCTGATGAAATACGGCGATACATCTGAAGAAAGGATATTGCTATGAAGAAGTTAGCTTTACTCTCCGCCGTAATGACGCTGGGAATGTCGTCATGGGCTTTTGCTGCCGACAACCCGCCGCCGCCGCCGGAAAAAGGCGCGCAGCATCAGGGTAAACCGCCGGTGAAAAACGGCCAACACGAAGGTAAGCAAGCGCAATACAACAGCAAACAGCCACAACGAGACGGCAAACAGCCGCAGCACGACGGTAAACAGCCGCAACACGATGGTAAACAACCGCCGCACAACGGCAAGCAGCCGCCAAAAGGGAGCGAGCACAGCGGTAAACCGCTGCCGCCGAAAGCGTAACACTCTGGCCTGGCCTTCCGCGTCAGGCCTTTTTTCATCCTTCGTCAGCCATCGTTGACAAACTCTTGCCGTTCTTTGAGATGCCCGGAAAAAAGCCTGCATTGCGCCTGACATAGTATGTCCACGCCATTGTTCCGTCGAGAAAAGGTATGTTAAAGAGAAGCATAAGCGCCCTGCTGTTGCTGTGCGCATTATTTTCCGGGCATCTGTTGGCCCATCGTCAGGGACATGAGTACTTTCCGGTGCAAAGTCTCGAACAGCAGCTGCTGCACGAAGCGGATAGCGATGAGCTTCGCAGCCAGCACGAGGAGGCCGCCGCAGACCTGCGCGAACATCACCGCTGGCAGGACGACCGTAAACCGCGGGCATCCTGCCAATAGCATCGACTCGAATCAGGCCCCTTTGCGCTTCGGCAGCGTCTTCATCAGATCGTCCGGGCTGACGGAGGCCACAATGCTGCCCGGGTGCGGCATTTTGAGGATATGGTTTTTGATCTTGCCGACCACGTGCATTTCGCACGGACGGCAGTCAAACTTCAGGGTCAGGACCTCATCGCCATGGATCAGCTGCATCGGCGTGGCTTTCCAGCTCTTGATGGAGCCTTTCGCCTGCTTCGGGCAGAGGTTGAAGGCGAACCGCAGACAATGCTTAGTGATCATCACCGGCACATCGCCCTTCTCTTCGTGCGCTTCATAGGCGGCGTCGATCAGCTGTACGCCATAGCGCTGGTAGAACGCCCGCGCCTTGTGGTTATAGACGTTGGCGAGGAAGGAGAGATGGGTCTCCGGGTAGACCGGCGGCGGTACGGAGACCGGCTTGCGGGTGCCGCGCTGCCAGGCGTTGAGGCGCGCTTCATCCAGCATCTCCGCAGTTTCCCGACGCAGCTGGTTGAGCAGGCTGTTGGGCACAAACAGCGGCGGCAGATTAACCTGCACCTCGCGCGCATAGTAAATGGTTTGCCCCAGTTTTGTGACACCGTCACGCAGGTTGGCCAACGCTTTCTCCGCCTGGTTAGCTTCGGCGAACTCCCCGTCAAGGGTGTGGGTCACGCTGACGCCATCTTCACAGGTCATGGTGAGAACCAGCTGCTCCTGCCAGCCGCTCAACGTCACATCTACCGCGATGCGGCGTTCGCTGGAGGTCTTTAGCAGCGCCTGTTGCCAGTTATGATCGAGGTTGCGGTTGAGCGGCTGATGGGGGCGCACTTTATGCAGATCCGCTGGCATCTCGTTCGGCCATACCCGATAACGGTTTTCGCCGGTTTTTTCCACGGTATTAGCACGGAAGCCCACCACTTCGCGCTTAATCATCACGTTGAGACCATCGCCGTTGGTTAACGGTTCACTGACTTCAACGTCGAGGTGGTCTTTGCCTACCTTCAGAACTTCACCCACCGGCAGGCCGATAAATTTCGGCGAATCAAAGGCGCCGATATCGCCTTTGCGGGCATTAACAAAGTAGTCAGTGCTGCCCCGGTGGAAGGTTTTATCCGTGGACGGGATAAAGAAATGCTCGGTGCGTCCAGCCGAGGCGCGCGCCAGGTCGCCGCGATCTTCGATAATGGCATCCAGCATTTGACGGTAGTGCGCAGTGATGTTTTTCACATAACTCATGTCTTTGTAACGGCCTTCAATTTTGAAGGAGCGTACGCCAGCGTCGATCAGCGCCGCCAGGTTGGCGGTCTGATCGTTATCCTTCATCGACAGGAGATGTTTCTCATAGGCCACCACCCGCCCCTGATCGTCCTTCAGGGTATACGGCAAGCGGCAAGCCTGCGAGCAGTCGCCGCGGTTGGCGCTGCGTCCGGTCTGGGCGTGCGAAATGTAACACTGCCCGGAATAGGCCACGCACAGCGCGCCATGGATAAAGAATTCGATAGTGGCGTCAGTGTGGTCGTAAATGGCTTTGATTTGACTGAGGTTCAGTTCGCGCGCCAGCACGATCTGACTGAAGCCGGCGTCGGAGAGAAACTTCGCTTTTTCCACACTGCGAATATCGCACTGGGTGCTGGCGTGCAGCTCAATCGGCGGCAGATCCAGCTCCATGATCCCCATATCCTGGACGATCAGCGCATCGACGCCTGCGTCGTAGAGATCGGTAATCAGCCGCTGCGCCGGCTCCAGTTCATCGTCATGCAGAATGGTGTTCAGCGTCACAAATACCTTTGCGCCAAAGCGATGAGCGAAAGGCACCAGCCCGGCGATATCGCTCAGACTGTTGCTGGCGTTGTGGCGGGCGCCAAAGCCAGGTCCACCGATGTAAACGGCATCGGCGCCGTGAAGGATCGCTTCGCGAGCGATACCGGCGTCGCGGGCAGGACTAAGAAGTTCAAGACGATGATTGTGCAGGCGCATACGCGTGTTGTTATCCAGTATAAGGGGGTCGAAATGGCGGCTATTGTAGTCAGAACCGGGCGCAGACGAAAACCTTTTCCGCCGTCGCGCGACGACGAATTTTCACTTTTCAACAAAGTATTGACGGAAAAGATATTTCCCTCAAATCACGGCGAAGAGTACTGTCATCACGTATTCCGGATTTTCCTCGTCACGTTGTGAGTGGTTATCATCAGTCATCTTGTCTGGCCGCGGGTTCGCTCGCGGTTTTTTCTTTTGGATAATGGATAAGAGAATGGAAATGGGCCGCCTGGGCGCCGCGGTTACGATACGCATGCGTCGCGTCGCCGGCGAAACGCCTACCCTCACCCGCCTGCAGCGAGTGCCACTCCCCTTGTAAGCACAAATCCAGCGTACCACTTATCACTACCACATGCTCAATCACCCCTTTCTCATGCGGCGTTGATTCGCTCAGCGCGCCGGGGGCAAGGGTTATCGAAAAATGGTCAAAGCGCAGCTCGGGATCCCACGGGAATACTGGCGTCACCACCATCGCCTGCTGCTGCGGATCAAACGCGGAGGGCGCGGCGCTGGCGTCCGGGACGATGAACGCCGAAAACGGTACGTTCAGCCCGGTGGCAATCTTCCACAGCGTCGCCACCGTTGGACTTGATTCATTCCGCTCAATCTGCCCGAGCATGGCTTTCGACACCCCGGTCTCTTCCGCCAGTCGCGACAGGCTCCAGCCTCGCTGCTGGCGCAGGGTTTTAAGCGTTGCCGCCAGATGTTGCGCAATATTCATCCTTCCTCCTGTTTTTACTGCGCAAAGTATACCGCCATTTGTCTGATTTTTTCAGGACGTTTAACGGCATCGTACGCCACTGGCGGCGAGTTTTTCTCCCAGGGTAGCTGCGCGAACCACCGCTTGTGCGTTATAACGCACAATGATACAGTGAATGGATGTTATAACGCACATGAGAATCATCGATGCGCTCGTTTAGTCTTCCGCTTCCCACTCTGTTCGCTGGCTTCGTCGCCGTGTTGGTGGGGTACGCCAGCTCCGCCGCCATCATCTGGCAGGCCGCCGCCGCGGCCGGCGCTACCCCCGGGCAGATCGCCGGCTGGATGACGGCTCTTGGCCTCGCCATGGGCATCAGTACTCTCGCGCTGAGCGCCTGGCGGAAAGTTCCTGTGCTCACCGCCTGGTCAACGCCGGGCGCTGCGCTGTTAGTTAGCGGCCTGCAGGGGGTGACCCTCGCCGAGGCCGTGGGGATCTTTATTTTCGCCAACGCGCTGATCGTTATCTGCGGCACCACCGGCCTGTTTGCCCGGCTGATGCAGATCATTCCCCATTCGCTGGCCGCCGCGATGCTGGCTGGGATCCTGCTACGGTTTGGTTTGCAGGCCTTCGCCGGCTTACAGGATCATCTGCCGCTGTGCGGCGGGATGCTCGCCGCCTGGCTGCTGTGTAAAGCGCTGTGGCCCCGCTTCGCCGTGGTGGCCGCGCTGGTGATTGGAGCGCTGATTGCGGCGGCGTCCGGGGATGTGGCTAGCGCCCCCGTGCCGCTGGCATTTGTGACGCCGGAATGGGTCGCCCCGCAGTTTACTCCGGCGCTTTTGCTCAGCGTCGGTCTGCCGTTCTTCCTCGTCACCATGGCCTCGCAGAACGCTCCGGGGTTCGCCACCCTGCAGGCATCAGGCTATACCGTACCGGTCTCCGCACTGATCGTCGTTTGCGGGGGGTTGGCACTACTGCTGGCGCCGTTTGGGGTTTATTCCATCTGCATCGCGGCGATCACCGCTGCGATTTGCCAGAGCCCGGAGGCGCACCCGGATCCGAACCAGCGCTGGCTGGCGGCCATAGCCGCGGGCGGTTTTTATCTGCTGGCCGGTCTGTTCGGCGGGTCAATCACCGCCCTGATGTCGGCCCTGCCGCCGGCGTGGATCCAGATGCTGGCGGGTCTGGCGCTGCTCGGCACCATCGGCGGGAGTCTGTTTCAGGCAGTGCATCAGGCCAGTGAACGCGATGCGGCGGTGCTAACCTTCCTGGTCACCGCCAGCGGGGTGACGCTGGCGGGAATTGGCTCCGCCTTCTGGGGCGTGGTGCTCGGCGGGGTGAGTTACGGCGTGCTATCCGCGCTGCGCCGCCCGTAGCTGGGAGGGCGTCAGCCCGGTGGCGGCTTTGACCCGATGGCTGAAATGGCTGGGGGAGCTAAAACCACAGGCCAGCGCTATCTCGGTTAACGGCAGCGCGCTATGGCAGATCAGGTTTTGCGCCTTCGCCATTCGCTGCTGCATGACGTACTGATGCGGAGCCATATTTAGCGACTGACGAAACATACGAGCAAAATGAAACTCACTCAGACCCGCCTGCTGCGCCAGGTCGGCCAGGGTCAAGGGCTGATCGAGATGAGCATCGATCCAGGCCAGTACGTGACGCTTTACGCCTGGCGCCAGCCCGCCGGTGACCGTCGGCAAACGCCACTGCACGGTGGAATAGTGCTGGATCAGATGGGTAAGCAGTAAGCTGCTGGCGGCGCTGAGGGTCAGCTGGTTCGCCGGCTGCCGCCAGTCGTTAGCCAGCAAAAACTGACGATACACTGCGGTGATTTTATCATCGCTGGCGAAGGTCTTTTCCTGCAGGGTGAAGTTCGCCGGGCTGCGGTCCCACACCTCCTCGCCGACGCGACGCAGGTGCGCATCGGTACAGTAAAGATGCACAAACGACAGATCGCCGCGGATATCCCATACGCTTTCATCGCCTTTCGGCATCAGACAAAAACGATCCGGGCCGCCGCCATTTTTCCAGCCGTGCGGCGTCTTTTGATAGCTTTCGTAGCCATCAGCCACGTACAGACTTAAAGTATGATGGTCGCTGCGCACCGTCACGGTATCGCAATTGTTATACCAGGCGGCCAGTTGAATACCGGAATTCAGCTCCACGGTTCCCTTCAGCACCGCGTTCTGTCGCCGTAATGTTTCAAATGTCCCGTAACCCATCGTCTTCACACATTGTCTGTAAAAGCCCTAGTCTAGGGAGACTACGGCGCGGTTTCCAGTCCTCACCGCCAGCGGAGGGCAAATAAGCGCAAGAATTTGCAAGCCGACAACAAACCGGTGAAAGCCGCAGCAGGCGGCAGCCGGCATACTCCTCCCATCAACAGGTAGAGGAGAACCAGGGTGAACGCATTACTCTATGCACTCGTTGTCGTGATCTGGGGTACAACGTGGATTGCGATTTTTTTACAACAGGGACCGGTGGCCGCGCCGGTATCGATTTTCTGGCGTTTCGCCGTAGCCAGCGTCACGATGCTGGCGATTCTGCTTGTCACACGACGCCTGCGGCCGCTGGGCGCGAAAGATCATCTCTGCTGCCTGCTGCAGGGCTGCTGCGTCTTCTGCTTTAATTTCTGGTGTTTTTATACCGCCGCCGCCTGGATCAATACCGGTCTGGAATCGGTGATCTTTTCGATGGCGGTACTGTTTAACGCCATCAACAGCTTTCTCTTTTTCCGCCAGCAGCCGCCGGGCCGCTTCTGGGCCGCCGCCGCGCTGGGTCTCGCCGGTATCGTCATCCTGTTCTGGGACGACCTGCTGGCCAACGGACTAAACGCCTCGCTGCTGTGGGGGATCGGGTTGAGCGCCCTGGGTACCTACGGTTTTTCGCTCGGCAATATGTTCAGTATTCGCCACCAGCGCCGCGGGCTGGAAACGCTGACCACCAACAGCTGGGCGATGCTCTACGGCACGCTGGTGATGGGGGCAATCGCTCTGCTGCGCGGCGATAATTTTATGCCAGAATGGACCGTCAGCTATCTGGGCGCCCTGCTTTACCTGGCGCTGTTCGGCTCGGTCATCGCCTTTGGCGCCTATTTCACTCTCGTTGGGCGCATCGGCGCCAGCAAAGCCGCCTACAGTACGCTGCTGTTTCCGCTGGTCGCCTTATCCATTTCCACCGTCTATGAAGGGTATGTCTGGCACAGCAACGCCGTGATCGGGCTGGCGCTGATCCTGCTGGGTAACCTGGTGATGTTTGCCAAACCGGAACAGCTGTTGCTGCGCCGAAGGCTGGCCTGAGGAGGCTGAAGAAAAACAGCGCCGTCGTCAGACGGCGCTGGCACGATTAACGCTGAGAGGGATCGAATTTAACGGCGTCGACCGCCATATCATCGATAACCTGCTTCAGGGTATCGACGGTCAGCGGTGTATTCTCATTCGCCAGGGTTTTGCCTTCCCCTTTCCGAACGACCTTGATGACCGGCTTATTGGTGCTGGCGTCAATGACCTCCGCCTCAAAGTACAGATCGGTGTCCATGGTACGATGGCCGGTGGCGGCCTGGGTGCCGGCGACAATCATAGCGACCGGGATCACTTCATAGAACTGCAGCCCCTCTTTGCTGGAGTCCACCCCGGTGATCGCCCCGCGGAAGATGAGGCTGCGCTTGCCGGCGGTAGTGGCCAGCGGTTTACGCTCGGAAATAGCCTGTTTCAGCTCTTTGTTGGTGTAGTTAAGAATATCCTGCAGCGCCTTCTCCCCTACCTGGGTGGTCGGCTTCGGTACCGGATAGTAGGTCACCGGGTGATAAACGATATTGTCATAGTTGGCCGGATTGAAGTTCGGATCGATCCAGCGCAGCTCCGGCTTGCCGGAGGCAGAGGTCGTTTCTTTCAAACTGGAATAATCTTTTAAGAAGCCCGAATACTGATTCGGTTGCGCCACTTTCGCCGCACAGCCGGTCAACGCCAATATTCCCGCCAGAGCGGCGACTTTCAGTAAAACGCGAGTACGCATAGAGAGATCCCTGTAAATGCAGTTTTTTTTCGGCAGACGTTATAGCAAATAGGACCCACTAGTTTTGTGACAAAAAAAGGGCTTCGTCAAGGAAGATTTATAAATATTGATGGCCTGAACATTACGTTAATAAATAATCACTTAAAAGGGGTATCGCGCGGTTTTCCAGGCTCATTTTCGCCGCAACGGGTCTCTGTCTTGCCCAGGCTCTGGCGGGGAATGCGGCGCGGGCCATGCTCAGCTTCCCACGCCGCGGCGAATCAGGCAGGCTTGAGCGCCAACAGGGTGGCGAAGCGCAATTTGATGCGATTGCCGTTGGCGTCGGTGCGATGCAGCTCGCCGACGTCCTCATTGTATTTCAGCAGCTCCCAGCCCTGGTAATAATCACGAAGCTCATTAGGTTTAAAGGCAAACGGGAAGCCGACGGTGCAGGGATAGTCTTCGGTATCCATCGCCGCCACAATCAGGTTATAGCCGCCGGCGGCGGTGCAGCGCTGCATATTGGCGATCAGGCCCGGGATGGTGTCAGGCTCGAGGAACATCATCACTACGGTGGAGAGGATCAGGTCATACTCGCCGTCAAAGCTCAGGCTGTTGAGGTCTTTCACCGCCGTTTGCAGATTATCCAGTCGCTCGGCGGTGCGAATACTTTCCAGATTGTTGACGCTCATCGGATTTTTATCCCACGCCGTCACCGCGAAGCCGTTCGCCGCCAGATAAAGGCTGTTACGCCCGTTGCCGCAGCCCAGATCCAGCGCCCGCCCCGGCGGCACAATCGTCGCGGCATGCAGCACCTCGGAATGGGTGCGGGTCAGGCTGTATTTTTGACTAAAATAATCCGCGTCACGCTTTGTCATGATCCTTCCTTCTTATTCAGGAGTGTTTCCCGGTCGACCTGGAGCAACAGTTTCCCGCTGACCAACAGCAACGCTGTACGCAGCAGCAGCAGGCCGACAACCAGATTGCTAAAAATAAATAGCGGCATCGCCAGATGATGAAAAAAGCCGTCTCCCCTGGCCTGGCCGAGATGCAGACCGGTGGTGGCCAGCGCGGAAATGCCGAACGAGAAGCTCCAGAAAGAAGCATTGAACGGCTGACGAAGATACCAGGGCATCAGACGGAGCATAAACAGCAGCTGCAGCAGGCCGTAACCAAACAGCAGCTTAGCGAAGGTATCGGCCTCCCCGCCGTTGACGCTGAGCCAGGCGCTGCAGGCCACCAGCGCAGGCGCCAGCTGGATCCCCAGCGAGGTGCGCAGCGGCGTCGGCAGCTCGCCTGCGCTGCGCAGACGCTGGAGGATCGCCGGCTCGAGGCTCAGCCAGGAGAAGACCCCGGCGCCGAGGAACACCAGTCCGGCATCGGAAAATCCCAGCGCGCCGCAGGCCATCGCGCTGATAAAATTATTGGCTACTGTCGGCAGATACAACCCCGGCGTGGTGGCCTCGCGAGGATGGTTCCCTCGCCATAGCCCACCGCTTTGCCAGGCGGCATAGGCGAGCTGCAGCGCCACGCCCGGCACAAACAGCCCGATCGCCAGCGGCCGGCACCAGGGAGCCAAACCAATCGCCACCAACAGCGTGGTGGCCGGAAACAGGCTGACGAAGCTGCTGCTCACCGGATGACGCATCTCCCGCAGCACGCTCGCCGGAAAGCGGATCGCCCGGCTGATAAACGCCATGCTGAGCAGGACCCACATCGCCATCGCCAGCGTCACCAGCCCATCACCAATGCTGCGGCTGACCGGCCAGAGGGTGCTGGCGTAACGCCAGGCGAAGCCCATTCCGATGGTGCCGAGCACCATGCCAAAATAACCCGCCGGCAGGTTTAGCACCTGCCGCGGCGTTTGCGTTTTATTCATTTTATTGATGATATCAATTTAATTTGAAGTTGCATTCTAAAGGAACCTTATCCCGCGCGCTATGGCGATCTTTGCTATGTTTATGTTAACCATAAGTAATAAGGATCGGCCATGCGTAAATACCGTCTCAGCGAACAGACCCGGCAGTATTGTTATGAGGAAGAGCATGGCAAACAAAGCGTCACCCTGCGCCAGATCGTGGCGCTTATTGATTTCGCTGACGTTAAAGCGGGCAGCGAAGGCGGCTGGGTGGATGAGGAATGCGCTCTCAGCCAGCAGGGGGAGTGCTGGATCTACGATGTCAACAGCGTGGTCTTCGCCGGGGCGCGCATCCGTGACGACGCCCGCTTAACCGGGTTCTGCGTGGTCAGCCATGAGGCCACCATCTGCGGACAGGCCTGCATTCACGCCTCGCAGATCAGCCATCACGCGCAGATCAGTGACAACGTCACGGTTACGCAGAGCCAGGTGCGCGGTTATTGTCGCCTTGCCGACGAGGCGCGTCTTCTCCCCCACTGCCAGGTGATTGCCGCGCGCGGGTTAACCGCCGATCGCGACAAAGTCCTGCAGATCTATCAGCGAGCCACCGTCAGCGCCTCGCGCATTCTCCACCAGGCGCAAATCTACGGCGATGCCTTCGTTGAGCATGCGTTTGTCGAACATCGGGCGGAAGTGTTTGACCAGGCAAGACTTGAAGGGAACGAAGAAAACGACGTCTGGGTGTGCGATAACGCCCGGGTATACGGGCACGCGCGCCTGATCGCCGGTCGTGGAGAGGATGCCATTCCCACCGTACGCTACAGTTCGCAGGTTGCAGAGAATGCGGTGATTGAAGGCAACTGCCTGCTGAAGCATCGGGCGATGGTCGGCGGCGAGGCGCAGCTGCGAGGTGGTCCGATTCTGCTCGACGACGATGTGCTGATCCAGGGGCGGACAGTCATCATCGGCGATGTGATCGTTGAGCACCAGGTCTCCATCAATGACGAGGTGCAGATTGCCGCACAGGAGGGAGAGGCCATTCATCTGCGCGGCCCGAAAACGCTTGACGGCCAGCAGCACATCACCCGCACGCCGCTGTTAGGCGCGCTTTAATGCCTCATCGCGGTCAATAATGCGGGCGTAGATATTCTGATCGTCATAGCTACCGTTCAGATACTCGGCTTGTCGGAGACAGCCTTCCAGAACAAACCCGTTGCGCAACGCTACCTGGTTGCTGCGGGTGTTCGCCACCCGGCATTTGATCACAAACCGGCGCACCAGCCCGCTGGCGGCATAATGGCGGATAAAGGCCTGTAATGAACGGGAAAGCAGCCCTTGCCCCTGGTGCTCTTCATCGATCCAGTAGCCAATATAGGCCGTTTTATTCTGCGGCTCGATCTGATTGAACGACAGGACCCCGACTAGCTGCTTATCGAGAAACAGCAAAAACATTTTGGCGTAATCCCGCTGATGCAGCATCACGTTGCCCTGCACATGACGTCGGGTCTCGTCTTCGCTGCGCACCTCGGCGGGCCAACTGAGCGACTGCTGTAGCCAGCGCTGGTTTTTGACCACCAGCTGGTGCAGGTCGCTAACGTAGCGCTCATCAATGGCGATTAGCGTCAGCGCGTCGGTTACCGGGATCGACTCAGGTACTGCTGGGATATCTGCGGTCATAGCGCTCTCTTCTGGCCCGCAGGGACTGCCTGCGGGCGTCGGGTGACTCAGGGTTATTTCATGATCCGGTCGTCAACGTAGTTGCGTTTATCTGCTGCCGGCGGGAAATACTGATAGAGCCAGGTTTCGCTGATGGCTTCTCCCTGACAGCGCAGGAACAGACGCATCTCCACCGGGTCGGTTGAGTCGGTGGTCGGATACCAGTCGAAAAGGATCCGGTAGCCATCGAACGGCTCGACGTAGAGGATCTCAATCTGCTTCGCTTCCCCGCTGGAGAGGGTGATCACCGGTTCAATACCGCGCGGCGCGGCCGCCTTCAAATCGCCGCCGACAAAGTCGATGGCAAAACGACGCGCCCACTTATCCGGGTAGTGTTCACCCGGCGCCCATCCTTCGGGGAAGCCCCCCATCCCGGTGCGGGTGGCCAGAACGCGCGCCAGCGGAGTGCTCACCGGCGGCTGCGCGCTCCAGTAAAGACGGTAGCGGAAGTCCAGTTCGTCGCCCGCCTTCACCGCCTTTTCCGGCTGCCAGAAGCAGACGATATTATCCAGCGTTTCGCCGGTAGTTGGGATCTCCATCAGGCTGACCGCCCCTTTGCCCCACTGGTTACGCGGCTCAACCCACAGGCTGGGACGCTTGTTATACCAGCCCATCACATCCTGGTAGTGGGAGAAATCACGGTCCAACTGCAACAGACCAAAGCCGCGCGGGTTCTTGTCCTGGAAGGCATTGAACTGCAGCTTCTGCGGGTTATTCAGCGGCCGGCAGACCCATTCCCCGTTGCCCAACCACATTGACAGCCGATCGGAGTCGTGGATTTGCGGATGGATGGTGTCGCACATCCGCCGCTCATTATTGCCGCAGCTGAACATACTGGTCATCGGCGCGATACCCAGCTGTTTGATATCCTTGCGGGCGTACAGGTGGTTTTCCACGTCCATGATAACCTGGGTATCCTGGCAGTGGATGGTGAACTTGTAGGCGCCAGTGATGCTCGGGCTGTCCAGCAGCGCGTAAACGGTAAACACCGTGGCGTCCCCTTTGACCGTTTCGAACCAGAACGACGTAAAGTCGGGAAACTCTTCCGGGGTATCGGTAAAGGTATCCACCGCCAGACCGCGGGCCGACAGGCCATACTGATAGGTGCTGTCTACCGCGCGGAAGTAGCTGGCGCCGAGGAACGCCACGATATCGCGGCGCGCCAGCTCCGGCGCTTTAAACACCCGGAACCCGGCGAAGCCGAGGTCAGACTGTCCTTCCAGCTGACGGGTATCCACACCGGCGTCATTGTACTTAAACAGCTCCGGACGGAAGTGGATCTCGCGCGCCTGCTGGGTGCTGGCGTCTAAAGAGAACATCCGCACGCGGCGACGGAACCCCATCCCGACGTGGAAAAACTGGATGTCCAGCTTACGCTCTTCAATATTGTTCCACAGCGAGTGGTTGGCATCGTACTGGATGCTGTTATAGGCCTGCGGGGTGAGATTGGCGAGCGTCGGCGGCAGATCGCGCGGGGCGCCGCCCCACGGCTGGCGCGCCAGATCGTGAGCCATCGCCTGCAGAACAGCATAATCAAAACGACGCGTTTGCCCGTCGGCAATGCCCGCGTCTTCGGCAAAAGCGGCCTGACTGAATAAGGAAGCGACTCCTGACGTTCCGCATACGGCGGCAACAGCCATGGAAGATTTAAGAAAACGTCTGCGGTTCATGCCTGAGAAAGCGTCCTTCTGCACGGGTGAATTGATTCGCAACGCGTCATCACGCTGCGTGATAATTTCCGCCCACTCTAGACAAAAACGATTAATAATCCAATTGTTGCCAGCAGAAAAAAGGCAAAAAAGCCCTGTCCAGAGGAACAGCCTGTTTTTTTCATTTCCTCTGGCGTGTAGCCAGGGCATACACGCTGCCTGCCGCTTTTTACCCCTGACTATTCAAGGGAAATCTATTCTCCAGTGCTGAATATTCACCCCATGTATCGCTCCTCGCCGCGCGCGTTTTTTAGGCACGATTCGCGCAAATTTCCATCGCGCCTGGTGCTAACTTTTCCCCGATAACCGCTATCTTTCTTCACGTTAGCGGCCAACAGGGGAGAGCCGTTCGGGCTGTCCCGCCACGCTCTCCAGGGAATTCATTCAGGAGTCATGCCATGCAAGTGAAAGCAGCCGTCACGCTGGGCTACCAGCAGCCTTTTGTCATCAAAGACGTCGAGGTCGCCCCGCCGGGGAAGGACGAGATATTAGTGAAAATTGTCGCCACCGGCGTCTGCCATACCGACGCCGTGATGCGCGACAACCCCGGGGTGGTGCCTATGCCGGCGATCCTCGGCCATGAAGGCGCCGGGATCGTTGCCAGCGTCGGCGAGGCGGTTAGCGGCATCAGGGTAGGAGACCACGTGGTGCTCAGCTACGCCGCCTGCCACCACTGCGAAAATTGTTTAAGCAACCACCCTTCGGCTTGCGAAGATTTTAATACGCTTAATTTTGGCGGCCGACGCGAGGATGGCACCACCCCCTACCGGCTGGGAGACCAGGATCTGTCCCTGTTCTTTGGCCAGTCGTCTTTCAGCCAGTATGTGGTCACCCGCGCCAGCAACGCGGTCGTGGTCGACCCGGAGGTTGATCTCACCCTGCTCGGCCCGCTGGGCTGCGGTATCCAGACCGGTAGCGGGACGGTGCTCAACCGCCTGAAACCGGTGGTCGGCGAATCGCTGGTGGTGTTTGGCTGCGGCGCGGTGGGGCTCAGCGCCATCATGGCAGCGAAATTAACCGGCTGTTCGCAGATTATCGCGGTGGATATCCATGCCAGCCGCCTCGCCCTGGCGGGCGAACTGGGCGCCACCCATCAGATCAACGGCAAGGAACAGGATGCCGTCGCCGTGATTAAACAAATCACCGGTAAAGGCGCCCACTACGCGGTGGAAACAACCGGCGTCTCCGCTATCGTTCTGCAGGCCGTACACGCGGTGAAACCGCTGGGAACGGTGGCGATTGTGGGCTTTACCGGAGACATCACCCTTAACGTGCAGAACGACCTGATGGCGGAGGGAAAATCGCTGGTCGGGGTGATAGAAGGCGACGCCGTGCCGGCGCTGTTTATTCCGCTGTTGGTGCAACTCTATAAACAGGGAAAATTCCCTATCGATAAGCTTATCGCCCGCTATCCGTTGGCCGATATCAACCAGGCCTTCGCCGATTCGGCGTCCGGCAAGGTGATCAAGCCGGTGGTGGTCATGTGAGATAACGTCGCCACCGGTCGGTGGCGACAGTTGCGCATTATGGGATTTATTCCAGCGTCACGTGATGCTTCATCACCCGGCGAAACAGCGCCAGTCTGGCGCGCATAAAGCGGTTCTCCACTTTAAACCCGGCGCGCTTATGCAAGCCAATGCGCAACAGGCGATCCCGCCCGCGCAGGCACGCCGGCCAGCGCACCGCGCCGGAAAGCGTCTGCTCGCCGCTGGCGAGGCGGGCAAACTGCGCCCAGTAGTCAGCGACCTGAGCGGCGAAGGCCAGATCCGCTTCGCTGGCGTACTGCCGCACCGGGTCGGTCAACCGCAGGTTATCAAACACGTAGGGCACCTCGTTGCCATGCCAGGCCCCATGCGGGTAGGCGTCATGCTCCGCTTCCGCGACATAATCAAACCAGTAGCGCCAGCACGGCTGACCCACGCGCTGTTGCGCCTGCATCACTACATAACCAAGGGTGGTGAAGGCCATGTCGCGGCAAACTTCCCGCCCCAGCGCTTCATCGCCCTTCACGCCGGGATAGAGGAGTTTGATCAGCCCCAGCCCCAGACGGCGCTCACGGCGCAGCTTCTGGATCTGCCCGGCGATATCGACGCCGAACACGGCCATCACGCTGGCTTCATCGCTATTGGAGCCGATCATCACCGGTATCGGATGCTGGCGGCCGGCAAAGAAGGTCTCCAGCATCGGCTGCGGCAGCACCGCGTCTCCGACAATAGGCGCTGGCCCGGTATTCAGCGGCGCGGTGAGCGACCAGAAGGCCTCCGCGGGGATCGCCCGCAATTCCTCAGCGCTGGCTTGCGGTAAGGCGAAGTGTTCCGCCAGCAGGCGCCCTTTTTCCAGCGCTTTTTCCCGCGGCAGATCGGGTAGCGTATACCCGCTCTGAATAATCGCTTTATGAAACAGCCCTTTCGCTTTCGGGGAGGCCATTAGCGACAGCACGCTACGCGCCCCGGCGGATTCGCCAAACAGCGTGACGTTGGCGGCATCCCCGCCGAAGGCGTGGATATTCTCCTGAACCCACTGCAGAGCGGCAATCTGATCGAGCAACGCGAAATTATAGAGACGTTCGCCCGCCTCTTCTTCCAGCGCCGGATGGGCGAAAAAGCCGAGATGGCCCAGCCGGTAGTTAACTGTCACCACCACCACGTCGCGGCTGGCAAGCGCTTTGCCATCGTAAGGCGGCAGGCTGCCGGCGCCGATGGTAAACCCGCCGCCGTGCAGCCAGACCATCACCGGCAGCGGCTGCGCTGCGCTGGCCGGGGCCCAGACGTTGAGATATAAGCAGTCTTCGCTGAAGGCGCCAGGATCGCCGCCGCCGAGCTCGCGGCAGTAGTCAATGTCCTGCCAGCTGGCGGCGGAAAAGGTCTCGGCTGGACGTACCCCCTGCCAGCGGGCGGCTGGCTGCGGCGCGCGCCAGCGCAGCGGGCCCACGGGCGGCGCGGCGTACGGAATGCCGCGCCAGATATGAATCCCCTGTTCTGCGCTCCCGGCCAGCGTTCCCTGACGGGTTTTCGCCAACGGTTTCGACGGATGTTGCATAACCTGCTCCCTGTAAGGCTGATGCCAGCAGGGTACTGATTTTACAGCAGACCGCAACGTCGTTTGCTGCGCTCCTCCGCCTGTCGGTATAGTTCAAACTCATCCTGCACCGGGCAGCCCAGAGCTGCCTCAAACGCCTCGCGACTGGCGTTCCCGTGCCTGCGCGCCTGGGTTTCGTTGCCCAGATTGGACTGAAAAATGCCCGCCGCGCTGACCGGTAAAAAATCTTCATAAATAATCGGCTGGGCGACCACCCACCCGCGCTCAATCAGCGGCTGCGGATCGTCGCCCGGGCGAAACGCCTGGCGATGTGCCTCACCCGTGGGCGTCAGGCGGTAGCGAAACCAGGCCAGCCCCTGCTGACGGAGCAGAAATTCGCTGTCGGGAAATTCGCTAAACACCTCCTGTAGATGCTGCTGGTGGCTGAGATTATCTTTCCCGGTTCCTGCCGCCTGCAGCAGCCGATCGTACAGCGCGCGCCCTTTCGGCGTCAGCGCCACGCCCCGCTGCTCAATTTCGCCAAAGCGGGCGCAATGGGTGCCTCGGTGTTCTCCGGCGAACATCACCGGCTCCTCAAGCGCCTTAAAGCTGGTCTGCCGCAGGAGGATCGGAACCTCCCGGCGCGGTGGCCCTTCAATCAACGCTTTGGGTTCAATACCGCACTCCGGCATCAGGGACTGGACGCGGTCAATATCCAGCGTCCGCGGCGTGAGATGGTTGATATGACACCCCGGGAAACAGACCACATCGGCAATCAGGCGGTGCTCGCGATGCAGAGCATGGTAAGTCTCCTCATCGACGGTGGCTTGCCGGTGCCAGCGGAACGTCTCCAGCGCCTCCTGGACAAACTCGCGCGCGTCGGCAGAGGTGAATTCGCCCTCTGCTTCATACTGCGCAATCAGCGCCAGGCAGCGGGGGGTGAAGATTTTGCGCCGCGCGAGGATCGCCTCGGCCCGCTCGCGCAGGGCGTGATTTTCAATCAGCTCCAGGCGCAGCAGCGAGGTGAAAATCCGAAATGGATTGCGCGCCAGCGCGGCATCGTCGATGGGACGAAACGCCGTGGAGTGGACCGGCACGCCGGCCT
The DNA here is from genome assembly GCF_001808265.1 of Klebsiella sp. HMSC16A12. NCBI lineage: Bacteria > Pseudomonadati > Pseudomonadota > Gammaproteobacteria > Enterobacterales > Enterobacteriaceae > Klebsiella > Klebsiella sp. HMSC16A12. The sequence goes on from NZ_KV792636.1 coordinate 226,371, forward strand.
GCGAGAGATCGTAATAGCTAACGGGATACATTCCCATGATGGCAAACATGCGACGGAGCGTCGCCAGTTCTTCCGCTGTGCCCACGCGAATCGCGCCGTGGCGCTCCACGTTTAAGCGCGCCAGCTCGTCAGCGTTAGCGAGCTGTTCATGCAGCTGCGGATTATTTTCCAGTACCGCCAGGTTGACGTCAGCCACCAGCTCCAGCAGCGTTCCGTACTGCGGAACTTCCTGCTGGTACATGGCCGACATGGCCTGCGAAAAGTGCTCCCGAATCTCATCAGCCGTGATGGTGTTCGCCATGATGTGTTACCTCCAGTGAATACTTCCTGGAGTGTAGGAAAGCTGCCTCGCGGCGGGGGGAAGAATTTACAAACTGTGATGGCGATAACCTGCCGCCGGCCCAGGTCATTGCGCAAAACATAACCCATAGTTATGAAAAACACCCGGTAATTTCACTTTAAATTAACAATGCATTTACACACACTGCTTCTGGCGACATTACAACAATATGCCCCCCTACCGTCTACACGGAGTACCCTATGAACGACAAATGGTCCCCACGTGAGGTTGTCCATCGCGATTACAGTAGCCACCCGCCCGCTTACGCGCCGGGCTATAAAACCAGCGTCCTGCGCTCGCCAAAAAACGCCCTCATCTCTCTGCAGAACTCGCTGTCAGAGATCACCGGCCCGGTATTTAGCCGCGACGACCTGGGCCCTCTGGATAATGACCTAATCCTGAACTATGCCAAAGAAGGCCTGCCGATCGGCGAGCGGATCATCGTCCACGGTTACGTGCGCGATGGATTCGGCCGACCGATGAAAAATACGCTGGTGGAAGTCTGGCAAGCCAATGCTGGCGGTCGCTACCGGCATAAAAAAGATCAGTATCTGGCGCCGATTGACCCGAACTTTGGCGGCTGCGGCCGGGTGCTTACCGATGAAAACGGCTATTACTGTTTTCGCACCATCAAACCTGGCCCCTACCCCTGGCGCAACCAGGCCAGCGACTGGCGTCCGGCGCATATCCATTTTTCTCTCTCAGGCGACGCCTGGGCCCAGCGCCTGATCACCCAGATGTATTTTGAAGGCGACCCGCTGATTAAGCAGTGCCCGATCGTCAGGACTATTAAGAATGACGACGCCGTGCGCACGCTGATCGCCGAGCTGGACATGCACGCCGCCGTACCGCTGGATTGTCTGGCCTACCGCTTCGACCTTGTTCTGCGCGGCCACCGCGCCACGCTGTTTGAAAATCGCACTCAGGGGGCCGCCCGATGAAAGAGTATCTGCCTGAAACCGCCTCGCAGACGGCGGGACCCTATGTTCATATCGGCCTGGCGCCGGACGCCGCAGGCTTTCATATTTTTGAGAAAAATTTTGGCCCGGTCCTCACTACCGCCGATACCGCCGGGGAGCGCATCACCATTGAAGGCCGGGTTATCGACGGCTCCGGGACGCCGGTCCGCGATGTGCTGCTGGAGATCTGGCAGGCCAACGCCGCGGGTCGCTATAACCATCCTGACGATCGTCAACAGCAGAAAGCCGTCGACCCGGCCTTCCGCGGCTGGGGGCGTACCTGCTCTGATTTCACCTCCGGCATTTGGCGCTTTGAAACCATCAAACCGGGCCCGGTGGTCGGTCGCGATGGCCGGCTGATGGCGCCGCACGTTAACCTGTGGGTGGTGGCGCGGGGGATCAATATTGGCCTGAATACGCGGATGTACTTTGCCGATGAACACGCAGCCAACGCCAGCGACCCGGTGCTGAATCTCATCGAGTGGGAGGTGAGGCGCAAAACCTTAATCGCCGAGCGCGAGGTTCGCGGTACGGAAGTGGTCTATCGTTTTGACATTCATCTGCAGGGCGAGAACGAAACCGTCTTTTTCGATATTTAGCCGTCGCGGTGACCACCACCTTCGCCCCGGTTCTGCGGGGCGAAGGCGTTTTCAACCACAGGGAAAGATCTTGTCATGTAACCAACTCAAATGTTAATAATATTTTGCTATCTGGTTATCAAATTTAAACAAGTCCGCTTGTCTCTTTCACCGCTGTGTTTTTAACATCATCTTACTATGGAAAAAAATGGTCTCTTCAGTCAGCGCATTCGCTTGCGCCATCTACACACCTTCGTGGCCGTCGCTCAACAGGGAACGCTGGGGCGCGCGGCTGAAACATTAAATCTGAGCCAGCCAGCACTCTCGAAAACGCTTAACGAGCTAGAACAGCTGACCGGTACCCGGCTGTTCGAGCGGGGTCGTCTTGGGGCGCAGCTAACCCTGGTCGGCGAACAGTTTCTGACGCATGCCGTTAAGGTGCTTGACGCCCTTAATTCGGCCGGCCAGGCGCTGAACCGCAAAGAGGGCCTGAATAACGACATCGTGCGCATCGGCGCGCTGCCCACCGCCGCGCTGGGGATCCTGCCGACGGTGATCGGCCAGTTTCACAAGCAGCAAAAAGATATCACGCTGCAGGTCGCCACTATGAACAACACAATGCTGCTCGCCGGCTTAAAATCCGGGGAGATCGACATCGGCATTGGACGTATGTCCGACCCGGAGCTGATGAGCGGGCTGCATTACGAACTGTTGTTCCTTGAATCCCTGAAGCTGGTGGTTCGCCCGGGACATCCCCTGCTTCAGGAGACGGTGACCCTTAGTCGGGTGATGGAGTGGCCGGTGGTGGTCTCACCTAAAGGCACCGTGCCGCGGCAAAACGCCGAAGCGCTGCTCCAGAGCCAGGGCTGTAAGATGCCCGCCGGCTGCATCGAGACCCTCTCCGCCTCCCTGTCGCGCCAGCTGACGGTGGATTTTGACTATGTCTGGTTTGTCCCTTCCGGGGCGGTAAAAGACGATCTTCGCCGTGGCGTGCTAACCGCCCTGCCGATCGCCACCCAGGGCGCCGGAGAGCCCATCGGCATTTTAACCCGCGTCGATGCGACACTGACCCCGGGTACGCAGACGCTGCTCAGCGCTATCCGTAAGTCCATGCCTGCCTGACCCCCCTTTCTCCCCGGCCCGCAGCGGCCGGGGAACCTGCAAACGCGCCGACGCCGCTCCCCATGACGTTAGACATATTCGGCAAAATAATCATTTAGTGCGAAATTATTTATTAACATTTGCGCAAACTTCTTTAACAGATCTATCATGTCTCGATTTCACCAAATGGTTCACTCGAAATCTAATCAAGCAACAAATACAGCTTTATGAAGGTTAAAACCACTTCATTCAAAAATGATTCAAAAGCAACATGTTTCATTTGGTTCACAGTGAGGTGGCTGGTGTGGTTAAGGAGATTACATGGCAACTGGCAACGCGCCGCGCGGATTCCCCCGGATCCTGCAGTGGCTTCTCGCCGGACTGATGCTCATCATCGGTCTGGCTGTGGGTATTCTTGGGGCAAAACTGGCCCTCGTCGGCGGTACACTGTACTTCGCGCTGATGGGCGTGGTCATGGTCATCGCGGCGGTGTTGATTTTCCGCAACCGCCGCGGCGGTATTCTGTTATACGCCGTGGCGTTTATCGCCTCGGTGATCTGGGCGATTAGTGACGCTGGCTGGAACTACTGGCCGCTCTTCTCGCGCCTGTTTGCGCTCGGCGTACTGGCCTTCCTGGCCGCCCTGGTCTGGCCTTTCCTCGCCAGCCCACCGGCGAAAAAAGGCCCGGCCTATGGCGTCGCCGCCGTTCTCGCCGTGGCGCTGGCGGTGAGCTTTGGCTGGATGTTCAAATCCGCACCGCTGGTCAGCGCGACTGAAGCGGTACCAGTCAAGCCCGTCGCGCCAGGCGAACAGCAGAAAAACTGGGCGCACTGGGGTAACACCACCCACGGCGACCGTTTCGCCGCCCTCGACCAAATCAACAAACAAAACGTCAACCAGCTGCAGGTTGCCTGGGTAGCGCATACGGGCGATATCCCACAGAGCAACGGCTCGGGCGCAGAAGATCAGAACACCCCGCTGCAGATTGGCGATACTCTCTATGTCTGTACCCCTTACAGTAAAGTGCTGGCGCTGGATGTGGACAGCGGAAAAGAGAAATGGCGCTATGACTCCAAATCCTCTTCACCCAACTGGCAGCGCTGCCGCGGCTTAGGCTATTACGAAGATAGCCAGGCGCAAACCGCGCCAGCGGCAGGCACGCAGCCGGCCGCCTGTTCCCGTCGTCTGTTCCTGCCGACCATCGACGCCCGCCTGATCGCCATTGATGCCGATACCGGCAAACTGTGCGAAAACTTCGGCGATCGCGGTATTGTCGACCTCAGCGTCGGCATGGGTGAAGTGAAAGCGGGTTACTATCAGCAGACCTCCACCCCGCTGGTGGCGGGCAATGTGGTGGTGGTGGGCGGCCGCGTCGCGGATAACTACTCCACTGGCGAACCGCCGGGCGTGGTCCGCGCGTTTGATGTCCACACCGGCAAACTGGCATGGGCGTGGGATCCGGGCAATCCAGCGCTGACCGGTGTTCCGCCGGAAGGCCAGACCTACACGCGCGGTACGCCAAACGTCTGGTCGGCGATGTCCTACGACGCGAAGCTGAATCTGATCTATCTGCCCACCGGCAACGCCACGCCAGATTTCTTTGGCGGCGAACGTACCGCGCTGGACGATAAATACAGCTCCTCTATCGTGGCTGTGGATGCCACCACCGGCCAGGTGCGCTGGCACTTCCAGACCACACACCACGATCTGTGGGACTTTGACCTGCCGTCTCAGCCGCTGCTGTACGATCTGCCTGACGGCAAGGGCGGCACCACCCCGGTGCTGGTGCAGACCAGCAAGCAGGGCATGATCTTTATGCTCAACCGCGAGACCGGCGAGCCGGTGGCCAAAGTGGAAGAGCGTCCGGTGCCGGCGGGCAACGTCAAAGGTGAACGCTACTCGCCGACGCAACCTTACTCGGTAGGGATGCCGATGATCGGCAACCAGACGTTGACCGAGTCCGATATGTGGGGAGCGACACCGATCGACCTGCTGCTGTGCCGTATTCAGTTCAAAGAGATGCGCCATCAGGGCGTCTTTACCCCGCCAGGTGAAGATCGTTCCCTGCAGTTCCCGGGCTCGCTCGGCGGCATGAACTGGGGCAGTGTTTCGCTGGATCCAAACAACAGCCTGATGTTTGTCAACGATATGCGTCTGGGCCTGGCCAACTATATGGTGCCGCGCGCGAAGGTGGCGAAAGACGCCAGCGGGATCGAGATGGGCATCGTGCCGATGGAAGGCACGCCGTTTGGCGCGATGCGCGAACGTTTCCTGTCGCCGCTGGGCATTCCGTGCCAGAAGCCGCCGTTCGGCACCATGTCCGCGGTGGATCTGAAAACCGGGAAACTGGTGTGGCAGGTGCCGGTTGGCACCGTAGAAGACACCGGGCCGCTGGGCATACGTATGCACATGCCAATTCCAATCGGCATGCCGACCCTTGGCGCATCGCTGGCAACGCAGTCCGGACTGCTGTTCTTCGCCGGCACCCAGGATTTCTACCTGCGCGCCTTTGATACCGCGAACGGCAAAGAGATCTGGAAATCGCGTCTGCCGGTCGGCAGCCAGTCCGGCCCGATGACCTACGTCTCACCGAAAACCGGTAAGCAGTACATCATTATCAATGCCGGCGGCGCCCGCCAGTCACCGGATCGCGGCGATTACATCATCGCCTACGCGCTCCCAGACCATCACTGATCGACATACACAAAAGGGCCCATCCGGGCCCTTTTTTTATGGGTGACGATTCGCCTTCAGCGTCGGCGATTACTGGTCGCCAAAGTGGATCACGGTGCGAATCGATTTACCTTCATGCATCAGATCAAAGGCCTCGTTAATCTGCTCCAGCGGCAGGCGATGGGTAATAAACGGATCGAGGCGAATTTTACCCGCCATGGCGTCTTCCACCATTCCCGGCAGCTGACTGCGCCCTTTTACGCCGCCGAAGGCGGAACCGCGCCACACGCGGCCGGTCACCAGCTGGAACGGACGGGTCTTGATCTCCTGCCCGGCGCCGGCTACACCGATGATCACGCTCTCACCCCAGCCTTTATGGCAGCACTCCAGCGCCGCGCGCATCACATTTACATTGCCGATGCACTCGAAGCTGAAATCCACCCCGCCGTCGGTCAGCTCAACAATCACATCCTGAATCGGCTTATCGTAGTCGTTCGGATTGATAAAATCGGTCGCGCCCATCTCTTTAGCGAGAGTGAACTTATCCGGGTTGGTATCAACCGCCAGAATGCGCCCGGCCTGCGCCTGCACCGCACCCTGGATCACCGCCAGACCAATGCCGCCCAGACCAAAGACCGCGACGCTATCCCCGGCCTTGACCTTCGCCGTGTTATGCACCGCGCCGATACCGGTGGTTACGCCGCAGCCCAGCAGGCACACTTTATCCAAAGGCGCCTGCGGATTGACTTTCGCCAGCGAAATCTCGGCGCAAACCGTATATTCGCTGAAGGTGCTGGTGCCCATATAGTGATAGATCGGTTCGCCATTGTACGAGAAACGAGTGGTGCCGTCCGGCATCAGTCCTTTACCCTGGGTGGCACGCACCGCCTGACAGAGGTTGGTTTTACCCGACTTACAGAATTTGCACTCGCCACATTCGGCGGTATACAGCGGAATGACGTGATCGCCCGGCTTAAGGCTGGTGACGCCCTCGCCCACTTCCACGACAATCCCGCCGCCCTCATGGCCCAGCACCGCCGGGAAGACACCTTCCGGATCGTCACCGGAGAGGGTGAAGGCATCGGTATGACACACCCCGGTGTGGGTGATTTTCACCAGAACTTCGCCTTTTTTCGGCGGCGCGACGTCAATCTCAACGATTTTTAACGGCTGACCGGGGCCGAAGGCCACTGCTGCGCGTGATTTCATAACTGTCTCTTCCTCGTCGTGATGTTATTTTAAATAGGATCGTAGCAGATGACCGACCTCTGCCATTCTCGCGGCCCGCTGCTCAGGGGTGGTGTCGCCGCTGACCAGCTCGTCCTGCAGGTGGATCTCCACCATTTCGCCCATCAGGCCGTTCGCCGCCCCGCGAATCGAGGCGATCTGCTGCAGAATAGTCATACAGGGCTCGCCGGACTCCAGCGCGCGCTCAAGGGCTTCGACCTGGCCGCGGATGCGTCTTACGCGGCTGAGCGCCCGTTTTTTATCTTCAGGTGAATGTGGCACGATTACGCCTCCGTATCATATAGGGGGGTATACTATATTCTATTAGCGGTGAAGGCAAAAAAAAACCCGTCGCGGGACGGGGTCAGGAAGTGAAAGAGGATGATTTAGCGCTTACGAGGCATCATTCGCAGCAGAGTATTATCCTTCAACCAGTAATGATGGAGCAGCGCGGCGAGAGCATGCAGGCCAATCACAAAGTACCCGGCATTGGCCAACCATTCATGGATCGCCTTCAGGGTATCCACCCGCTCAAAATCGCTCTGCGGGGCATACGGCATGGTCAGACCAAAGGCATACCAGGGGTTACCGCGCCAGTACATCATCACCATGCCGATCAACGGCAAGGCAATGAACAGCAAATAGATCGCCAGGTGACCAAGATGGGCGAAACCGGTCATCATCGGCGATGGTTTCGGTACGATCGGCGGCGCCGGCGATTTCAGCCGCACCAGCAGACGCGCCACCATCAGCACGAAAATGGTGATCCCGCAGGAAACATGCACCATATTAATCAATGGCCGCTCACTGCGGGGGAAAAACCCGCGCAGCTCCATCGCCGCATAGGCTACTACTACCAGCAAAAAAACCAGCCAGTGAATCCCAATCTGCAGGCCGGAATATTTATCGCGCATGGCATATCCTTTATGGAAAGTATGATGCTGCCAACATAGCGGCGTTCCCTTAAATTTTCATTAACCTTTACGTAGAATTAACAATTGATTACCGCTTTCTGCCGAGCCGCTATGCCACGCTTAGCGCACGCTCTTTCCTGGCCGAACGACAAACCGTCCACCGGTCATTACAAAATTACACAGTTTTGTTACTTACCGCGCTACTGCCGCCGCTATAGTACAGAATGTCTGGCAGACCACACGGCCCTGGGAGATAAGAATGAAGGAAATCGGCTTACCGTTATTGCTACTGACCGCGCTGGCCAGTCCGGCTTTTGCTGCAGACTGTCAGCCAAACGGCATTGGCGGCTCGTTTTGCATTAACGATGACGGTACGACTACCGACACGGTGCCTAACGAAGTCAACGGCATGGATACGTACTCGAATAATGGCGGCTATACCAGTTCCCTGCCCGATCGGTCAGGGGCGGATGAAGCACTGGAAGGTTCATCGCTGTCGACGCAGCAAGGCGTCGGCAGCGGACAGAGCGACAGTGCGCTGGCGGGCCGCGACTGGCATTCGCCCGCCAATCTGAATGATGGCGCCGCCACCTCCAGTATGAGCCTGCTGGATAAACCCTGAGGCCAGCGGCTAAGCGAGACTCCAGCCTGCGGCGCCGATGGCGAGGGCGAAAAGCAGGCAGGCCAGCGCCGTCTTGCGTAACAGCATGGTATAGAATGAAATTGCGACACCAATGAATACCACCAGCAGAATCGGCCACATGCTTAATAACAACAGCAGAAAACCCTCAATATTGTTATGGATTACGCTCTCCACATCCGCATCCTTGCCTCATCGTCGATAAAGTAAGCAGAATTTAATATGTAACATGAATACATTCAAATAAAATATAATTGTAAATGGTTATACACCGCCTCCTGCGGTTGGCGGTGGGTCACTTTCACGCGTCCGGAGCTTTGGCATCAGAAGCAGTTCGCAAAAAAACACGTCAGGATTGTTCCATGACACTTTAGCGGCACGCTCGTATTCTCGCTGGTATCCTGCAAATTCTTCACGCCATTATTCGGCGCGGGTATCTGACACAATGCGCCGGCGATGACAGTCGCCTGGTTGCAGTTTATCCCCCTGAGCGGAACGCACATCCAGATACTGAAGGGGCTGGCCGTGCGCGTTATCCAGCAGGACCGAATAGGTTTCCCCTTGCTCAAACATATAACGCTCTCCCCATTGCCGCAGCGCCACAACAATGGGAAACACGGAGCGCCCCTTTTCAGTCAGGACATATTCCTTGTATGCGCTGCCATCCGATGCCGGTAAAATCTCGAAAATACCGATATCAACCAGATGCTTCAGCCGCGAGGCAAGGATATTTTTGGCCAGCCCCAAATTTTTTTGAAACTCGCTGAATCTCCGCACATCGTCAAATGCTTCGCGGATAATCATCAGGCACCAGCGTTCACCAATTGATTCCAACGTTCTCGCCACCGGACATTCACTGGTTCTAAGTGATTCCTGCTTTGCCATCTGCACGCTCCTTATCAATTTATCTACTGATCTAGCTTAATCCTCACCTTTACCAGTTGCAAAAAAAAACCAGCAAGGCTAATTCTATAGGCACACTAGTTTTAAAAAGCAACCAGACAGAGGGTCTCTTATGAAATGTAAGGCAAGTAGATGTACCGGCCAAAGGATCCAAACTGCGTCAGTCCCTGACACGATGCTGACCACAGGGATAACAGCGTTGTTTTCACTAACCTGCGCGCTGGCAGTAGCCAATGTTTATTCAGCACAGCCTTTACTCGACTCGATGGCGGTCAGCCTGAAGGTGTCGCCAGGCATGATTGGCAGCGTCATCACCGCTACGCAGGCGGGCTATGCCATTGGCCTGCTGTTCCTGGTTCCGCTCGGGGACTGGTTGAACCGTAAATACGTGGTGATGAGTCAACTGTTGCTTTCAGTAGCGGCGTTAGTCGCGGCAGGGTTATCCCCCAATATAGTAACTCTGCTTGGCGCCATGCTGATCGTCGGCCTGATGGCCGTTGTGGTGCAGGTGCTGGTGGCCTGGGTGGCAATACTGGCGACGCCGCAGAAACGAGGCCAGGCGGTGGGTACCCTGACCAGCGGCATTGTTTCAGGTATCCTGTTATCTCGGTTTATCTCAGGCGCGATAGCCGATATCGCCGGCTGGCGAGCCGTGTATCTCACGGCTGCCTGTCTGATGTTGATGATTGCCGGGATCGTCTGGAAAATCATGCCTTCGCCCCCGCAGCAGCCGCAGCCGCAAAAGCCGACTTACCTTTCCTTATTGAAGTCCGTGTTTCAGCTGTCCCTCACCGAGCCGCAACTGAGAAAGCGCGGGATCCTGGCGCTATTTATCTTCGCCGCTTTCAGCATGCTATGGACGACCATGGTCATGCCGCTCACCGCCCTTTCCCTCTCGCACACCCAGACGGGGATGTTTGGCTTAGCCGGCTTCGCTGGCATGCTGGCCGCCGCCAGAGCGGGCAAGTGGGCTGACCAGGGATGGGCTCAGCGCACTACCGGCCTGGCGCTGGCGCTGCTGACCATCTCATGGCTTCCTATCGGCTATGCCGAAACCTCTCTGCTTTGGCTGATAGCTGGCGTCATTGCGCTGGACTTTGCGGTACAGGCCGTTCATGTCTCCAGCCAGAGCCTGATCATTGCCGCCAGGCCTGCAGCGGCAAGCCGCCTGGTTGGGGCTTACATGTGTTTTTATTCGCTGGGCAGCGCGGCAGGGGCTATCGTTGCCACACAGCTTTATTCCCACTGGGGATGGCAGGCGGTCTGCCTTGCGGGCGCCGCGGTCAGCGCGTGTGCATTTCTGATCTGGTCAGGATCGCGTCAATCATGATATTCGTTCTGCGTTTTAAAGGGGCCAGTCAAAAAGACCGTAACACTGACCTGATTGCTGCCAGCTATTTGTATCGCATACATTTTTTCAATGCTTTTAAACAGTTATGTTCATGTTGTATAATGACGTGCACTTTAACTAAAAAAAGAGTGCGACCATGATTGATTCCTCATTGCCATTAACCGACATTCATCGTCATCTTGACGGTAACATCCGGGCCCAAACCATCCTCGATCTTGGCCGCGAATTTAATATCGCTCTTCCCGCAACCACCCTCGACACGCTGCGTCCGCACGTCCAGGTCACCAGCCTTGAGCCCGATCTGGTTAGTTTCCTCGCCAAGCTCGACTGGGGGGTAAAGGTCCTGGCCTCGCTGGAAGCCTGTCGCCGCGTGGCGTATGAGAACGTCGAAGACGCGGCGCGAAATGGCCTGCACTACGTTGAGCTGCGCTTCTCTCCCCGCTATATGGCGATGACCCACCGGCTGCCGGTCGACGGCGTGGTAGAGGCGGTAATTGCCGGGGTTCAAGAGGGATGCCGCGATTTCCAGGTCGACGCCCGGCTGATCGGTATTCTGAGCCGCACCTTCGGCGAAGCCGCCTGTCAGGAAGAGCTGGCGGCGCTGCTCGCCCACCGCGAGGGCATCACTGCCCTCGACCTCGCCGGCGATGAGCTCGGCTTCCCGGGTACGCTGTTCCGCAACCATTTTAACCAGGCCCGCGACGCCGGGTGGCATATCACCGTCCACGCGGGCGAAGCGGCCGGCCCGGAAAGTATCTGGCAGGCCATTCGTGAGCTGGGCGCGGAGCGCATCGGCCATGGGGTTAAAGCGGTAGAGGATCCAGCCCTGATGGACTACCTGGCCGAGCACCGCATCGGGATTGAATCCTGCCTGACCTCGAACGTGCAAACCAGCACCGTGGCCTCCCTGGCCCAGCATCCGCTGAAGCAGTTCCTTGAGCACGGCGTGCTGGCGAGCCTCAACACCGACGATCCGGCGGTCCAGGGTGTGGACATCATTCACGAGTATACCGTGGCGGCGCCGGCGGCAGGGCTGAGCCGGGAGCAGATCCGTCAGGCGCAGATCAACGGCCTGACCCTGGCGTTCCTCGGCGAACAGGAAAAAGCCGCCCTCATTCAGCGGGTTGCCAAAGGCTGATAACCGGCCCGGCAGCCGTGCTGCCGGGCTCCTCCTCAGACCAGGCTGAGCGTGGCGCGATGTCTGGCCGACTCGATACCCAACTCAATCAGGGTCATTATCTGAATCGCCTCGCTGGCCGGGACCGGGTTTTCCCCTACGCCGTTAAGCGCGTCGCGGATAGCGGCATAGTAGGCGGGATAATTACCCGGTAGCGTCAGCCATTTCTCCTGACTACGTTCATCCCCTTCAGCGCGGGTCAGGGTACCGTCGCGCATATCATATCCCCAGTCCTCCTGCGGCAGCCGTTCACCGTTTTTTAGCCGCTCCTCCTGCGGGTCAAGACCGTACTTAATATAGCTGGCCCGCGAGCCGTGGACGATAAAGCGCGCGCTCTCCGCGGCGGCGAGTAACGTACCATGCAGCACTACCCGCCGCTGCGGATAGGCCAGCACGGCGTGAAAATAGTCGGTGGATTGCGCGCCGGGCCGAAGCTGCGCGAGGTCCACCGTGATGCTTACCGGCAGGCCAAACAGCACCACGACCTGGTCGAGCAGATGCGGCGCGAGGTCATACCATATGCCGCTGCCAGGACCCGCCTGCTCACGCCAGCGCCGGCGCACCTGTGGTCGGAAGCGATCGAAATGCGACTCGAAGTAACACACCTCCCCCAGCTGACCTTCGTTGATCAACGCGCTGACCGTTAAGAAATCGCTGTCCCAGCGCCGGTTATGAAACACCGAAAGTATCCGACCGCAGTGCTTCGCCAGGCTTTCCAGCTCGCGAGCTTGTGACAGTGTCACGGTAAAGGGCTTATCCACCACAACATGCTTTCCCGCCTCCAACGCCGCTTTCGCCAGCGGAAAGTGGGTGTCGTTCGGGGTGGCGATGACCACCAGATCGATATCCGGGTCGTCCAGCAGATCCCCCGGCGCACTCATTACCTTCACGCCAGGCCAATCGGCATGGACCTTATCGGCGTCGCTGCTGGCGACCGCCTTCAGCGCCATACCCGGCGTGCCGCCGATCAACGGCGCATGAAACGTTTTGCTGGCGTAACCGAACCCCACCAGCCCCACCCGGATCGCATCGCTCATCTTACCGCCTCGCTTATGCAACTGATATCAACACCAGGTTAATGAGAATAATTTTACAAACCGTGAGCAAAACTTATCATTCCTTATTTTGCGACTTACATGCAAGTGTGAGAAATCAGACAGATACCCCTTGTGATCTGCTGACCATCGAGTAACATTTCACGCTGTGTTCAAAGGATATTGAAGTGTTATGACAACTGTTTTTACCCGTATTGTAGAACTTATTGGCTGGATTGTTTTTGGTATTTCGGCACTGCTTTTGGTTATCGCACACCATATAGATAACTATCAGTCCCCACCGCCAGCGGATGTGGTGCACACGAAGTAGCTCCGCGTTAAAACAGTGACCCGCCTCGCAACTGTGCAACCGGTTTCAGAAACCGGTTGCACATATGTTCGCGCTTTTATTACACTCCCTTTATCATCAGACAGGGAGCTTTTTCATGGCCGCTTTTCCGCACAATTTCTTATGGGGTGCCGCTACCGCAGCGTATCAGGTTGAGGGAGGACACGACGCCGACGGTAAAGGACCGTCAATCTGGGATATCTACTCTCATCTGCCGGGTACCACCTTTGAAGGCACCACCGGCGATATTGCCGTCGACCACTATCACCGTTTTCGCGAAGACGTGGCGTTAATGGCCGAGATGGGCCTGCAAAGCTATCGATTCTCCATCTCCTGGCCCCGCCTGCTGCCCGCCGGGCGCGGTAAGGTGAATGAAGCGGGAGTCCAGTTTTACAGCGATCTGATCGACGAACTGCTGGCGCACAATATTGAGCCGATGATCACCCTCTATCACTGGGATCTGCCGCAGGCCCTGCAGGATGAGGGCGGCTGGGAAGCGCGCACTACCGCCGAGGCCTTCGCCGAGTACGCCCGCCTGTGCTATGCGCGCTTTGGTTCACGGGTGAAGCTGTGGGCTACCTTCAACGAAACCATTGTCTTCATTGGGCACGGCTACATTAACGGCCTCCATCCCCCGGCGGTCCGCGATCCGGCGCGTGCTATTCAGGCCTGCCACCACGTGTTTATCGCCCATGCGCTGGCGGTGAAGGCCTTTCGCGAGATGGCTGTGGCCGGCGAGATTGGCTTCGTCAACGTACTGCAACCGCATACCCCGCTCACCGACAGCGAGGCGGACATTAAGGCCACCGAACTGGCTGACGCCATCCATACTCACTGGCTGTACGATCCGGTGCTGAAAGGCACCTATCCTGCCGACCTGCTGGCGCAGACCCAGGCGCTGTGGGGGGTACCTCGCTTTGCTCCAGGCGACGACGCGCTGCTCCGTGACAACCGCTGCGACTTTATCGGTCTGAATTACTATCGCCGGGAAACGGTATCTGCCCAGCCGCCTGAGATCGCTACCGGCGGCGAGCCTGGCGTGGAGGGATTATTCTATTTTGTGCGTAATCCCCAGAGTACATATACCGAATGGGGCTGGGAAATCTGGCCGCAGGGGCTAACTGACGGCATTATGATGATTAAGGCGCGCTATGGCGATATTCCGATATATATCACCGAGAATGGCCTCGGTGCGAAGGACCCGATTATTGACGGGGAAGTGGTCGACGACCCGCGGATTGATTATCTCAGCAGCCATATTGGCGCCCTCGAAAAAGCGCTGGCGCTGGGGGCAGATGTGCGCGGCTATTACCCCTGGTCATTTATCGATCTGCTGAGCTGGCTCAACGGCTATCAAAAGCAATATGGTTTTGTCTATGTCGATCACCAGCAAAATCTGGCGCGGAAACGAAAGAAGAGTTTTTATTGGTACAAATCTGTTATTGCCAGTCACGGCGAACAGCGTTAATCTTCTCTTGCGGGCGCCATTCGGCGCCCGGTCTGATTTTAGAATATTCTTAAACTTCTCCCTGCTCTTCAAGGCTGGCTTTGCCCCTTGTCATGGGTTTATATAACCTGATTCATTCCACGCGGCCCCAGCAGAAGGCGCCGTTGGTTGAGAGTAGGTTTAGTGAATGCTGATAATATTCAACGCAATAATTCCGATTATAAAATGGATACGAAAATGACCGTGCTGGACTACTTATTAAAATTTCGCAAAATCAGTTCGCTGGAAAGCCTTGAAAAACTATTTGATCACCTTAACTACTCCCTGACTGACACCCAGGAGATCGTGAATATGTATCGCGCCGCCGATCATCGTCGCGCAGAGCTGGTCTCCGGTGGTAAATTGTTCGATGTGGGCCAGGTTCCTAAATCCGTTTGGCGATTCGTGCAGTAAGGCTGTCATCCTTCACGCCAGTTGCTTATACTTCCCGGCCTGATTTTATTCACTGGCGTTGAATAGGGGAGAAACATGACGTCTCAATCTGCAGAGCGCATCGGCGGATGGCTGCTGGCTCCGCTGGCCTGGTTGCTGGTGGCGCTGCTGAGCGCCTCGTTATCGCTGCTGTTTTTTGCCAATGCGCTGATGTCGCCGCAGACCTATACCCTACTGCGCGCCATGAGCGCGGGCCATATGGCGCTGTGGGTCGCCTCGCTGCTGTTTGCCCTCGCCATGTGGTATTACACGCTCTGGCTGACTATCGCCTTTTTCAAGCGGCGCTCGATGGTGCCGAAACACTATATTATCTGGCTGCTCATCACCCTGCTGCTGGCGATAAAGGCTTTTGCCTTCTCGCCGGTCTCGGATGTGCTTGCCCTGCGTCAGCTGCTGTTTCCGCTGCTGGCCGCTGCGCTGCTGGCGCCCTATTTTCGCCGTTCGCAGCGGGTAAAACGGACTTTTGTTAATCCGTAATACCCCCACACTTAACCTGTTGTCGCTGGTATCGTTTTATTCGATAATAAGCGGCTTTTTTTCGTTTCAGGTCGCATGATGGCTGATTATTTACTGCTCTTTATTGGTACAGTCCTGGTCAATAACTTCGTTCTGGTGAAGTTTCTTGGTCTGTGCCCGTTTATGGGGGTTTCCAAAAAGCTGGAAACCGCAATGGGGATGGGGCTCGCTACCACCTTCGTGATGACCCTGGCCTCTATTTGCGCCTGGCTGATTGATACCTGGATCCTTATCCCGCTAAATTTGGTTTATTTGCGTACCCTGGCCTTTATTCTGGTTATCGCCGTGGTGGTTCAGTTTACTGAGATGGTGGTGCGTAAAACCAGCCCGGCGCTCTATCGCCTGCTGGGGATATTTCTACCGCTGATCACCACCAACTGTGCCGTACTCGGGGTAGCGCTGCTGAATATTAATCTGGGCCACAATTTCCTGCAGTCGGCGCTGTACGGCTTTGCCGCCGCCGTCGGCTTCTCGCTGGTAATGGTGCTGTTCGCGGCGATCCGTGAACGCCTGGTGGTGGCCGATGTCCCCGCGCCGTTTCGCGGTAATGCCATCGCGCTGATTACCGCCGGTTTAATGTCTCTGGCCTTCATGGGCTTTAGTGGTTTGGTGAAGTTGTAATGAGCGCAGTCTGGATAGCCGTGATCGCCATCAGCCTGTTAGGGCTGATTTTCGGCTTAATACTGGGATACGCCTCGCGTCGTTTCGCGGTGCAGGACGACCCGGTGGTGGAAAAAATTGATGAGCTATTGCCGCAGAGCCAGTGTGGGCAGTGCGGGTACCCTGGGTGTCGCCCCTATGCGGAAGCAGTCGGCGTACAGGGTGAGAAAATAAACCGCTGCGCGCCGGGTGGCGAAGCGGTGATGTTAAAAATCGCCGCCTTGCTGAACGTCGACCCGCAGCCTGTCGACGGCGACGCACAGGAAGCGGAGCCGGCCCGCATGCTCGCGCTAATTGACGAGCCGAACTGCATTGGCTGTACCAAGTGTATCCAGGCCTGTCCGGTGGATGCCATCGTTGGGGCGACCCGCGCCATGCATACCGTGATGAGCGACCTGTGCACCGGCTGCAATTTGTGCGTCGCCCCCTGCCCGACCCAGTGCATTTCACTCGTTCCGGTGGCCACCACCCCGGAGACCTGGAAATGGGATCTGCATACGATCCCGGTGCGAAATATTCCTGTGGAACAACATGTTTAAGCTATTTTCCGCTTTCCGAAAAGACAAGGTCTGGGATTTCAACGGCGGTATTCACCCGCCTGAAATGAAAACCCAGTCTAACGGCACCCCGCTGCGTCAGGTTTCCCTGCCGCAGCGCTTTGTTATCCCGTTGAAGCAGCACATTGGCGCCGAGGGCGAACTGTGCGTTAAAGTGGGCGACCGGGTGCTGCGCGGCCAGCCGCTGACCCGCGGCTGGGGAAGAATGCTGCCCGTTCACGCCCCGACTTCCGGCACCATTGCCGCCATCGCTCCGCACACTACCGCGCACCCGTCGGCGCTGGCGGAGATGAGCGTGATCATTGACGCCGACGGCGAAGACCGCTGGATCGAGCGCGATGGCTGGAGCGACTATCAGACCCGCACGCGTGAAGCGCTGATCGAGCGTATCCACCAGTTTGGCGTTGCTGGCCTCGGCGGCGCAGGCTTCCCCACCGGCAGTAAACTGCGCGGTGGCGGAGATAAAATTAAAACGCTAATCATTAACGCCGCCGAGTGCGAGCCCTATATCACGGCGGATGACCGCCTGATGCAGGACTGCGCAGCGCAGATTGTCGAGGGTATCCGCATCCTCGCTCATATACTGCAGCCTGAAGAAGTGCTGATCGGCATTGAAGACAATAAGCCGCAGGCCATCTCAATGCTGCGGGCGGTGCTCTGCGACGCCCATGGCATTTCGCTGCGCGTGATCCCCACCAAATATCCCTCCGGTGGCGCCAAGCAGCTCACCCAAATTCTCACCGGCAAACAGGTACCGCACGGCGGTCGTTCATCGGACATTGGCGTGCTGATGCAGAACGTCGGTACGGCTTATGCGGTGAAACGCGCGGTGATTGACGGTGAGCCGTTAACCGAGCGCGTGGTCACCCTCACCGGCGAAGCGGTAACCAGACCGGGCAATGTCTGGGCGCGTCTTGGCACGCCGGTGCGCCATCTATTGAACGATGCCGGCTTCTGCCCCAGCGCCGAGCCAATGGTGATCATGGGCGGCCCGCTGATGGGCTTTACCCTGCCGTGGCTCGACGTCCCGGTGGTGAAGATAACCAACTGTTTGCTGGCGCCTTCCGCCAGCGAGATGGGCGAACCGCAGGAAGAGAAAGGCTGCATTCGCTGCAGCGCCTGCGCTGACGCCTGCCCGGCCGATCTGCTGCCGCAGCAGCTGTACTGGTTCAGCAAAGGTCAGCAGCACGATAAAGCCACTGCCCATAATCTGGCGGACTGCATCGAGTGCGGCGCCTGCGCGTGGGTATGTCCAAGTAATATTCCGCTGGTGCAGTACTTCCGTCAGGAAAAGGCCGAGATCGCGGCGATTCGTCAGGAAGAGCAGCGCGCTGCGGAAGCCAAAGCCCGATTCGAGGCCCGACAGGCGCGCCTGGAGCGTGAGAAAGCTGCGCGCGCCGAGCGGCATAAAAAAGCCGCCGTTCAGCCTGCCGCCAAAGATCAGGAGGCGATTAGCGCCGCCCTGGCCCGGGTACGGGATAAACAGCGCGATGCCGCGCAGCCGATCGTGATCCAGGCCGGCGCCAAACCTGACAACAGCGAGGCAATTGCCGCCCGCGAAGCGCGTAAGGCTGAGGCCCGGGCGCGCAAAGCGCAGCAGCAGGCCGCGCCGGTGGACGCCCCGGCCGC
>NZ_KV792637.1:0-31421 GCF_001808265.1 Klebsiella sp. HMSC16A12
TGCGACGCGCTTTAGCGCTCTGTCGCGAGGTCCCGTATAATACGTTTTCCTCATTTAGAGTCAAGCGCTTATTTTGCTTTTCTCTGTCGGCTTTCAACGTCGATTTCCGTCGTTGAATCCTCCTGGCCCGGCGGCTTGTTTGCCGTTGTTCCGTGTCAGTGGAGGCGCATTATAGGGAGTAATTCTGAAGTGACAAGGATAAATTCAAAAAAAGAATTCAACCGCTCACTTTTCAACCAAATCAGGTATTGAGCTTTAATTCTTGCCTGGTTTTTAAACAAAAACGAGCCCGCTGGGCCCGTTTTTGTCGTTTTGTGATTTACTGCACTGCCACAATGCGGTCGTCTTTTACTACCAGCTCGATGGTTTTACCCGGAACCAGCTCACCGGAAAGGATCTGCTGGGCTAACGGGTTCTCAATCTGCTGCTGAATAGCACGTTTCAATGGCCGCGCGCCGTATACCGGATCGTAACCATTGGCGCTCAGCAGCTTCAGCGCCTCATCGGACATCTGCACTTCATATCCGCGCTCTTCCAGACGTTTATACAGACGCTGCAGCTGGATCTGGGCAATAGAGGCAATATGTTTCTCGCCCAGCGGATGGAAGACCACCACTTCGTCGATACGGTTGATGAACTCCGGACGGAAGTTCTGGCTGACTACCCCCAGCACCAGGTCCTTCATATGTCCGTAGTCCAGCTCGCCGAACCGTTCCTGAATCAGATCGGAACCGAGGTTCGAGGTCATGATGACTACCGTATTACGGAAGTCGACCGTTCTCCCCTGCCCGTCGGTGAGACGCCCGTCGTCGAGTACCTGCAGCAGAATGTTGAACACATCCGGGTGCGCTTTTTCCACTTCATCCAGCAGGATGACGGAATAAGGACGACGGCGCACCGCCTCGGTCAGGTAACCGCCCTCTTCATAGCCGACGTATCCCGGAGGCGCACCGACCAGACGCGAGACGGAGTGTTTCTCCATAAACTCGGACATATCGATACGCACCATTGCGTCGTCGCTGTCGAACATAAAGTTAGCCAGCGTTTTACACAGCTCGGTTTTACCGACCCCGGTTGGACCGAGGAACAGGAACGAACCAATCGGCCGGTTCGGATCGGACAGCCCGGCGCGGCTGCGGCGAATGGCGTTGGATACCGCTTCAACCGCCTCATCCTGGCCAATCACCCGATGATGCAGCTCCTGCTCCATACGCAGCAGTTTGTCACGCTCGCTTTCCATCATGCGGGAGACCGGGATACCGGTCCAGCGAGCCAGCACTTCGGCGATTTCAGCATCCGTCACTTTATTACGCAGCAGACGCATGGTTTTCCCTTCGGACTGAGTGGCAGCCGCCAGCTGTTTCTCCAGTTCCGGAATTTTGCCGTACTGCAGCTCGGACATCCGCGCCAGATCGCCGACGCGGCGCGCCTGTTCGATGGCGATTTTCGCCTGCTCCAGCTCAGCTTTGATGGTCTGGGTGCCGGAGAGCGACGCTTTTTCCGCTTTCCACTCTTCTTCCAGCACCGAGTACTGCCGTTCTTTATCCGCCAGCTCCTCGTTGAGCATATCGAGACGCTTCAGGCTCGCCTCATCAGACTCTTTCTTCAGCGCCTGCTGTTCCAGTTTCAGCTGGATAATACGCCGATCGAGGCGGTCCAGCTCTTCCGGTTTGGAGTCAATCTGCATACGGATGCTGGATGCCGCCTCATCGATGAGGTCGATGGCTTTATCCGGCAGCTGACGGTCGGCAATATAGCGATGCGATAAGGTCGCCGCCGCCACGATAGCCGGGTCAGTGATCTGCACGTGGTGGTGCAGCTCATAACGTTCTTTCAGACCGCGCAGAATCGCGATGGTATCTTCTACCGAAGGCTCGGCAACGAACACTTTCTGGAAGCGACGTTCCAGCGCGGCGTCTTTTTCGATGTACTGACGGTATTCATCAAGCGTCGTCGCCCCGACGCAGTGCAGTTCACCACGCGCCAGCGCCGGCTTCAGCATGTTACCCGCATCCATCGCGCCGTCGGCTTTACCAGCGCCCACCATGGTATGCAGTTCGTCGATAAACAGAATGACGTTGCCTTCCTGTTTTGACAGGTCGGTCAGCACGCCTTTCAGACGCTCTTCAAACTCACCGCGGTATTTCGCCCCGGCCACCAGCGCCCCCATATCCAGCGCCAATACCCGACGGCCTTTCAGCCCTTCTGGTACTTCGCCGTTGACGATACGCTGCGCCAGGCCTTCGACGATTGCCGTTTTACCCACCCCGGGTTCACCGATCAGCACCGGGTTGTTTTTGGTACGACGCTGCAGTACCTGAATGGTACGGCGAATCTCTTCATCACGGCCGATCACCGGATCCAGCTTGCCCTGCTCGGCACGCTCGGTGAGATCGACGGTAAATTTCTTCAATGCCTGACGTTGGTCTTCGGCACCCTGATCGTTCACGCTTTCCCCTCCGCGCATTTGTTCAATCGCCTGAGTCACGTTGGCGGTTGTTGCTCCGGCGGATTTTAAAAGGTCGGTCAGCGTACCGCGTGATTCAAGCGCCGCCAGAACGAACAGTTCCGACGAAATAAAGTTGTCCTTTTTCTTTTGCGCCAGCTTGTCGCAAAGGTTGAGGATCCGCACTAAATCCTGAGAAGGTTGCACATCGCCGCCGGTGCCTTCCACCTGCGGTAAACGGCTCAAGGCCTGTTCGATGTCAGTGCGCAGTTTCCCGGCATTCACGCCCGCCGAGGTTAATAAAGGACGTACCGATCCCCCTTCCTGATTCAGCAAGGCGCTCATTAAATGAAGAGGTTCGATGAATTGGTTGTCGTGCCCGAGTGCGAGCGACTGGGCATCGGCAAGAGCAAGCTGGAATTTATTGGTAAGACGATCCAGACGCATAACTCCTCCCATAAACAGGTCAAATTTGCTACTGGAGATTAAATGAGGTCATCCCTCAATTATTCAAGGTTAAAGACCCGAACTATGTGAAAAATAAGTTTGCCTTCTGGATCGTCTTGATTCTCTAGGTTATATCAGCCAAATGAAACTTGCCATACGACCGGTGGTCTTGTCGCGCCGGTAAGAGAAAAAATCATCCTTTTCGCTTAGCGTGCAGCGATCGCCGCCGAAAATCTGCTCAACGCCGACGTTTGCCAGACGCTGCCGCGCCAGTTGGTAGATATCAGCAAAATATTTTTCGCCTGCCGGACGAAAAGCCCGGTGCGCATTCTCGTCCTTCGCCATAAAGGCATCCCGGACTTCCGGTCCCACCTCAAACGCCTGCGGACCGATGGCGGGCCCCAGCCACGCCATAATATTTTCGGCTTTATCGGCGAAACGAGCAACCGTCGCTTCCAGAACCCCTTCGCATAAGCCGCGCCATCCCGCGTGCGCCGCGGCGACTTCGGTGCCGTCGCGGTTACAGAACAGCACCGGCAGGCAGTCAGCGGTCATCACCGCGCAGACGGTCCCTGGCGTACGACTATAAGAGGCATCCGCGCGTTTCGACGGATAGGGTCCGCCGTCCAGCGTCAGAACCTCGGTGCCATGGACTTGCTCTAGCCAAACCGGGTAAGACGGCAAGCCGCCGGCGGCAAACATCCGCCGCCGGTTTTCTTCGACATCCTGCAGATTGTCGCCGCAATGGGCGCCCAGGTTGAGCGAGTCATAGGGCGGCAGACTCACGCCGCCGATGCGGGTAGAACTACAGGCCGCCACGCTGCCGGGCATTGGCCACTGCGGTACAATCAGTTTCGTCATAACCAGTCAATATCGTCCTTATGGGCTTCAAAATCGGCGCGCATCGCCTCGATGAGCTCGACCATATCCTGTGGGATGGGCGCGTGCCACTCCATTTCAATGCCGGAGATCGGGTGATACAGGCGCAGCATGGTGGCATGCAGCGCCTGGCGGTCGAATTTACGCAGCGCGGTGATGAACTCCTCCGACGCGCCCTTCGGCGGACGCGGCCGGCCGCCATAGACCTGGTCGCCTACCAGCGGATGGGTGATATGCGACATATGCACGCGGATCTGATGTGTACGACCGGTTTCCAGACGCAGACGCAGGCGGGTATGGATGCGGAAATGTTCCATAATGCGGTAGTGGGTCACCGCCGGTTTGCCCATCGGATGCACCGCCATATGGGTACGCTTGGTCGGGTGACGGCTGATCGGCTCTTCCACTGTGCCACCGGCGGTCATATGACCGATCGCCACCGCTTCGTATTCACGGGTGATCTCGCGCAGCTGCAGCGACTCCACCAGCCGGGTTTGCGCCGGAATGGTTTTCGCCACCACCATCAGACCGGTGGTGTCTTTATCCAGACGATGAACAATACCCGCGCGCGGCACATCGGCAATAGGCGGATAGTAGTGCAGCAGCGCATTCAGCACAGTACCGTCAGGGTTGCCCGCGCCAGGATGTACAACCAGATCGCGCGGTTTATTGATCACGATGATGTCATCATCTTCGTAAACGATATTGAGCGGAATATCCTGCGGCTGGAAGCGCGCCTCTTCTTCGATTTCCACATCGATAGCGATGCGTTCTCCCCCCAGCACTTTTTCTTTCGGTTTATCGCCAATGGTGCCATTGACTAATACGCGTTGGTCGAGGATCCATTCTTTTATCCGCGATCGCGAATAATCAGGGAACAATTCGGCCAAAGCCTGATCTAAGCGTTGACCGAGTTGATTTTCGGTCACCGTTGCGGTGAGTTGTACTCGTTGTGCCATATACAGCTTCTTCGTTTAACGTTGGGTTTTACGGCTTTGCCGTTTAATATAGTGTGCTATTGTAGCTGGTCTTAATCGGGAGCAGGAACAGAGATTCTCCCGCATAAACATTTTGAGGAAGTCAAAACGTCATGACGCGCATGAAATACCTGGTGGCAGCCGCCACACTGAGCCTGGCTTTGGTGGGTTGCTCCGGCTCTAAGGAAGAGGTGCCTGATAATCCGCCGAATGAAATCTACGCGACCGCCCAGCAAAAACTGCAGGACGGTAACTGGAAACAGGCGATAACGCAACTGGAAGCGTTGGATAATCGTTATCCATTCGGCCCTTATTCCCAACAGGTACAGCTGGATCTGATTTATGCGTATTATAAAAACGCCGATCTTCCTCTGGCTCAGGCGGCTATCGATCGCTTCATGCGTTTGAACCCCACCCATCCGAACATCGACTATGTCATCTATATGCGCGGCCTGACCAACATGGCCCTGGATGACAGCGCGCTGCAGGGCTTCTTCGGCGTTGATCGCTCCGACCGCGATCCGCAGCACGCGCGCGATGCCTTCAATGACTTCTCCAAACTGGTGCGTGGTTATCCGAACAGCCAGTACGCCACTGACGCCTATAAACGCATGGTGTTCCTGAAAGATCGTCTGGCCAAATATGAGCTGTCGGTCGTGGATTACTACACCGATCGTGGCGCATGGGTTGCCGTGGTTAACCGTGTGGAAGGGATGATGCGTAATTATCCGGATACCCAGGCCACCCGCGATGCCCTGCCGAAGATGGAAAACGCCTATCGTCAGATGCAAATGAACGCTCAGGCGGACAAAGTCGCGAAGATTATCGCCGCGAACAGCAAGAACACCTGAGCCTGACTCATCGATCGCAAACGGCAGCCACTGGCTGCCGTTTTTTTATACGTTTCCCGACGAGCTGAAGCGGTTTAGCGCCGGGTTAACTCATCAAATATGGCCTGCTTTATCGGGTTCGACAAGTAAAATCTCACTTCTTCCTGCCCTGTCTCACAAAATGAATTTGTTGACAAAAAGTGACAATAAAATGTGATTTAGATCACACATTTTGACATTGGGAAAGGTATGCTGGATTCACCAAGACGGGAAAGACAAGAGGTAAAATTTATGACAATGAACATTACCAGTAAACAAATGGAAATTACTCCGGCAATCCGCCAGCATGTCGCAGACCGTCTCGCCAAACTGGATAAGTGGCAAACTCATTTAATCAACCCGCACATCATTCTGTCTAAGGAGCCGCAGGGTTTTATCGCTGATGCAACCATCAACACGCCAAACGGCCATCTGGTTGCCAGTGCGCGTCATGAAGATATGTACGCCGCCATTAACGAATTGATCAACAAGCTGGAACGGCAGCTCAATAAAGTGCAACACAAAGGGGAAGCCCGCCGCGCCGCGACGTCGGTGAAAGAGGCAGGCTTTGTGGAAGAAGAAGAGTAATCCTTAACTTAAGTTGTGTCATGCCACGCGCCTTCGGGCGCGTTTTTTATTGACAGAGTGAAAACAGTACAGGTACTGTAATCCCCACTACCTAAAGGAATTTACCATGAAACTTGTCCCGTTCTTCTTCGCATTCTTTTTTACCTTCCCCTGACCGGGAGGCAATTCGTCGTATAAGAAAGAATGCGAAGACGAACAATAAGGCCTCCCACCCGGGAGGCCTTTTTTATTTGATAACAACAAAGGCAACATCTATGACCGAGGAAAACCCATTACTGGCGCTGCGCGATAAGATAAGCGCCCTGGACGAGAAGCTGCTTGCTCTGCTGGCGGAGCGCCGCGGACTGGCTGTTGAGGTTGGAAAAGCCAAACTGGCCTCCCATCGTCCGGTGCGTGATATTGACCGCGAACGCGATCTGCTGGAGCGCCTGATGACTATCGGCAAGCGCCATAATCTGGATGCGCACTATATCACCCGCCTGTTCCAGCTGATTATCGAAGACTCTGTTCTTACCCAGCAAACCCTGCTACAGCAGCATCTGAATAAAATTAACCCGCATTCGGCCCGCGTGGCGTTCCTCGGTCCCAAGGGCTCTTACTCGCATCTGGCGGCGCGTCAGTACGCCGCTCGCCACTTTGAGCAGTTTATTGAGAGCGGCTGCGCGAAGTTCGCCGATATTTTTAATCAGGTAGAAACCGGCCAGGCCGATTACGCGGTGGTGCCGATTGAAAACACCAGCTCCGGCGGGATCAACGACGTCTACGATCTGCTGCAGCACACCAGCCTGTCGATCGTTGGCGAGCTGACGATCCCTATCGATCATTGCGTACTGGTGAGCACCTCGACGGATGCCGATAAAATTCAGACCGTTTACAGCCATCCGCAGCCGTTCCAGCAGTGCAGCCAGTACCTGAGCCGCTACCCGCACTGGAAGATTGAGTATACCGAGAGCACCTCGGCGGCAATGGAAAAAGTGGCGCAGGCGAACTCCCCGGCCGTCGCGGCCCTGGGTAGCGAAGCGGGCGGCGCTCTGTATGGTCTGCAGGTGCTGGAGCACTGCCAGGCCAACCAGACGCAGAACATCACGCGCTTCCTCGTCCTGGCGCGCAAAGCGGTGAACGTCTCCGATCAGGTGCCGGCCAAGACCACGCTGTTAATGGCGACCGGTCAGCAGGCGGGCGCCCTGGTGGAAGCCCTGCTGGTGCTGCGCAACCACAATCTGATCATGACCAAACTGGAATCCCGCCCGATCCACGGCAATCCCTGGGAAGAGATGTTTTATCTCGATATTCAGGCCAACCTGGATTCGCTGCCCATGCGCAAGGCGCTGAAGGAGCTGGCGGATATCACCCGCTCCATGAAGGTCCTCGGCTGCTACCCTAGCGAAAACGTGGTCCCGGTGGATCCGGTTTAACATTCGCGGAACGGTAATTTCTTCATCCCTGCCACCGCTACCGGCAGGGTGAAGATGGCGCCTGACAGCGGATACTGCGCCAGCTCATCGTCCTCCATGTTTTCCCGGGTGGTGGTGATATAGAGCGTTTTCATATCCGCCCCGCCGAAGCAGACCATCGTCGGGCAACGAACCGGCATCGGGTAGGATTCCAGCTCCTCGCCCTGCGGCGAGAAACGGGCGATCCGCCAGCCGTCAAACATTGCGCTCCAGTAACATCCCTCCACGTCGATCGCCGCCCCGTCAGGGATCCCTTCGCCAGGCTGAAAACGGCGAAAGACTTCGCGTCGGCCAGGCTCACCCTGCTCATCCAGCGGCGTACGGTAGATCACGGCGTTCGGCGTATCAGAGGTATACATCCAGCGCCGGTCGGCGCTAAAGGCCAGGCCATTGGCGCCATGGATGTCACACTGGATCACTTTCGGCTGCAGGTCGTTATCCACTCGCATCAGCAGCGCGCCGTTGTAATCCCCAGGCCCCCAGAAGGTACCGGCATAAAAGCGCCCATCGCGATCGGTCCCGCCGTCGTTAAACCGCGCCAGCTCCGGGTTGCTCGGGTTATCGCAGACTTTCCGCCGCAGCAGGCCGTGGGCGTCGGTCAGCCAGATGCCGCTGCGCAATGCAACGATAAACCCGCCCTTCTCGCGCAGGGCAAAACAGCCGACCTCCTCTGGAAACTGCAGCACCTGGTGTTCTCCGCTGCGGATATCGTAGCGGTGAATTTCACATTCCATGATATCAGCCCAGTAGAGGGCCTGTTCTGCCTCGCTCCAGGTCGGGCATTCCGGCAGGTATCCGGTGTAGTCAAACAGCGGTTGTGGTTCAGCCATCGTTGTCATCCCTATAAAAAAAGCCAGCGGTCGCTGGCTTTATTGTATACATCTTTTTCGCTTTACTGCCGATTATCGTTCGCCTGACGCAGCAGCGTGCGGCTCTCGCTCTGGAAACGCTGAGCGTAATCGCCAAACCAGTGTTCGACTTTACGGAAGCTGTCGATAAACGCCTGCTTATCGCCCTGCTCCAGCAGGCCGATCGCTTCGCCGAAACGCTGGTAGTAGCGCTTAATCAGCGCCAGGTTGTTTTCCGATGACATAATAATATCGGCGTACAGCTGCGGATCCTGGGCAAACAGACGGCCTACCATCGCCAGCTCCAGTCGGTAAATGGGTGACGAGAGCGCCAGCAGTTGCTCAAGACGTACATTCTCTTCCGCCAGGTGCAGGCCATAGGCGAAGGTGGCAAAGTGGCGCAGCGCCTGAATAAAGGCCATGTTCTGATCGTGCTCAACGGCGCTGATGCGGTGCAGCCGCGCGCCCCAAACCTGGATTTGTTCGAGGAACCACTGATAGGCCTCCGGCTGGCGGCCATCACAATAGACCACCACCTGCTTCGCCAGGCTGCCGCTGTCCGGACCGAACATCGGGTGCAGGCCAAGAACCGGGCCCTGATGCGCCGCCAGCATCGCCTGCAGCGGCTCCGCTTTCACCGAGGCAAGGTCAACCAGAATGCAATCCGCCGGAAGGGGCGGCAGCCTGCCGATCGTCTCCACGGTGGTGTGAATCGGTACGCTGACGATAACCATGCCGGCATCGGCGACGATATCCGCCGCCCGGGCCCAATCGTTTTTTTCCAGAATACGCACCTGGTAGCCGGACAGCGTTAACATCTTCTCAAACAGACGCCCCATCTGCCCACCGCCGCCGACGATCACCACCGGCCGCAGATTCGGCTGCAGGGTTTTGAAGCCTTTGTCGTTTTCGCTGGAATAGGATTCCCGCATCACGCGACGCAGAACGTCCTCGATCAGATCCGGTGGTACGCCGAGCGCAGCCGCCTCTTCACGTCGGGAGGCGAGCATCGCCGACTCGCGCTCCGGGACGTAAATCGGCAGGCCATACTGGCTCTTCACCTCGCCGACTTCGGCCACCAGCTCCAGACGCTTAGCCAGCAGGCTAAGCAACGCTTTATCCACTTCATCAATTTGATCGCGTAACGCGGTCAGTTCAGCAACCATACTTTCCTCTTAAACCAAACGGGCCGCCAGGTGGCCGCGGAGATCCTTATCCAGTTCACGCAGCAGCGCCTCGGTAGTCTCCCAGCTGATGCAGGCATCCGTCACCGAGACGCCGTATTTCATCGCCTCACGCGGCTGTTCAGAGGACTGATTGCCTTCGTGGATATTACTTTCGATCATCAGGCCGATAATGGAGCGGTTGCCATCTTTGATCTGCGCGACCACGGATTCAGCCACGGCCGGCTGGCGGCGGAAATCTTTATTGGAGTTCCCATGACTGCAATCTACCATCAGCGACGGCTTCAGTCCCGCCTGCGCCATCTCTTTTTCGCATTTCGCCACATCTTCCGGACCGTAGTTCGGCGCTTTGCCGCCGCGGAGGATCACATGGCCGTTCGGATTACCCTGCGTTTGCAGCAGGCAGACCTGCCCGGCCTGGTTGATGCCTACGAAACGGTGCGGCATCGCCGCGGCGCGCATGGCGTTGATGGCCGTGGCCAGGCTACCGTCGGTACCGTTTTTAAAGCCGACCGGCATCGACAGGCCAGAGGCCATTTCGCGGTGCGTTTGTGATTCCGTGGTACGCGCGCCGATAGCGGACCAGCTGAACAGATCCCCGAGGTACTGCGGGCTGTTGGGATCCAGCGCTTCCGTCGCCAGCGGCAGTCCCATATTGACGAGCTCGACCAGCAGACGACGCGCAATCTTCAGGCCGCCTTCAACATCAAACGAACCATCCATGTGCGGATCGTTAATCAGCCCCTTCCATCCGACGGTGGTACGGGGTTTTTCAAAATAGACGCGCATCACCAGGTAGAGGCTATCGCTGACCTCTGCGGCAAGGGCTTTAAACCGACGAGCATATTCAATCGCAGCTTCCGGATCGTGAATGGAGCAAGGACCACATACCACCAGCAGGCGCGGATCGCGACCGGCGATGATATCCGAAATGGTCTGACGGGCGTGCGCGATCTGCGCTTCCTGCTCGACGCTCAGCGGGAATTCCGCCTTCAGTTGCTCCGGGGTCATTAATACATGTTCGTCGGTAATATGTACGTTGTTCAGCGCGTCTTTTTGCATGATTGCGATCCTGTGTAGCTCGTTTGCGATAAGGGTTGCCTCAGAGGGCATGACGTAACGATACCACACAAAGTAAAGAATTCAATCCATATTCCGTAAATTTTAATTTACACCAACGAATTAATTGCCACTCACAATGGCGCGATGCGTATAACAATATTTACACATAGAAAAAACAAGCCAAACTTGCGCACCCACGGTATCGGTACTACGAAAAATCCTGGTGAGAATTGTCCCAAAGCAAAGGGCGCATCTAATGACGGGTTTTATTAACAGTGGTATTCTTCGCCGGGCATCGGCAGCGGCTTTTCCCGCGCTATGGCGACTTTGACGGAAGCGTTAATGACAGTATTACACCGTCTTTTATTGACTGTATTTTTTCTCATCGCGGTATCTCCTGTTTTTGCTGCCGGACCTTCAGAACATGTTCGCGCTATTGTTTCCGGGATCGTGACCTACACCCGTTGGCCGTCATTAACAGGAGCGCCAAAGCTGTGCATTTTTGCCTCATCACGCTTCACCCATAGCCTGGCTCATGAAGATCCGGATGCATTACCCTATCAACCGGTGATAGTACGTAATCGTGAAGAAGCGTTAAAAACGACCTGCGATGGTTTTTATTTTGGCAGCGAATCGCCGACTGAACAGTCAGAACTCACTCGCCGCTATGGCCCGAGGCCGCTGTTACTCATCGCAGAACAAAATACGGATTGTTCAATTGGTAGCGCGTTTTGCCTGATCATCAATGACGACCGGGTCCGCTTCTCCGTTAATCTGGACGTTCTGACGCACAGCGGGGTTCGGGTTAACCCGGACGTCCTGATGCTTGCCCGGAAGAAACCACATGAATAAGGACTTTTCACAGACTCCGCGCCCGACTTTCAAACGCGCGCTCCGTCGCATTAGCGTGATAAGCGTGGTGATTTCCATGACGCTGGTCTGGCTGCTGCTGAGTACAGCCTCAATCTTCACGCTCAAGCAGTACGCGCAGAAAAATCTTGAGCTCACTGCCGCGACCATGGGGCGCAGCCTCGAAGCCGCCCTGGTGTTTGGCGACAGCGCGGCGGCAGAGGAGACCCTCGCGTCGTTGGGCAAGCAAGGGCAGATCTCCCAGGCAATCGTGCTAAACGGCCAGATGCAGCACTTCGCCGCGTGGCGCCATGAACCGCTGGCCAATAAAGAGCAAGTGAGCGGGCTTATCAGTAAATGGCTGTTTCCGGAGCCCACGGTGCAGCCCATCTGGCACCAGGGCAAACAAATCGGCGAGCTGAGATTGACCGCGCTTGATGAACTGATTAGCCACTTTCTCGGTATCTCGATTCTGGTGCTGACCGGCAGCATTCTGCTCGCCTCGTTCATCGCCCTGCTGCTGACCCACTCCCTACACCGGGGGATCGTCGCCGCCCTGCAGAGCATCACTGAGGTCGTGCATGATATACGTGAAAACCGCCACTTCTCCCGGCGGGTGCCGGAGGAGCGTATCGAGGAGTTCCATCTTTTCGCCCAGGACTTTAACAGCCTGCTGGGGGAAATGGAGGACTGGCAGCGCCAGCTGCAGGCCAAAAACGCGCAGCTGTTGCGCAGTTCGTTACACGATCCGTTGACCGGCCTGGCTAACCGCGCCGCCTTTCGTAACGCGCTCGCCGAGCTGATGCAGAATGAAGTCGATCATCAAACCTCGGCATTGCTGTTTCTTGATGGCGATAATTTCAAACTGATTAACGACAACTGGGGGCATGCGGCGGGCGATAAAGTGCTGATGGAGGTCGCCAGCCGCCTGATGACTTTTGCCGGTAAACGCCATCTGGCGTGGCGTCTTGGCGGCGATGAGTTTGCCGTTCTGCTGCGCGAGGTGCGCTCGGAAGCAGAAGTGCAGGCCCTGTGCCAGGCGCTAACGGAACAATTTCTTCCGCCATTCAACCTGCACAACGGTCATAGCGCCACGCTCTCGCTGAGCGTCGGTTATGCCCTGGCGTGGGAGCACGCCACCGCGGAATCACTGCAAGAACTTGCCGATCAGAATATGTATCGGATGAAAAACCAACGTATCCAGCAGACGCTGAAATAATAAAGGACTCATTATGATCAGAAAATATTTCGTCCCCGCCCTGATGGCGGCGGCGCTTTTGACAGGTTGCCAGGCTCCTCAGGGAAAATTTACCCCCGAGCAGGTGGCGGCGATGAAATCTTACGGCTTTACTGAAAGCAATGGCGATTGGTCCCTGGGCTTATCCGATAGCATCCTGTTTGACAAGAATGACTACCGACTACGTCCCGACAGCCGCCAGCAGATCACCACGATGGCCTCGCGGCTGGCGGCTACCGGGATCACCCATAGCCGCCTTGAAGGCCATACCGATAATTATGGTGAAGATAGCTACAATGAAGCCCTGTCGCTTAAGCGGGCCAACAGCGTGGCCGATGCCTGGGCGGAAGGCGCTCATGTCCCACGCAGTAATTTAGTCACCCGCGGCCTTGGCAAAAAATACCCGATCGCCAGCAACGACACGGCGGCCGGGCGCGCCGAAAACCGCCGGGTAACGGTGGTCATCAGCACGCCGTAAGTCTTCACTTAGTCGCTGGACTTCATCATCCTCATTGCCGTTGCCGCGCGCCAGCGCAGGTAGTCAACGGCAATGAACAGCAGCAGGCTGGCTCCCATTAACGGCATGGCCAATCCAAGGGTAAACGCCAGCCCAAGCACCAGGCTTCGGGCAGGCCAGGCGAGCGACAGCCACGCCTGCAGCAGCGAACGCGCCGGATCCCAGGCCGCCTGAGGCGGACGGCGGATCCACCATAACCGGTACCCCACCCCGATGGTAACGCACAGCGCGCAGCCAAATCCCACCAGCAGCAGCTGATTCGCCAGACCAAAGAGGATCCCCATATGGAAATCGACGCCCCAGCGGGTGAGCTTCGCCATCAGCGGAAAGTCGGCAAAACGCGTGCGATCCACCACCTGCATCGTGGCGCCATCGATCGCCACCGCGTCCACCTGCGTCGGCCAGCGACGGTCGATCTCATTCACCGTCCAGGCGCGGTCGTCTGACACTGGCGGACGGATCTCCAGCCGGCTGGCGTTCAGCCCCGCCTGACGGGCCGCCGCCAGCGCCTGGTCAAACTGGGCCAGCTGCAGCGCCGGCTGATGCTGGGCCATGGCCATCGCATCCATATGATGTCCGGCGTGGGGATCGTGCGTCATCTGCATCTCGCCATGCAGCTGGGTATTGACCTGCGGCGTCAGCCAGCCGAACGCTGCCCGCATTTTGTCCACATTGCCGCCGGCCCATTGCGACCAGGTCAGGCCGGTGGCGGAGAAGAGCAGCATACCCACCAGTAAGCCCCAGCCCAGCGTCACGTGCAGCCGACGATGGTTCTGCAGGGCGTTATTCAGCCGCCGTTTTGGACGCGTCATCGCCCACAGGGCAATGCCTCCGAGCGCGGCCACCCACATCCAGGAGGCGGCCAGTTCGCTGTATAACCTCCCGCTGTCGCCCAGCAGCAGAGAGCGATGCGCATAATCAATCCACTGGCGCAGCGGCAGGATGCCGCTGGTGCCGTAGACCGTCATATCGCCCTTCACCCGCAGCGCGATCGGATCGACAAAAATAGCCCGGGATTCCGACTCTCCGAGACCCGGATCGGCAAACATAATGCGCGTGGTCTCGCCCAACGCAGGCGCCGGACGCACCGCCAGCAGCCGCAGATTGCCCTGGGTCGCTTCTTCGGCCACCGCAATCTGGGCGCTGAGCGGCTGCGGAGTCCCCTCGGCAAGGCCATGCAGCGCGTCGTGATAGAGCCAGTTTTCCAGCTGCGGCGTCGCCACGTACAACGTACCGGTCAGGGCAGCGACAAAGATAAACGGTCCGATAAACAGACCAATATAGAAATGGAGGCGACGCAGCAGGTTCAGCCATGCCGCGCGCGAGGTGCAGGTTGTCATACTTTTCCTTTTTTAAAGCAAAAGAGGTCGTTGCGCGGTGCGCAGATTGATTTTTATTAAAGGGAAAAAGCAGACAGCCGCGGCGGGGCGCGGGTTTCGGGGTAGAGCCAGGGAAAGTAGTGCCAGTGCTTTAATACCGGGCGAGAAACCGGCAGGCGAATGCGCCGCAGGAGCATGGCGACGAACAGCGCCAGCGCGAAAAGGAGCCCCGGGACATGGGCTAACAGCACGCAATAGCCACACGCTTCGGCATGGTCCAGCGGCATTTCGTGTCCGGTATGCGTAGCGCCGTCTGTGCTGTGCATCATTGCCATCTTGTGCCCGGGCATCTGCGCCATGCTCGCGGACGAGCTATCCATCATCATGGCGTGGTGCATGCCGGGCATGGCGCTCATGGGGTCTTTTTGCAGGGAGACGGAGATCAGGGGGGCCACCAGGATCAGCAGGATCGCCAACAGCGCCAGCCAGGCGGCTCGCCGTTTAGGTGTCGTTTGCTGAAAACTGTTACTGACCACCGCCCCTCCGTATAGAGGGCGTATTGTAAATGATTTACATCACGATGGTTACAACAAAGATAAAAAAAGGGCCGGCCCTGAGGCCAGCCCTTTTTGTCAGGATGTCGCGAAAGCGAATCTTAGTTAAGACGCTCTTTGATACGAGCAGACTTACCAGTGCGCTCACGCAGGTAGTACAGTTTAGCTTTACGTACAGCACCACGACGTTTAACAGCAATGCTGTCAACTACCGGAGAGTGAGTCTGGAAGACACGCTCAACGCCTTCGCCGTTGGAAATTTTGCGAACAGTGAATGCAGAGTGCAGACCGCGGTTACGAATAGCGATAACCACGCCCTCGAATGCCTGCAGACGTTTTTTGGAACCTTCAACAACCCATACTTTCACTTCCACGGTATCACCCGGACGGAAGGAAGGTACGTCCTGCTTCATCTGTTCTTGTTCAAGTTGCTTAATAATGTTGCTCATAATTTAATCTCTTATCCTGGGTAAACTGATATTGGGGGCTCACGCCTGCCCATCATGTTTATGCTGCTGTTGCGCGTGTTCAGTTTTGAACTCCGACAGCAGCTTTGCTTGCTCTTCAGTCAGAGCCAGGTTTTCCAGAAGTTCAGGTCTTCTAAGCCAGGTGCGGCCCAGCGACTGCTTCAGACGCCAGCGACGTATCTCAGCATGGTTTCCCGACAGCAATACTGGCGGTACTTCCATCTCCTCTAACACTTCAGGACGGGTATAGTGGGGGCAATCCAGCAACCCATCAGCAAAGGAATCTTCCGTTGCCGATGCTTCATGGCCCAGTACTCCCGGAATGAACCGGGAAACGGAGTCAATCAGCGTCATTGCCGGTAACTCACCACCGCTGAGAACGTAATCGCCGATTGACCATTCTTCGTCAATTTCGGTTTGGATTACGCGCTCGTCTATCCCTTCGTAGCGACCGCACACCAGAATCAGTTTCTGATTCGTTGCCAGTTCGCTGACGCCCGCTTGATCAAGCTTGCGTCCCTGAGGTGACAGATAAATCACCTTCGCGCCTTCACCTGCCGCGGCTTTTGCTGCATGAATGGCATCCCGTAAGGGTTGCACCATCATTAGCATCCCCGGTCCGCCGCCGTAAGGACGATCGTCCACGGTACGGTGCCGGTCATGCGTGAAGTCGCGAGGACTCCAGCTTTCGATGCTCAGCAGGCCATTTTTTACTGCCCGGCCAGTTACCCCGTAATCGGTAATTGCGCGGAACATTTCAGGAAACAGGCTAATTATGCCAATCCACATAGCGCCGTCTTTTACCGTTTATCCGGAGAATTTAAAAACCAGGATCCCAATCTACTTCGATAGTACGCGTAGTGAGATCGACTTTCTTGATAACCTGCCCATCGAGGAACGGAACCAACCGCTCCTTGATACCAAATGCATCTTTCAGGTTTGCCTTGATGACGAGCACGTCATTCGACCCGGTTTCCATCATATCGATGACTTTACCGAGGCTATAGCCTTCCGTCGTAACTACCTGGCAGCCCATCAGGTCTTTCCAGTAGTAGTCACCCTCTTCCAGCTCCGGCAACTGCGATGAATCCACGATAATTTCGCAATTAGTCAGTAGATTCGCGGCATCACGATCGTCAACGCCTTTCAGCTTGATGATGATGTCCTGATTGTGGTGGCGCCAGCTTTCCAGCTCAACGACCTGCCACTGACCCGCCTTCTGGATTAACCAGGGCTGATAGTCAAAAATGCTTTCGGCGTCTTCGGTGGAGGAAAACACTCTGAGCCAACCACGGATACCGTAGGAAGAACCCATTTTCCCCAATACGATCGGATCAACAGGTGCTTGCGCGGTGTGTTGCTTGCTCATCATGACCACCGTGACAGATTAAGCTGCTTTGTTAGCGGCTTTGATCAGCGCGGCAACGCGATCGGAAACAGTAGCGCCCTGGCCAACCCAGTGAGCGATACGATCCAGATCCAGGCGAGTTTCTTCTTCCGCACCGTTAGCGATCGGGTTGAAGAAACCAACGCGCTCGATGAAGCGACCGTTGCGTGCATTACGGCTGTCGGTGACAACAACCTGGTAGAACGGACGCTTTTTAGCGCCGTGACGTGCTAAACGAATAGTTACCATAACATCCTCTTGTGTGAATAAAACAACCGGGCCCCATCGAGGAACGGAGCCCGGTGTCATATTAAAAGCCCGAAAATTTTACTGATTTCTGGGGAAAATGCAATCAGCAGTTGATAAGTCTGCTGTAAAAGGCCGTCGGCGGTGCAGCCAGTTTAGTACCAGCGTGTGCGCAACCACTGTAACGTACAGGTAGTACGTGAGGATGGCGAGCACACCCCGGCGCTAAAATGGCAAACAAGATAACCTTATGCCCTTGTTTTTAACGACCCGGGAAGCCTGGCGGCATCATCCCTTTCATCCCGCGCATCATCTTCATCATGCCGCCTTTCGACTTCATCTTCTTCATCATGCGCTGCATGTCGTCGAACTGCTTGAGCAGACGGTTCACATCCTGCACCTGCATGCCGCAGCCGGCGGCGATACGGCGCTTACGCGAACCTTTGATGATTTCCGGCTTAGCGCGCTCTTTCAGGGTCATCGAGTTGATGATCGCTTCCATACGCACCAGCACTTTGTCGTCCATCTGCGCTTTCACGTTGTCCGGGATCTGCCCCATGCCCGGCAGCTTGCCCATCAGGCTGGCCATGCCGCCCATGTTTTTCATCTGGCGCAGCTGCTCAAGGAAGTCGGTGAGGTCGAAACCGTCGCCTTTCTTCAGCTTGGAGGCCAGCTTCTCGGCCTGCGCGCGGTCAACCTTGCTCTCGATATCTTCGATCAGCGACAGCACGTCGCCCATGCCGAGGATACGGGAAGCGACGCGGTCCGGATGGAACGGCTCCAGCGCTTCGGTTTTCTCGCCGACGCCGAGGAATTTAATCGGCTTGCCGGTAATATGGCGAATCGACAGCGCCGCGCCGCCGCGGGCGTCGCCGTCCACTTTAGTCAGCACCACGCCGGTCAGCGGCAGCGCTTCGTTAAAGGCCTTCGCGGTATTCGCCGCATCCTGACCGGTCATCGCATCGACGACGAACAGGGTTTCAACCGGGTTAATGGCGGCGTGGACGTGCTTGATTTCGTCCATCATCGCTTCGTCAACGTGCAGACGACCGGCGGTATCCACCAGCAGCACGTCGTAGAATTTGAGTTTCGCTTCTTTCAGCGCCGCGTTGACGATATCAACCGGCTTCTGCCCGACATCAGACGGGAAGAAATCGACGCCGACCTGCTCGGCCAGGGTTTCCAGCTGTTTGATCGCCGCCGGGCGGTAAACGTCCGCGGAAACGACCAGCACTTTCTTCTTGTGCTTCTCGCGCAGGAATTTCCCCAGCTTACCGACGCTGGTGGTTTTACCAGCACCTTGCAGGCCCGCCATTAGCACCACGGCCGGCGGCTGCGCGGCCAGGTCGAGCGTCTGGTTCTCTTCGCCCATCGCCGCCACCAGCTCGTTGCGGACGATTTTGACGAACTCCTGACCCGGGGTCAGGCTTTTATTGACTTCATGGCCGACCGCGCTCTCTTTGACGCGGCTGATGAAATCACGGACCACCGGAAGCGCAACGTCCGCTTCCAGCAGCGCCATGCGCACTTCGCGCAGGGTGTCTTTAATATTGTCTTCTGTAAGGCGTCCGCGGCCGCTAATGTTGCGCAGCGTACGCGACAAACGATCGGTTAAATTATCAAACATTGTCTCTCGCCTGAGGTGGAAACGGTCGGTCGCCGCAGCGACACACAAAACGAATGTGGCGGAGTATAACACGACATCAATCTGAATGTGCTGCAACGGTTGGAGCAGAGGCCTGCTAACGTTATACTGCTTCTCTTTCTTATTTAGCCAACAGCCGACACCTATGCCTGTTTTTGCTCTACTCGCCCTTGTCGCCTACTCCGTCAGCCTCGCGCTGATTATCCCCGGCTTGCTGCAAAAAAACAGCAGCTGGCGGCGAATGGCGATTTTATCTGCGACTATCGCCTTGATCTGCCATGCTTTTGCGCTGGAAGCACGGATATTCCCCGGCGGCGAGAGCGGGCAAAATCTCAGCTTACTGAACGTCGGGTCGCTGGTCAGCCTGATGATCTGTACGGTGATGACTATCGTGGCCTCGCGCAATCGCGGCTGGCTGCTGCTGCCTATCGTCTATGCCTTCGCGCTGATCAACCTGGCCTTCGCCACATTCGTGCCTAACGAATATATCACCCACCTGGAAACCACCCCGGGGATGCTGGTGCATATCGGCCTGTCGCTCTTCTCGTACGCCACGTTGATCATCGCCGCGCTGTATGCGCTGCAGCTGGCGTGGATCGACTACCAGCTCAAGAATAAAAAGCTGGCCTTCAGCAGCGAAATGCCGCCGCTGATGAGCATTGAGCGCAAAATGTTCCACATCACCCAGGTCGGCGTGGTGCTGCTGACCCTGACGCTGTGCAGCGGCCTGTTCTACATGCACAATCTGTTCAGCA
Source organism: Klebsiella sp. HMSC16A12 (assembly GCF_001808265.1). NCBI lineage: Bacteria > Pseudomonadati > Pseudomonadota > Gammaproteobacteria > Enterobacterales > Enterobacteriaceae > Klebsiella > Klebsiella sp. HMSC16A12. The sequence goes on from NZ_KV792637.1 coordinate 19,731, forward strand.
GCGAAAATATCGATAAAGCGGTGCTGTCGATTATTGCGTGGTTCGTCTATATCGTCCTGCTGTGGGGGCACTATCATGAAGGGTGGCGCGGACGTCGTGTGGTCTGGTTCAGCGTCGCTGGCGCCGGTCTGCTGACGCTGGCCTATTTTGGTAGCCGCGTGCTGCAGCAGTTCGTGAGCTAAGTCTTTTAAGGAATCCTACGTGGAACATATCTCCACCACCACGCTGATCATAACGCTGATCGTCATGGTGATTATCTCTGCCTATTTCTCCGGTTCCGAAACCGGCATGATGACGCTGAACCGCTACCGGTTGCGCCACATGGCGAAACAAGGCAACCGCCCCGCCAAGCGCGTGGAGAAGCTGCTGCGCAAGCCGGACCGCCTGATTAGCCTTGTGCTGATCGGCAATAACCTTGTCAACATTCTCGCCTCGGCGCTGGGCACCATCGTCGGCATGCGCCTGTACGGCGACGCCGGCGTCGCGATCGCCACCGGCGTACTTACCTTTGTGGTGCTGGTATTTGCCGAAGTGCTGCCGAAGACCATCGCCGCCCTCTATCCGGAAAAGGTCGCCTACCCCAGCAGCTTCCTGTTGGCGCCCCTGCAGGTGCTGATGATGCCGCTGGTGTGGCTGCTGAATACCATCACCCGCATATTGATGCGCATGATGGGCATCCGCACCGATACCGTCATCAGCAGCGCCCTGAGCAAAGATGAACTGCGCACGATTGTGAATGAATCCCGTTCACAAATCTCACGACGCAATCAGGATATGCTGCTGTCGGTGCTGGACCTGGAGAAGGTCAGCGTTAACGACATCATGGTGCCGCGCAATGAGATTGTCGGCATCGATATCAATGATGACTGGAAATCTATCGTCCGCCAGCTGACCCACTCCCCGCATGGCCGCATCGTGCTCTACCGCGATTCGCTGGACGATGCCATCAGCATGCTGCGCGTTCGCGAAGCCTACCGTCTGATGACGGAGAAGAAAGAGTTCACAAAAGAGATCATGCTGCGGGCGGCAGATGAGATCTACTTTGTGCCGGAAGGCACGCCGCTCAGCACCCAGCTGGTGAAATTTCAGCGCAATAAAAAGAAAGTCGGTCTGGTGGTCGATGAATACGGCGATATTCAGGGGCTGGTCACCGTCGAAGATATTCTTGAAGAGATTGTCGGCGACTTCACCACCTCCATGTCACCCACCCTGGCGGAGGAAGTGACCCCGCTTAACGACGGCACGGTGATTATCGACGGCAGCGCCAACGTTCGCGAAATCAACAAAGCGTTTAACTGGCACCTGCCGGAAGATGAAGCCCGCACCGTCAACGGTATTATCCTCGAAGCGCTGGAAGAGATCCCGGTCCCGGGCACCCGCGTGCGCATTGAGCAGTACGATATAGATATCCTCGACGTGCAGGACAACATGATCAAACAGGTGAAAGTGATGCCGGTGAAATCATTACGCGAGAGCGTCGCGGAGTAGCGCGAGCGAAGGAATTAATATCACGGTGGGCTGCGGCCCGCCGTTTTTTTATCTCGCGTCAGCAGCGATGACATAAAAAACGGCCGCCCGCAGGCAGCCGTTGAGCAAGGCAGCAAGCGTTATTTCGCTTTCGCTACCGTCACCATCGCGGCGCGAATAGTACGGCCGTTCAGGGTATAACCTTTCTGCATCACGGACAGCACGTTGCCCGCCGCCACATCTTCAGACTCGACCATCGCAATGGCCTGGTGGACGTTCGGATCCAGCGGAACGTTGGTGTCGGCGATCACTTCCACGCCGAACTTACGCACTACGTCCAGCATAGATTTCAGGGTCAGTTCGATCCCTTCCACCATCGGCGCCAGCTCCGGATTAGCCTTGTCGGCCACTTCCAGCGCGCGGTCCAGGCTGTCGATCACCGGCAGCAGTTCATTGACGAATTTTTCCAGCGCGAATTTGTGCGCTTTCTCGATATCCTGCTCGGTACGGCGACGCAGGTTATCTTCGTCGGCTTTGGCACGCAGCATCACTTCACGTTCACGTTTCTGCGCTTCAGCCAGCTGGGCTTCCAGATTCGCAATTTTTTCATCGCGCGGATCCACCTGCTCAGCCGAAACTTCAGGCTCTACCGCCTCAACGTCGTCGCGCTGCTCCGTGATAATTTCTTCCGGGGCTTGCCCCTCAGGCGTTTTCTGTTCTTTACTACTCATGAATTTCTCCGCGTTTTTTTCGCATTCATCTCGCTAACTTCGCTTATTATGGGGATCAGTTTCCGGGTTTCAAGGGAAGCGGACAGATTGTCACTATTTCATTTAACGCAAGGACATCCAGATCATGAAGAACCATTTCAAGTGTATCGGCATTGTGGGACATCCTCGTCACCCCACCGCCCTGACCACACATGAAATGCTCTGGCGCTGGCTGTGCAGCAAAGGGTATGAAGTGCTGGTTGAACAGCAGATCGCCCATGAACTTCAGCTCAGCAACGTGAAAACCGGCACGCTGGCGGAGATTGGCCAACAGGCCGATCTCGCGGTGGTGGTGGGCGGCGACGGCAATATGCTCGGCGCGGCGCGGACCCTGGCCCGTTACGACATTAACGTCATCGGCATTAACCGCGGCAACCTCGGCTTTCTCACCGACCTTGACCCGGACAACGCCCTGCAGCAGCTCGCCGACGTGCTGGAAGGCCACTACATCGCCGAGAAACGCTTTCTGCTGGAGGCCCAGGTGTGTCAGCAGGATTGCCAGAAACGTATCAGCACCGCCATCAACGAAGTGGTGCTGCACCCCGGCAAAGTGGCGCATATGATTGAGTTCGAAGTCTATATCGACGAAGTCTTTGCGTTCTCTCAGCGATCCGATGGCCTGATTATCTCCACTCCGACCGGCTCCACCGCCTATTCGCTGTCGGCCGGCGGCCCAATCCTTACACCGTCGCTGGACGCCATCACCCTGGTGCCGATGTTCCCGCACACCCTTTCAGCGCGACCGCTGGTGATCAACGGCGACAGCACCATCCGCCTACGCTTCTCTCACCGCTGCAGCGATCTGGAGATCAGCTGCGACAGCCAGATTGCCCTGCCGATCCAGGATGGCGAAGATGTCCTCATTCGCCGCTGTGATTATCACCTCAATCTGATTCACCCTAAAGATTACAGCTATTTCAATACATTAAGCACCAAGCTCGGCTGGTCGAAAAAATTGTTCTGATTTTCACGGCTGCCTCTTTACTGGATAAAAAACCAGTCTATACTGTACGAAAACACAGTATTGGTTTTTCATACAGGAAGGCAGCTATGTTGGCGCAACTCACCATCAGTAATTTTGCTATCGTTCGTGAACTGGAAATTGATTTCCACAGCGGCATGACCGCCATCACCGGGGAAACCGGCGCCGGGAAATCCATTGCCATCGACGCGCTGGGGCTGTGCCTCGGCGGCAGAGCTGAAGCCGACATGGTGCGTCGCGGCGCCACCCGTGCCGACCTGTGCGCGCGCTTCGCGCTGAAAGATACCCCTGCCGCCCAGCGCTGGCTGGAAGAGAATCAGCTGGAGAGTGGGCGTGAGTGTTTACTTCGCCGGGTGATCAGCGCCGACGGCCGCTCGCGCGGCTTCATCAACGGCACCGCCGTCCCGCTCTCGCAGCTGCGCGAGCTGGGCCAGCTGCTGATCCAGATCCATGGCCAGCATGCCCACCAGCTGCTGACCAAACCCGAACACCAAAAAACGCTGCTCGACGGCTATACCGGTGAGTATGCGCTTACTCAGCGTATGGCCGAGCACTATCGCCAGTGGCACCAGAGCTGCCGCGAGTTGGCCCAGCATCAGCAGCAGAGCCAGGAGCGCGCCGCCCGCGCCGATCTGCTGCAGTATCAGCTTAAAGAGCTGAACGAATTTAACCCGCTGCCGGGAGAATTCGAGCAGATTGACGAAGAGTACAAGCGCCTGGCCAACAGCGGCCAGCTGCTCAGCACCTGCCAGCACGCCCTTACGGTACTGACGGACGGCGAAGAGGCCAATCTGCAGAGCCAGCTTTATACCGCGAGGCAGCTGGTCAGCGAGCTGGTGGGCATGGACAGCAAGCTTTCCGGCGTCCTGGATATGCTGGAAGAGGCGGCCATTCAGCTCAGCGAGGCCAGCGACGAGTTGCGCCACTACCATGACCGTCTGGATCTCGATCCGAACCGTCTGTTTGAACTTGAGCAACGGATTTCCCGACAAATCGCGCTGGCGCGTAAACATCAGGTGATGCCGGAAGAGCTGCCGGCGGTTTATCAGGCGATGCTGGAAGAGCAGCGCCTGCTGGACGACAGCGCCGGCTCGCTGGAATCCCTCAGCCAGCAGGTGGTCGAACATCATCAGCTGGCGCTGGAGACCGCGCGCCAGCTGCATGCCCTGCGCCAGGCCAGCGCCGACGAGCTGACCCAGCTTATCACTGAGAGTATGCACTCACTTTCGATGCCGCACGGGGTCTTCGCGATTGAGGTCGCGTTCGATGAACGCCATCTCACCGCCGACGGCGCCGACCATATTGAGTTCCGCGTCACCACTAACCCCGGTCAGCCGCTGCAGCCAATCGCCAAAGTGGCCTCCGGCGGCGAACTGTCGCGCATTGCGCTGGCGATTCAGGTGATCACCGCGCGTAAAATGGAAACCCCAGCGCTGATTTTCGACGAAGTGGACGTCGGTATCAGCGGCCCGACCGCCGCCGTGGTCGGCAAGCTGCTGCGCCAGCTGGGCGAGTCCACGCAGGTGATGTGCGTGACCCACCTGCCGCAGGTCGCAGGCTGCGGCCACCATCATTTCTTTGTCTGCAAAGAGACCGATGGCGAGATGACCGAAACCCATATGCAGCCGCTGGATAAACGTGCTCGCTTGCAGGAGCTGGCCCGTCTGCTGGGCGGCAGCGAAGTCACGCGCAACACCCTGGCGAACGCGAAAGAGTTGCTTGCGGCGTAAACTTTTTGATTTTCACAGGGTCATAGTGAACAGCAAATTGCCTGCTGACCTGCAGCCGGAGGTTTCCAACGGCGCGAAGGTCTATTATTATCGGCATATTACAGATGAGCCACGTACTGCTCGGGCCCAAAAAGGAATCAAATCACTATGCGCTGTAAAACGCTGACTGCTGCCGCAGCGGTTCTTCTTATGTTGACCGCAGGCTGTTCCACTCTGGAACGAGTGGTTTACCGTCCTGACATCAACCAGGGTAACTATCTGGCACCAAACGATGTAGCAAAAATTCGTGTCGGTATGACGCAACAGCAGGTAGCTTATGCTCTGGGGACGCCAATGATGACGGATCCGTTCGGCACCAATACCTGGTTCTATGTCTTCCGTCAGGAGCCGGGCCACCAGAAAGTGACTCAGCAGACCCTAACCCTGACCTTCAACAGCGGCGGTGTGTTGACTAACATTGATAACAAGCCTGCGCTGACCAGTCAGTAAGGCCCGGAAAAGCAAAAAGCGCTCGATGAGCGCTTTTTTTATGGCTGATAGTCGGTCTGCTGCAGGTTACTTTGCGGCGCTTTTCTCTGCCCGCTGGCGACGCAGCTCTTTCGGGTCTGCGATCAGCGGACGATAGATTTCCACCCGGTCGCCGTCGTGAACTTCGTCATGCAGCTTTACCGGACGACTATAGATACCCAGCTTGTTTTTCGCCAGATCGATGTCATCACGCAGCGCCAGCAGACCGCTGGCGATAATCGCCTGCTCGACCGTCGCCCCCTCGTCCAAGGTGACCCGCTGCAGGTACTGCTTTTCAGGCAGCGCGTAAGCGACCTCAACACGAATATTAGCCGGCACTGTAAACCTCTTTGGCGCGCGAAGTGAACGCCTGCACCATGTTAGCGGCCAGCTCTTTGAAGATCCGGCCAAAAGCCATCTCAATCAGTTTATTAGTAAACTCGAAATCGAGATGGAATTCGATTTTGCAGGCCTCGGGGCTCAGCGGAATAAACTTCCAGCCGCCAATCAGCTTCTTGAACGGGCCATCCACCAGGCTCATCAAAATGCTCTGGTTGCTGGTCAGTGTATTGCGTGTGGTGAAGGTCTTACTGATGCCGGCTTTGGACACATCAACCGCCGCCGTCATTTGCGTCGGCCCCAATTCCAGCACGCGGCTACCGGTGCAGCCTGGCAGAAAATCAGGATAGGACTTCACATCGTTTACCAGTTGATACATCTGTTCCGCGCTGAAAGGCACCAGCGCAGTACGGCTAATCTGAGGCATAGCAGGTTCCACATTTAAACACAGTGCAAATAATATCATTTATCTGCTGCTAAAAAAAACGCTGTGCCGCAACTCGTGCTAAGATGCGCAGTACACCTCGCAGGATGCGATCGAGGTAACTGTGTATAAGACGATGACTTCAGGACATTATGACTAAGAAAAAAGCCCACAAACCTGGATCAGCCACCATTGCGCTGAATAAACGCGCCCGTCACGAATACTTTATCGAAGATGAATACGAGGCTGGTCTCGCCCTGCAGGGCTGGGAAGTCAAATCCCTGCGTGCAGGCAAAGCCAACATCGGCGATAGCTATGTCATCCTGAAGGATGGCGAAGCCTTCCTGTTCGGCGCCAACTTTACGCCCATGGCCGTGGCTTCCACCCACTATGTCTGCGACCCGACGCGCACCCGTAAGCTGCTGCTCAACCAGCGCGAACTCGACACGCTGTACGGCCGCATTAACCGCGAAGGTTACACCGTCGTCGCCCTGTCGCTGTACTGGAAGAACGCCTGGTGCAAAGTGAAAATCGGCGTCGCCAAAGGTAAGAAACAGCACGACAAGCGTACCGACCTGAAAGATCGTGAATGGGCGCTGGATAAGGCGCGTATTATGAAGCACGCCGGACGTTAATCTCCCCTCCCCGAGGGCCAGCTCTCGCTGGCCCTTACGCTATATCCTTGTTGATGCTGCTTTTTCGTCCACCCTGCTTAAATAATCCTGCGTGATGGGGCTGGTAACGACATTCACAAATCTGTTATACTTGACCTACACATTGGGGCTGATTCTGGATTCGACGGGATTTGCGAAACCCAAGGTGCATGCCGAGGGGCGGTTGGCCTCGTAAAAAGCCGCAAAAAATAGTCGCAAACGACGAAAACTACGCTTTAGCAGCTTAATAACCTGCTCTGAGCCCTCTCTCCCTAGCTTCCGCTCTTAAGACGGGGATCAAAGAGAGGTCAAACCCAAAAGAGATCGCGTGGATGCCCTGCCTGGGGTTGAAGCGTTAAATCTAATCAGGCTAGTTTGTTAGTGGCGTGTCTGTCCGCAGCTGGCAAGCGAATGTAAAGACTGACTAAGCATGTAGTGCCGAGGATGTAGGAATTTCGGACGCGGGTTCAACTCCCGCCAGCTCCACCAAATATTGATGTACTGAAGTTCAGTAAAGTCTACTAAGCCCGCACAGCACAAGCTCTGCGGGCTTTTTTACGTCTATGGTAGTCTACCGAGAATTGCTAGAAGCTACTCGTTATGGCACCCTTTTTGGGACCCAACATAAAGGGTCCAAAACTTGAGGGTCCCAAAATGGCAAAAATCGCTAAGAAGCTTACTGACACTGAAATCAAAAGCACCAAGCCAACTGACAAAGAAATCAACTTGTTTGACGGTGATGGTTTGATCCTACGAATCGCTCCCCTCTCGAAAGGAGGGAAGAAGAATTGGTATTTCAGGTATGCAGTGCCGGTGAGTAAGAAAAGGACCAAAATGAGCCTTGGGACCTACCCTCACCTCACACTGGCAAGAGCAAGAGCCTTGCGAGATGAATACCTTTCCTTGCTTGCGAATGGTATAAATCCACAAGTTCATAACACCCAGAAAGCCAATGCCCTGAAAGATGCCACGGAACACACATTTCAAGCAGTAGCCAAGAAGTGGCTTGATGAGAAAGTCAAAACGTCAGGCATCTCCCAGGATCATGCTAACGACATCTGGAGAAGTCTAGAGAGAAATATCTTTCCAACGTTGGGTGATACCCCCATTAAGGAGATTCGCCCTAAAATGCTTAAATAGCATTTAGACCCCATAGAAAAACGAGGTGTCCTTGAAACACTTCGACGCATCATATCCCGCCTGAATGAAATTTTCCGCTATGCAGCAACAGAAGAACTCATAGAATTCAATCCGGCTGACAATCTTGCCCAGAGATTTAGTAAGCCGAAGAAACAGAACATGCCAGCCCTGCCCCCAACCGAACTCCCCCGCTTCCTTACAGTGTTAAACAACGCCTCAGTCCGTATGGAGACACGATTGCTGATTGAATGGCAGTTACTAACCTGGGTTCGTCCCGGCGAAGCTGTTCGTGCAAGATGGGCCGATATAGATACTGACAACTCAATGTGGAACATACCATCCGATTTTATGAAAATGAAGAAGCCACATAAGGTCCCATTAAGTAAAGAAGCTTTGCGAGTATTGGATTCAATGAAAGCGATAAGTGGGCATCGTGAATGGGTGTTTCCCAGCATAAAGGCTCCTCTTAACCATATGCATGAACAAACAGCTAATGCTGCCATAATCCGTATGGGCTTTGGGGGAGAGCTTGTAGCCCATGGAATGAGATCTATTGCACGAACGGCCGCAGAGGAGTCTGGTAAGTTCAGGACAGATGTCTTAGAAGCGGCCCTTGCCCACTCGAAGAAAGATGAAATAACTGCAGCTTACAATCGTGCTGAGTATCTCGCGGAACGGGTAGTTCTCATGCAATGGTGGAGTGACTATGTGCAAGCTCACAGGCTAAAAGCTATTGCAGCTTAATAATTAAAAAACACATAATAAACAAATGTAATTACTAGAATTGCATCTCTATTTTTCAACGAACAACTTAGAACCATACACCCAGCATTAACCAATTAAAGCCCTGTTTTAGCTTCTGAGATTAAGCAATAGCTGGTCAAATAATTTCAGAAGCTTTTTTTTGATCCAAACCAAACAACACTACTTAACTCATTGTATATATTGCTTTTTTATGTTAGCAATAAATACAATGTACAGCATACATGCATATGTTGGGGCGGTAGCATTTAAATGTACAATTCTCATCCGTAAAGTTCACACAGCATTTATGAATAAGGTTGGTCTATGAGTGAAAATAAACTGTTTGATAATTATGAGATTATAGAAAGAAATCTACTAAAAACAGAATCAAATAAAAATATTCCTGAAGTAATTCTTACCCTTAAAGATGGAGAGAGTTACATTATCAAACATTGGCCAAGAAATACCTCAAGTGATGAACAAGTTCTTGAAAGTATTTGGCAACATGAATTACGACAACTACAAAGGTTAAAGGGATATCCTGGAGTAGGAGATTATATAGTAAATCCTGTTGAATCAAAAAAAACAAATGAAGGGTACTATCTTGTTTTAAATTCTGATGGAAGAGTACCTACTTCTTACTTATTGAATAAAAGAACATTATCTCTCCCAAGAAAAAGCCACTGGCTCACCCGTTTAAAAGATCCAGCAGTTAGAATCAGATTCTGGAAAAATATCTGTAGAATTACAAATGCTATTGGTTTGCTTCATGCGCAAGGGTTGTTACATCGACATTTAGATGAAAATTCAATTCTAACATATGATTATGAATCAGATGATTATAACGATTTTCAATTGACCGGCTTCGAGTGGTCAATCCGAATGCCTACACTTACCAGAGCTAAAATTGAGCCTGTTGGTGAACACGGTAAAATATCAACTTTTGCTACAGATTGGATCGATTTAGGAATTTTAATAGCAAACTTTTTAAAAATAGATATAAATGAAATTAAATCTCTGCAGTTCCCAGCAGAATACTTCATTTCTAAGTACGATCTGACAATTAGTGAAGTAGCTATAATTCGTAGTCTATTAGGAATCCAACCTATTCAGCAAAATGCTATAAAAGAACTTCTTGGTGAAAAAGATATTCTACAGTTTTTAGATGGTATAATTGATGAGCTTACTGAATTCTATAAAAAAACGAAAACTATTCATGGGTTAGCAATAAACACTAAGTATGAACAATCTGATAATACCAAAGATAAAAAAGAGCTATTTCACTGCATACAAAAAATAATCTTTGAGAAAAGTGAATTCACAATATCCAGAGATGACTCTGATATAATAAAGAGTTTCGTAAGCGAAGATTTATCAGATTCACCAGTATTATTTGTTAATACCTCAGAACACAATCGATATGATGTAGTATTGAAAGGGAAAGAACTTTTTTATGTACTAACACCATTTCAACCTGACCATCGAACGAGTGACAAAACATGGGATTTAGGTTATTCACAATATGCATATTTAGAGTTGCCAAATAGATTCTTTGGTAAAGATAATTACATTGAACTAAATAGTAATAATATATCATGTTATACTCATTACGAAGCCAGGAAATTTTTGAATAGTAATGATAACTCATTAAGCCTACTGTCTTGGGAAATGATTTTCAAAGATATAGGTAAAACTAAAAACAAAAGAAATGAAGAACATCTTCGATTATTGGAGGGCCTAACTGCCGTTCATATTACAAATATCGCATATGCAAAAGCAGAAATTTTCCCTGTAGAAAACATCAGTGAAGAAAGCGAACCAGATAATATTAGCTCATGGATCTTTAAATTCATTCCCAAATTTGACGAAACAACGGAGGAACTGTCTAAGTCGCTAAGTATTGACTCACCATCTGTCAGGCTTGAAAAAATTATAAATAGTAGTGAAAACAACGATAAGGTATCTTGGAGTTTAGTAGACAATAATGATTTCAGTAGAGTTGACGAAGAGATTCTTTTAGAGTTTTATGGCTATGAAACAGATCAAGACAATCAAGAAATATATAGCTTCATCTCTAAAAAACCTCTTCCAGAATGGAGGAATTTTTATATTGTTCCCGACTCGATTGAAGGAACTCTGCGCCAAATAACAAGACATGCAAATACATTGGATATGCTTGAAAATCATATCGAATTGATGAATGTAATTACTTCCCCTAATTCAAATCTCACAGTAAGCAATGAAGATATAAATGCAAAAGATATAATGGACTCATTGGATGAATCTAAACAAAGAGTTTTTACAAAAGTATTATCAACATTGCCAATGAACCTTGTACAAGGTCCACCGGGAGTAGGTAAAACTCACTTAGTCAAAGCAATTTCTAAATTTATCTTTAAAGAAGAACCTAATAGCAGGATACTCTTTACTGCACAAAGTCATGCAACCGTTCAACATCTATATCACGAAGTTGTCAAAGATTTACTTACTGAAAACAAACATACAAATGATCCCATAATTATTAGATGCAACAAAATATCTGGCGAAGATAATATAATATTAAACAGTGCCGATGAAACTGGATTAGAATATTTGCGGAAGTTCGTAGAAAGCCCTTTATACAAAAACTCTTCCAATCAAAGTTTAAAAAGTAATATTTCCAGTTTGCTTAAAGCTCCTCCAGTAAAGAGATACCCACTAATTAATCAACTAATTAAATCAGCAAGCTTAATATTTGCTACAACTAATTCAGATTATGTAGAGAGAATGATAAAAGAAAGAGCACAATTTGATTGGTCGATCATGGAAGAAAGTGGAAAGGTTACAGGTATAGAATTAATAAGCCCACTTTTATTATCCTACCGACGATTAATGATCGGTGATCACAATCAATTGCCACCGTATCGGGCTTTGTTGAATAAATCGAACTTTTGCT